>SVRN01000040.1 GCA_015064805.1 Oscillospiraceae bacterium
CATATCTGTTCAAATCTTTGAACTACGGCATCTTTGACTCCCATAGGGCACCTCTGTTTTCAGTATTAAGATCTGCTTGATCTTCTACCGATATTGTACCCATTTATTCGCACGTGCGTATGCGCACATGCGCGAATGAAAGAGCGCCTCGTGTCAATACAAAGCACGAGACGCCAAAGATGTTTCTTTCATAATTCATTTCAAAATAAGACCGCGCCGTGACGCGAATGAAAACTTTTTTTAAACGATGTGCGTTTTTTCTTGACACGGGCCCCATACTTCTTTATAATAACACTATATTTCTTCTTTGGTGCGGCTTTTTTCTGTCCGCACCTGTCATTTTTGAGAAAGGAGATACTATGTTACAGCTCAAAAATATCGTTAAGACGTACGCCGTTGGCGGCGGTCAGGAGACCGTTCCCGCGCTGCGCGGTGTCAGTCTGGCCTTCCGCGACAGCGAATTCGTCGCCGTGCTCGGTCCCTCGGGCTGCGGAAAAACAACGCTGCTGAACATTCTCGGCGGTCTGGACCGCTACACCGACGGCGATCTGGTCATCAACGGCCGCTCGACCAAGGAATACGGTGACGGCGACTGGGACACCTACCGCAATCACTCCATCGGATTCGTCTTTCAAAGCTATAATCTCATTCCCCACCAGAGCGTTCTTGCCAACGTCGAGCTGGCGCTGACGCTGTCGGGCGTTTCCCGTGCCGAGCGCCGTCGCCGCGCCACCGAGGCGCTGGAGAAGGTGGGACTGGGCGATCAGATCCATAAAAAGCCCAATCAGATGTCGGGCGGTCAGATGCAGCGCGTGGCCATCGCGCGTGCGCTTGTCAACGACCCCGACATCCTGCTTGCCGACGAGCCCACGGGCGCGCTTGACACGGCCACCAGCGTGCAGATCATGGACATTCTCAAGGAGATCTCCAAGGATAAGCTCATTCTGATGGTCACCCACAACCCCGATCTGGCCGAAACGTACGCCAACCGCATTGTTCGTCTGGTCGACGGTCAGGTCACGGGCGACACCAATCCCTACACGGCCGAGGAGGCCGAGCGGGACGCCGAAGCCCGCCGCGCCGCATCACAGCCGAGCAAAAAGGGACGCAAGAAAAAGAACGACGACGGCACGGGCAAGGGCAAGCGCTCCATGTCCTTTGGCACGGCGCTCTCCCTTTCCTTCCAGAACCTGATGACCAAAAAGGGACGGACGCTTTTGACCTCGTTTGCGGGCAGTATCGGTATCATCGGCATTGCCTTGATCTTAGCACTGTCCAACGGCGTCAATCTGTTCATCGCCGCGGTGCAGGAGGACACGCTGTCCACCTACCCCCTGACCATCCAGAAGGAAACGCAGGACATGTCCGCCATGCTTGGCGCCATGACCTCGGTTGACAACAGCCAGGATTATTCCGACTCGGGCATGATCTACGTCGACGACTCGCTCGGTACCATGATGAACGCCATGAACGCCACCGTCAGCAACAATCTGACCGCCTTCAAGGCTTATCTCGACGCACACGCCGAGGAGCTGGCTCCCTATATCAACGACATCCAGTACACCTACGATTTCGATCTGCAGGTGTTCACGTCCGACGGCAAAACGCAGGTCAACCCCACCGAGATTTTTGACAACATGGGCGAATCCTTCGCAGGCATATCCGAGCTGATGGCCGCCGCTCCCATGGGCGGCATGGGCATCATGTCCGAGATGATCGACAATCGGGCGCTGCTTGACCAGCAGTACGAGGTCATCGCGGGCGAGTGGCCCGACGAGGCCAATGAAGTCGTCTTGGTCGTCAGCGGCAACAACCAGATCAGCAAAATGACGCTGTATATGCTGGGCGTTCTTGACCAGAGCGAGCTGGAAGATATTATGAAGGATCTGATGCAGAACAAGGAATACGACACCACGCCCATCGATCCCTTCAGCTACGACGATTTTCTGAATATGTCCTTCCGCCTGCTCAACACGGCAGAATTCTTTACCGAAAAGAAGGATATGACCTACACCGTTGACGGCGTGACCTACCCCGTATGGCAGGACGTCCGCGACGACCTGCTCAACTACGATCAATCCGAGTTCGTCACGCAGCACGGCATCGAGCTCAAGATCGCAGGTATCGTTCGTCCGCAAAAGGGCGTTGCCGCTACCTCTATCTCGGGCGCGATCGGCTACACCAAGGCGCTGACCGACTATATTCTCGCTGAAAACGCCAAGTGCGACGTCATCAATCAGCAAAAGGCAACCCCCGAGTACAACGTGCTCACGGGTCTGAAATTCGAGCGCACCGTTTACACCAAGGAAAACATCGGCGAGCTCATCCGCACCATCGACAGCGCGACCATGGACGCGCTTTACGCCTTCATGACCGAGCAGATCCACGATATGTTCGTGAAAAATCCCCCCGTCAACGCCGAGAGCTTTCTGGGCTTTGCCGCAATGATGAACAACGAACAACTCAGCGCGCTGATCACCCAAATGCTGGAGATCGCCAAGGCCAATCCCGCCAACACCATGTCGCTGAAGATCCTCGCCACGGCGCTCACTCAGATGATGCCGGGTGTGGAGGTCACCCCCGAAAACATGGTCGTTCTTCTGCCCGCCATGTCCATCGAGCAGATCATGGTCGCCATCGGCGGCGTTCCCAAGTCGGAGCAGGTGCCCATGGATATCAAGGGCCTGCAGGCCATGTGCGGTGAGGAGGCTATGGCAAGCATTTACGACTATATGAACGAGCAGCTGCTGCTCATGTCGGTGGATGACACCAACTTCACCACGCTGCTTCGCATGATGGACGACGAGCAGTTCAACACCTTCCAGGAAACGCTCTACGATCTGGCTCCCCAGACCGACGCAACCTACGATTCCAACCTGAAGCTGATGGGCGATGCCGAGAAGGCCTCCCCCGCTTCGATCAACTTCTACGCCGTGGACTTTGAGTCCAAGGAATATCTGGAAACCGTGATCGCCGATTACAACAACAGCCGCACGGACGAAAAGGATAAGCTGCAGTACACCGACATCGTCGGTAACATGATGTCCTCGGTGACCATCATCGTCGACGCCATCTCCTACGTGCTCATCGCCTTCGTTTCCATCTCGCTGGTGGTTTCCTCCATCATGATCGGTATCATCACCTATATTTCGGTGCTGGAACGCACCAAGGAGATCGGTATCCTGCGCGCCATCGGTGCGTCCAAGAAGGATATCTCGCGCGTATTCAACGCCGAAACGCTCATCATCGGCTTCACGGCCGGTGCCATCGGCATTCTGTTCACCGTGCTGGCCTGCATTCCCGTCACGCTCATTCTGCGTGCCGCTACGGACATCGCCTCCATCACGGCCGCATTGCCGTGGGTCGGTGGTGTCGCGCTGGTCATCATCAGCATGGTGCTGACCTTCGTTGCGGGCCTCTTCCCTGCCGGCATCGCCGCACGCAAGGATCCCGTCATCGCGCTGAGAACCGAATAATTCAAAATATACGCAGCTGCGTATATATCATACCACAAAAATCCGTCGTTTGCAACAAAACGGCGGATTTTTTTTGATTGTTCGCTCAATCAGCTATCAAAAGACGTCTTTTTTGAAATTTTGGTGAATTCGCCCATGACATTTTTGGCAAAAATGTGATATACTATATATAGTATGAAAGAAATCGGAACGCACGACACTTTGAAAAAGGGAGGATATGCGCATGTTTTCTGTCGGTAGTTACGTTGTTTACGGAAGCCAGGGCGTTTGCCGCATCTCGGAGATCCGCCGAGAGGATTTTTCCGGCACCGCCAAGGACTATTATATTCTGACGCCGTCGGATGACCCCAAAATGGTCATCTACGTTCCGACGGACGCCGCAACCCTCACCTCGCAAATGCGGCAGCTGCTCTCGCTCGACGAGCTGACCGCCCTCATCCACGACGGTGCCGCGGCCGAGCCGATGGAATGGATCAACGATCCCCGCTCGCGCAACGAGCAGTTCCGCCAGATCCTGCAAAGCGGCGACCGACTGCGATTGTTCTGCCTGCTTCGCGCCATCCACGAGCGCCGCGAGCAGCAGATCGCGCTGGGCAAAAAGCTGTACGCCGCCGACGAAGCCATCTGCCAGCGTGCCGAGAAGCTGTTGCACGGCGAGATCGCGGCCGTCCTCAACATCAAGCCCGACGAGGTGCAAAGCTATATCCAAAGCCAGCTTTTAGCCGAGGGATAAGCGCAAAAAACGCATGACTTGTCAAGGATTTTTAACTTTTTTCAAAAAATCCTTGACAAGCCAGGTAAAGTATGCTATACTAACCAAGTTGTAAGAGCAACAATGACTCATTAGCTCAGGCGGTAGAGCACTTGACTTTTAATCAAGGTGTCCGGGGTTCGATTCCCCGATGGGTCACCAACAAAAGGCAGACCACACGGCGTGTGGTCTGCCTTTTGTTGTTTCCTCTCGGGATGAGAACCCCGATAAAAGAATATCGTCCTTGCTCGCAAGGCGCGGTCGTTCAGACCGCGAGATATTCTTTTTGAGCTCGCGGAGCGAAGCGAGGCGAGGTCTGGGTTCGATCTCACGCGGCGTATACAATTCTGCGATCATCCTCAGTCCCATTCCGCCGCACTCAATATTCCGTTTTGCAAACGGAATATTGCCATAGTTTAGCGATCCATACAGCTGGCTTTCACGCAACTCTTATCCACTTCAAAGAGATGATCCCTCTTTATATTGATCCAGATAGTACTGTATCACAGCCGCTACCTCTTTGATTCTTTTTTTGAAGTACAGAGAGCTGAAAGTAACGTGTCCCCATTTCGCCGTTCCTTTTTGCCTGTTTAACCTGTTCAGTAATTTCGGGTCCGTGATATATTTTTCCGGTCGCTTCAATATGATGCAGACCCAATGGGTGTTATCCATGTACGGAATGATATTGACTTTTTCAATGTCCTCCCATTTGATCATCCCCACGGAATTTCGGCTCATCTGCTCACAAATTCCATATCGATTCACAACCAATATGGGATTGCTGTTAAAGATTTGTCTGGTATAGGCCACACCGCAAAAAATAAATATGGGAGCAAACACCAACGAAAGAATAACCATGACCAAGGGCGGCTCTGACGTGATCCACGAAACGCCGATAAAATAGTCATAAACGAAAAAGACAAGAAAAACCGCAGCAAACAAAAACATCAGCACTGCATTTTTAATACTCGTTGACTTTTTTCTTGGAATAATAATTTCTCTGTTTTCTATTTCCATACAGCTTTCTCCTTTGCGATACTGATTATCCATTTAATTTTATCATAAAATCACATAAAAGTAAATATCTCCTCTCACATCTGTTATTCAAAAACTTTGTGCAACATTACCTTTCCAAAATTCTTGACGCCCTCCCCTGTCGTATGGTATCATAATATCAGTTCCTGCGGCTCTGCCGCCCCAAATTTCAGGAAAGGAATCCCTCACCATGAAAAAGCACCGCTCTCTTTTGCGTCGCTTGTTGCTGTTGACGCTGTCCATGACGCTTTTGCTTTCGTTTGGCGCCTGCAACAAGCCCACGACACCGCCGGACGTGACCCCGCCCGATGACAATCCCCCGGACGACGATCCGCCCGTCAATCCTCCCGAGGGCAACGATCCCGTCGTTCCCGAGCCCGAGGAAGGCCGCTACAACCCGCACGCGGACCGTGTCAACGGACAGACGAGCGTCACGCTGCGCGAATACTCCGTAGAAGAAGGAACGCTACTGCAGCCCGACGCGGACGACAGCCGCGTTCCCGATGGGCTTTCCGAGGTCATCAACCAGTACATGACGCACTACGACTCACTGGGTGTGGAGGGTACCGTTACCACCTTCCAGACCTCCTCCCGCTATCAGGACAGCCAGCGCATCAACACCGAGGCCGTCATGGCCTACGTGTCCGTCCCCTCCCAGCTAGATTCCGTTATTCCCTCCTGGGTTGCCGCCGAGGATTTTTACAGCATCAACATCATGATGCCCATCAACCGCGACTCGCACGATTACGTCACCCAGGACAAGCACAACTTTGACGATATCCAGACCGACGCCGAAGGAAAGTACATCACTCACTCAACCAGCGACAAGGTCTATTATATGGTTCCGAGTGAAGGCTGGATCGAATACATCTGGGAGATGGTCGAGCACATTCTCGAACAATATCCCGTCGATTCCATCACCTTCGAGGAGCCCGAAATGTGGTACGCCTCGGGCTATTCCGAGGGCTTCAAATACGAGTGGGAGCAGTATTACGACGAGCCCTGGCAGGACCAGCGCTCCTCGCCCGAGGCCATGCTCAAAACCATGCGCCTGAAGGTGTATCTGTTCGACCGCCTGCTCGCCGAGATCGCCGACCGTATGCACGAGCTCTCGCCCGACACCAAGCTGTACGTGGCCAGCCACTCGACGGCCAGCTACACCAGCATCGCCATCACGGCAGGACTCAACTCCTATCTGGCAACGGGCAAGATCGACGGTGTCATCGGTCAGACCTGGAGCAACACCGCCAGCGTCGGACTTCTGGTCGACGGCAAAAACAAGACGCTGGAGTACGAGAACGCCTATCTCGGCTACGCCTCCTACGCAGGCGCGGCGGGCGATCTTGATCTGTTTGCCATCACCGACACCATGTCGGACTCCTCCGACTGGACGGAGGAGATCTGCTTCCCCAAATACCGTGCCACGCTCGTCTCTGCCCTGATGCAGCCCGAGATCCACCGCTTTGAGGCCTCCGTCTGGCCCTCGCGCGGCTTCGTGGCCGTTTCTCCCGATTACCGTACGCTGCAGTTGGCCTGCTTTGAGGCGCTGAACGAAATGAGCGGCAAGGCCATCACGACCAGCGCAGGCACGCCGGGCATCACCTATCTGTTGTCCGACTCGCTGTCCTGGCAATCAGGCTCCTGGTCGCTGTCCTCCAAGGACGGCTACTACGGCGTGACGCTTCCCTTGGTCAGCGACGGTATTCCCGTCCGCGTGCAGTCGATGGAAAACGTCACCTCGGCCGAGGATCTTGAGGACGTTTCCTTGCTGTTGCTTTCCTGGGACTGCCAGAAGCCGCTGTCCGAGACGGTCGTTGACGCCATCGCCGATTGGATCAAAAACGGCGGTACGGCGCTATACGTCGGCGGTCACGATCAATTTGAAAAATCAAGCGCCGAATGGTGGGCGCCCTATGGCACTCCCTTGCAGGCGCTGCTTGATAAATTAGAGCTGGACGTCACCGTCACGACGCCCTCGCTGACAAGCGGCAAGCTTGCGTGGTTGGGTAAAAAGGCCTACGCCAACGCCGCGGGCATGGCGATCACGTCCAAATACAAGGCCTACTACGCCGCCTTTGAGGGCGCGGACGTCACGCCTCTTTTGCAGGTGGGCGACACCGTGCTCGCCTTTGAGCAAGCGGCAGGCGAGGGTACGCTGATCGCGGTCGGTGTTCCTTCGGCGGCCTACTCCCAGCAAACCGGCGGCACCGACGCCATGCAAGCGCTGGTCGCCTACGCTTGCGACGAATATTCCGATTACACCTACGAATCGACGACGCTGGTCTGGACCAAGCGCGGCCGCATCGTTGCGGCGCACTCCTATGCGGACGACAACGTGCTGGTCGGCTCGTTCATCAATCTGTTCGATCCCGAACTGCCCATCGTCGACCATATCGTGCTGAACGCACGCGACGACGTACTGCTTTGTGATATTTCGGGCGCGGATCTGTCCGTTCCCCGTCTGCTCTACAGCGGCGGCGCGCACGCCTACGCCCCCAAGGAAAGCGCAAGCGAGACCGTCTTCTGCATCTCGGGCCCCAACGGCACGACCATCTCCAGCCGTCTCCTTTGCGCTGACGGTACGTATCCGCAAAGCGTCACCGCCCGGGATGCGGACGGCAACGCTCTCACCGTGATCTCGGTCTGGGACGGCGACACCGACTCGTTGCTCGTTCAGCTTCGCGGTGACGTCAAGGGCGCAACCGTTACGGTCACGTGGGGCAAGACGCCCGTCGAGGACACCAAGGAGTTCATCATCGAGGAGCTGACGGTCAAGACCAACAGCAAAAACGAGGATGCCGCGCTGCTCTGGCAGAACAACGGTGCGGGTGCCAACGAAAGCTTCCGCTTCGCCGACGGCTACAATTCTCTCATCTACAAGATCGATCTTACATTGTTCCGCAACGCGACCATTTCCATGGAGATCCTTCAGAATTACGTGGTCTCCTATTCCGCCGACAGCAAGAAATGGACCGTTCTCGCCGATTATTCCAAAACGGAGGGCTACAAGGGTACCCTTCAGGGCGGCGGCAACAACACCATCGTCACGCTGGACACCTCTCTTCTGAACGGTGCCGACACGGTTTATATCAAGATCACCGATTGCAACCGACTGGACGGCTGGGGCGGCACCATCAAATCGCTGACCATTTCCTACATGAGATACGAGGACGAGGATCCCGTCCAGCTGGGCAAGCCCAGTCAGGGCGGCACGACCGACGTCTCGGGCTTTGAGCCCTTGAACGTCGATTACGCCGCAAAGTATCCCGACCGAGCCAAGCTGATCGTCAACGTCAGCGGATCAAGTAAGGAGGACGCGCCCTTCATCGTTACCGATACCGCGGCCTCAACGCCCGCTCACAAATACACCGATCTGTCCATGGAGATCGTCTATCGCTTTGACCTGTCCGAATACGAGGATGCGGTGATCGTGGCAACGGTCGCGCAGAACTACTTCGTGCAGGTATCGGGGGACGGCAAGACCTGGATCACCGTTCAGGACTACGCCGCCGTCAACGGCGGCCGCATGGAAGGTAGCTCCAACAGCGCGACGGTCGGCGTCGCGGCGGAAAAATACGCGCCTGACAGCGATTATATCTATCTCAGATTTGCCAACGCCGACGTGAAAACGGGCTGGGGCACGTCGCTCTCCAAGCTCGAAATTTATTACGTGAAATAATTGTACCCACAGGGGGAGGCCAAACGCGTGCCTCCCCCCATTTTTTGCTTATAATTTATACGCGCAGTTGAGAAATTTATACGTGCGGTTGCTTGATTTTCCCGACAAAATATGATACAATAGAAAGGTCTTATCAATTTGCGTGAAATGAGGTGATCTCACTTGCTGTTTGGAAAACATATCAACCGATATTATCTGCGCTATCTGCCCTCCTTTTTGCTGGGCCTTGTGGCGCTGATCCTGGTTGACTATATGCAGCTGATCCTGCCCAAGCTCTATCGCTCGGTGGTCAACGGCATCACCTACGGAGAGGTCGTCGTGGACGGCGTCGCCGTACCCTTCGACATTCCTTACCTGCTCGATGAAATCTGCCTCCCCATGATCATCGTCATCATCTGTATGATCATCGGCCGTTTTCTGTGGCGCGTCTGCTTCCGCACCGCCGCCATCCGCATGGAAACCCATCTGCGCGGCCGCATGTTCAATCACTGCAAGGATCTTTCACAGCAATACTATCAGGTCAACAAGGTCGGTAATATGATGGCGCTGTTCACCAACGACCTGGAGACGGTTCAGGATTGCTTTGGCTGGGGTGTGCTCATGTTCTGCGACGCCGTGTTCCTCGGTGCGCTGGCAATCGGAGATATGTATCGGATGGACCCGCTGCTGACGCTCTTGTCCATGATCCCCATGGTGTTCTTGCTCTGCATCGGCGCGGTTCTTGACCACTATCTGGAAAAGAAATGGGACTACCGCCAGGCCGCCTTCTCCTCGCTGTCCGATTTTTCGCAGGAATCCTTCTCGGGCATCGCGGTCATCAAGGCCTTCGTCAAGGAGACGGTCGAGCTGATGTCCTTCCGCAAGCTCAACAAGGACAATGAAAAAACCAACGTGGACTTCGCCAAGGCATCGACGTTGCTTAACATTTTCGTTACGCTGTTCGTCGAGTCCGTCGTCTGCGTCATTCTTGGCTACGGCGGCTATCTCGTATACAAGGGCGACTTTGACGCGGGTCAGTTAGTCGAGTTCATCGGCTACTTCACCGCCATCATCTGGCCCATCATGGCCGTATCCCAGCTCATTGAAATGCACTCGCGCGGCAAGGCCTCGCTCAAGCGCATCGGCGAGCTGCTCGAGGCTCAGCCCGACGTGCAGGATCGTCCCGACGTGGTCGAGCCCGCCGCGCTGACGGGTCATATCGAATTCCGCAACCTGACCTTCCGTCACCCCGGCGCCGAGTACGACGCGCTGAGCGATATTTCGTTCACCATTGAGGCAGGCGAGCAGGTCGGTATCATCGGCAAGACGGGCGCGGGCAAGACGACGCTGGTCGATCTGCTGTTGCGCACCTACAACGTGCCCGACGGCACGCTGTTCATGGACGGTCAGGACGTCAACACGCTCCCCATCCGCACCGTGCGTCAGTACGCCGCCTACGTGCCGCAGGACAATTTTCTGTTCAGCGATACCATTGCCCATAACATCGCCTTTGCCTGCGATGAGGCGGATACGGCAACGATCGAGGAGGCCGCACGCCTGTCCGACGTTCACGATAACATTACCGAATTTGCCGAGGGCTACGACACCATGCTGGGCGAGCGCGGCGTGACCGTCTCGGGCGGCCAGAAGCAGCGTATCTCCATCGCCCGCGCCCTGCTCAAGGACGCAGGTCTGCTCATTCTGGACGACGCGGTATCGGCCGTCGACGTCAAGACCGAAAAGGTCATTCTGGAAAACCTGCGCCGCGTGCGCGAAGGTAAAACGACCATTCTGATCGCCCACCGCATCTCGACCATCGAGGGCATGGACAAGATCGTATTCATCGACGACGGCCGTCTGGTTGCCGTCGGCTCGCACGAGCAGCTTTTGCATGATTGCCCCGAATACAGAACCATGGTTGAACTGCAGCGTCTCGACGACGAAAAGACCGCCGCCGAGCGAGCATATACCGAGGAGGAGGTGAGCGACCATGTATGAGTTCTTTCCTCTGTTGGCCGTCGGCGCTGTTCTTGGCGTTCTGTCGACCATATTCATCATCGCTTATCTGACCATCCGCAAGCAAAAGGAGGCCATCGGCTTCGACCGCAACATGGATGACCGTGAGATCACCCGCCGCCTCTTAGTCTACGCCAAGCCCTACTGGAAAAACTTCGCTCTCGTGCTGTGCGTCATGCTGTTCTCCATTTCCTACGATATCGTCGCACCCATCCTGATGGGTAATATCGTTGAAATGATCAAAGCTGACTTCGCCATGAGCGAGCTGCTCTCGCTGGTCATCATCTACGCAAGCATCCTGATCGTGTCCCTCATCAGCACCTACGTTCAGGCCATCGTACTGCAGAAAACGGGACAGAAGATCATCTCCCGCATCCGCGAGGACCTGTTCACTCACATCGAATCGCTGTCGCACAATCAGCTGCACAGCATTCCCGTCGGCAAGCTGGTCACCCGCGTGACCAACGACACGGGCGCTATTTCGATGATGTTCACCAACCTCATCGTCAACCTCATCAAAAACTGCTTCATCATCATCGGCGTGCTCATTGCCATGCTGTGTCTGAACTACATGCTCACGCTGATGGTGCTGTGCTTCGTTCCCTTTATCGTGCTGTTCACCGTCGTCTTCCGCAAGTTCTCGCGCAAGGCCTACCGCCGCACCAAGGACGCCACGACGGACATCAACACCTTCCTCTCCGAGAACCTCTCGGGCATGAAGATCATTCAGATCTTCAACCGCGAGGAGCAAAAGAAGGACGAATTTGACGCAAAGAACAAGAAGTTAGGTCGCTCCAAAATGGGCGAAATGCTCGTATTCAGTATCTTCCGCCCCCTGGTCTATATGCTGTACGTCAGCTCGCTTTTGTGCCTGTTGTACCTGTCGGGCCGCGGCTACATCAATCAGGTCGAGTTCCTCGGTCAGACCATCTCCTCGGGCGTTCTCGTTTCCTTCTATTCCTTCGTCAACAAATTTTTCAATCCCATTCAGAATCTCGCTGAGCAGTTCAACTGGATGCAATCCGCCTTTGCCTCGGCCGAGAAGATCTTCACCATTTTCGACATGGTTCCCGAGGTGACCGACGCCGAGGATGCCATCGAGCTGGAGAGCGTTGAGGGCAACATCGAGTTCCGCGACGTCTGGTTTGCCTACAAGCCCGACGAATGGGTGCTCAAGGGCGTGTCCTTCAAGGTCAACGCGGGCGATACCGTCGCCTTCGTCGGCTCGACGGGCTCGGGTAAAACGACCATCCTCTCGCTGCTCTGCCGTAACTACGACATTCAAAAGGGTCAGATCTTCGTCGACGGCCACGACATCCGCACCGTCAAGATTTCCTCCCTGCGCCGCCACTTCGGCCAGATGCTGCAGGACGTATTTCTCTTCTCGGGTACCATCCGCTCCAACATTTTGCTGGGGCTGGAGGGCGTGGACGACGAGGCCGTCATGCAGGCCTGCCGCTACGTCAACGCCGATCACTTCATCAACAAGCTGGCTGACGGCCTGGACGAGCCCGTCCGCGACCGCGGCAATAACTTCTCGGCAGGACAGCGCCAGCTGCTCTCCTTCGCCCGTACCATCGTCCACAAGCCCGCCGTCATGATCCTCGACGAGGCAACGGCCAACATCGACACCGAGACCGAGCTACTCATTCAGGATTCGCTTGAAAAGATGATGAACATCGGCACCATGCTCATGGTCGCCCACCGTCTGTCCACCATTCAGCACGCGGACAACATCATCGTGCTCTCGCACGGTCGCATCATCGAGCAGGGCAATCACGCCTCGCTTCTGGAGCAAAAGGGGCGCTACTACGATCTGTACAGAATGCAGTTTGAAAAAGAGCGCTTGCTCAAGTCATAAAAGCAAACGAAAAGTCCACCGCGGTGCGGTGGACTTTTTGTTATGTTGCATGCAATTACTGGTTGTACTTTTCAGCCAATGCATTCAGATCGTTGATTGCCTCCTCCAGCTTAGAAGCGAAGCCGTCCCAGAAGGAGATAACGCCGGTGGTACCGGTGTTGGTGAAGCGGAGAACTTGGTCGGAAATACCAACGGGGTCATACAGAAGGCCCATGTCGTAGGTACGGGTCGAGAAGATCAGACCCAGCATTTCCTTGGACTCAGCATCGCGGGTACCGCGGTTCTGAATAACGATCTCGAAGAAATCGTTGTAGATGTTATAGTAGGAGTAGTAGCTCATCAGCTCGATCGCAGCACCGATGATCTCGGTGTTACCCAGAGCGCTCATGGGGATCGCAAACAGAGAATCGTGGTAGTTGGAAACCTGGCTGTAGTACTGATCCTGCTCAGCAGTATACTTCGGGATAGGCAGAATACCGTAGTCGTCTACCATGTCGCGCAACGTCAGACAGCCCTTGGCCTTATTGAAGCTGAACAGCGCCTTACCGTCGTCGAACTTGGGCTGATAGTCACCGCCCAGATCTCTCTTGAGCCAGCTGTTCCAGAACCAGTCGGCGTACATGACGTCTTCCAAAATGGTGATCATAACGTCGGTGGTCTCTTCGTCGTTACGATAGCTGTAGTAGAACTCGCCGTCCTCGTTCTTCTTGATGAAGTGGTTACCCGAACCAATGTACAGGTTGTGAACGGGGTCGTCACCGTTGGAGATACCGTAGATATCGTTGTGGTCCCAGGTATCGTCGCCGTTGTCCTCGTGTGCCAGCGCTGCGTACTCGGCCAGCATTTCGATGGTCCATTCGCCGTTTCTTACCAGATCGTACAGGTCCTCAATGCCAAGGTCCTCTGCCATACCAATGTTGTAGTAGATCAGCGTGGTAGCGCCCTTGTCCAGAAGCAGCATGTCGGATACGCCGAACTCAACGTACTCGCCAAGGCTGAGCGCCTCGATCGCACTATCGACCCACCAGGGATCCTCGAAATCGATGTACTCAACGTCGTTCATGTTCAGGAAATATTCCTGACCCATCAGCTTCTGAGCACCGAAGGCAAAGTAGTCTACCATCTGGTAGTCCTGGCTGTTGGTCTCGATCATAGAACGGACGCGGGTAACGAACTCGGGACCGTGAGCAAGATACTCACAACCCATGATGATGCCGTAATTTTCCTCGAGCCATGCGGTACGGTCGAAGATCTTGTCACCGATCAGGTCGCCGGGGCTGATTTCCATACCCGTGGAGGGGCAGATCTCATCCCAGGGGATATAAGCTTCGTGTGCACCCTCGTTGGTGTAGTGCAGAACGTTGACTACGGGGTTAG
This sequence comes from Oscillospiraceae bacterium, assembly GCA_015064805.1. Taxonomy (GTDB): domain Bacteria; phylum Bacillota; class Clostridia; order Oscillospirales; family CAG-272; genus SIG644. The sequence goes on from SVRN01000040.1 coordinate 14,175, forward strand.
GGTAGGTGCTGAAGTTAGTTCCCTCGGAAACGGAAGGCAGGACCTCCTCTTCCTTGGGAGGCTCATTAGGCTTTTGGTTAGGATCCACCGTGGGGTCTTGTTTCGGGTCCGTCGAAGGGCCCGGGGTGGGATTCTCTTCGGGAGGCGTGCACGCAGCGAAAACACTCAGGCAAAGCACCAACGCCAGCGCAACCAAGAGAACGCGCAAAAGATTGGTTTTCATGATTCTTTCCTTTCAAATGATTTTTTGGCACAGCACCATAAAATGTCTTTGGCTAAATAGGTACAGTGCCACACCTTAATGTCATTATAACAAAATTTTATAGACTTGTCAATGACTTGCTCTCCACAATTTTCAATTTTTTTCTTTGCGCCTTGCGCGCTTGACAAAAAATGGAGCGTATGTTATAATTAATCTGTATATTTATATGCAATTCGGAAAGGATTTTCATTATGGGACTGATCAAAGGAAACGCCATCGTAGGTCAATCGGGAGGCCCTACCGCCGCTATTAACGCTACGCTTTGCGGCGTCATTCGCGGCATGCTGCAGTTTGCCCCCGAGAGCCATCTGTTCGGCATGCGCAACGGCATCGAAGGATGCATGGAGGAGCGCATGGTCGATCTGACCGAGCTGTTCACGCTTGAGGACGGCAAAACGCCCGACGAGGCCGCGCTGAAGCTGCTGACGCACACCCCCGCCGCCGCGCTCGGCTCCTGCCGCAAAAAGCTGCCCGATCCGACCAAGCCGGAAAACGAAGCGTTTTACGAAAAGCTGCTGGGCATTTTCAAAAAGAACCGTATTGAAACCTTTTTCTATATCGGCGGAAACGACTCGATGGACACCGTTGCCAAGCTGTCGGGCTACACCCGTCGCGTGGGCTACCCTTTGACCGTCATCGGCGTGCCCAAGACCATCGACAACGACCTGGAGGGCACCGACCACACTCCCGGCTTTGGCTCGGCGGCCAAGTTCGTCGCCACCACCATGCAGGAAATTCTGCAGGACTGCGCCGTTTACACCATCCCCGCCGTCACCATCGTTGAGATCATGGGACGCGACGCGGGCTGGCTGACCGCCTCGTCGGCCATCGGCCGTGTAGTAAACGGTCTTGCCCCCGACTACGTCTATCTGCCCGAGCGTCCCTTCTCGATGGAGGCCTTTATGGAGGACGTCCGCGCGGCACTCGCCCGCCATCCCAACGTCGTCATCGCGGTTTCCGAGGGTATTCGATTTGCCGACGGCACGCCCGTGGGCGCCTCCGTCCAGAGCGGCGGTCAGGCGACCGACGTGTTCGGTCACAGCGCGCTGGCAGGTGCAGGCAAGGCGCTCGAATTTGCCATCAAGGATCAGATCGGCTGCAAGGTGCGCTCGGTCGAGCTCAATTTGCCCCAGCGCTGCGGCGCGCATCTGCTCTCGGCTGTGGATATTGAAGAATCGCTCCGTGTGGGTGCCGTTGCCGTCAAGGCGGCCGACGCGGGTGTGAGCGAGGTCATGATGACCATCAACCGCGCGTCCGACGACCCCTACACATCCTACATCTGCCACTCGCCCGTCGCGGCCATTGCCAATCAGGTACGCCGCGTGCCGGATGAATTTATCAACGAGGCCGGCGACAACGTCACCGACGAGTGCTGCCGTTATCTCGCCCCGCTGATCGTCGGCGAGGCCACCCCCGACTACGTAGGAGGACTTCCCGCCTTTTACAGCTTTGACTGACCGCCATTCACGAAAATAAACAACGCGAAAGGAGATCTGCCATGATGGATTTATTGAAACGCAAACCGTTATTATCCGGGATTTTGTACGAAGTCTTACTCCACGTTATCTTTTGGGGGCCGGTCGTTTTGGGCATATATTTCTCCGATAGAGATATTCCGCTCTTGGGTGTTTTGTTGATTCCTTTCCCCGTCTGCCTCTCTCTTGCTTTCCCTTTTATCCACAGAAAAATGCTTGTTGACGGCAAAGGTTCTCGCTTTGTGCTCGGTGCTCTGATCAGTGGAATCGTCATGAACTTGACTGAGATTTTCCTTGAACTAAATTTCCATGTTTTGCTACCGTTGGATTGGGGTGGACTAATCTTTTACTACATTTGGCTTATTTTCCTCGGTATATCAATCCTCAAATGGATCATCGCCGGCATCCAATCGCTCATTTACACGTGGCCCGGCCGTAACGCGCCTTCTACGGTAAGCGAAACATCCAACGATTAAAACGAAAGAGGTATTATCATGAAAATCGCCGT
>SVRN01000041.1 GCA_015064805.1 Oscillospiraceae bacterium
TATTGACTTTTGCCATATTTAGGTATATAATATACCCATTAAATCCAAAATCCAAAGGAGATAAGACAATGAAAAGATTTTTTGCTGTACTGTTGGTTCTCTGCATGGCACTGTGCATCGTAGCTTGTAACAAGTTCGATCCTGCCGCAAAGTCCGAGGGCGTTATGACCTACGAGGAATACGCCGCAGCCGAAATTGATGCCGAGGTCGTGATCGAGGCCTACGTTCAGGCTACCCAGTCCTGGTGGGAGAACAAGATCACCGTTTACCTGCAGGATCCCGACGGCGCGTATTTCGCATACGAGCTGGCCTGCTCGGAGGCTGATGCCGCTAAGCTGACCAAGGGCACCAAGATCAAGGTCACCGGCACCAAGGGCGCTTGGGAAGGCGAGGTCGAGATCATGGACGGTACCTTCGAGATCATGGAAGGCACTTGGGTGGCTACTCCCACTGACGTTACCTCCCTGCTTGGCACCGACGATTTGATCAAGCACCAGAATAAGCTCGTCAGCTTCAAGGGCATGACCATTGCTTCTATCACCTATAAGAACGATGCCCCCGGCGATGACATTTACGTTGACGTTACCAAGGACGGTAAGACCTACAGCTTCTGCGTAGAGCGCTACCTCACCGGTCCCGACACCGACGTTTACAAGGCATTTGCTGAGCTCAAGGCCGGCGACGTTGTTGATATCGAGGGTTTCCTGTACTGGTATCAGGGCGTTAACCCCCACATCACCGCCGTTTCCAAGGTAAACTAATTCAAAGCACATAAAAAAGGATCAACCTCACATGAGGTTGATCCTTTTTTCATTTCAACGTATCGGCTAGTGCATACAACAAATAGTTGTAGCCTTTTTCCAACTCCAGACGGTATTTGTACTGACCGTCCGTCCAGATCAGAATGCGGCGGTCATCGTCGCAAACCAGCTCGTACCGCAGCTTTCCTTGCTGAACGGTCGCGTATTTTTCTACACATTGCTTTTCATATTGAAGCATATTGCTCTTCATGACCGTCTGGATAAACTGCCCGACGTAACAATCGCCATGATAATAGTCCGTTACGATCTTCTGATCCGTCACGGTTGTGGATTGCTCACTCCAGCCGTATAGCGAAACCACCGGCCGTTTTATTTTTTTAATGATATCAGGCGGCGTTGCCTCTCCAGCGCCCTGCTCGGGAGCGGTAGGCACGGGAGAAACGCTTTCCGCCCAGTTCATCAACTCTGTGGCGGACATTGTTGCCGTTTGCAAATCGTAGTAGTAGCTTCCGTCACTCCACGTCAGAATGATCGTTCCGTTCGGATAAAACAGCATCATACCCGGTTGTGAGTTGACAGAAACGTTCTGTATTTCGCAGCCGAGATCGTAGCTGTTATCCCGCCCGTACAGCACCGACTGGGTAAACGTACAAAGCGTTTTGTCTCCCTCCGTGTAGATAATGCCGATCGCCGTTTCCGTTTCGTCCGCGTAATGCTCCTTGACCTGACTTGGCAGATCGCTCGGCTTGCGGACCTGCTCAACCGTCATAGGCGGCGCCACGCTCCACGCCCATGAAATCAGCTCGTCATACGTCAGCTGATCGCTCGTCAGGCGATAACGATAAGAGTCGTCGTTCCAAATCAGCACGATCTTATTGGAATAATACCGAACGATGCCCTTGGCGTGGTGGATCTGAATTTCTTCTTCGGTATATCCGTATCCGCCCGTCGGAGCACCGTCCGAAAGCAGCATCTGGGCAAAGGAAGCGATGCGGGTATCGTCGCGGTAATAGTCGATTTCTATACGGCGTCTGCTCTTTTCCCAGATCCTCTCCTCAATATCGTGATCCAGCCCCTTGGGTGAAAGGATCTGCTGGATACTGTCCATGGCAGTTCCTACCGTCCCCACGCGCTGCGCCCAGCTTGCGATCTCGGCCATGGTCATGACGTCGCTGATCAGCTGATACTCGTATTCGTCATCCTGCCAGACCAGAACGGTTTCTCCATAAAAGACGTGCGCGATGCCAATGCTTGAGCCGATCGGAACGTCGATTGCCCAAATAGGAGATCCGTATCGTTCCCAGCGATATTGCTTGGCCCGATAGGTTGACTGAATGAAATAGAACAGCCTCTGATTGCCTCTGTAATACTGTGTGCCGATATAGCTGGGCTCTTGATAATCCACCTCGGCGCGAACGGCGGTCGAGTCGATCACGGGTCTGCGGATCTCCTTGATTGCGTCAGGAAACAAATTTGGCGTCACGCGGATGCTCTCTGCCCATTCCGTCAGATCACTGCGGATAAAGACCTCGCTCTCCAGCTTGTAGCGATACGTGCCGTCGTCCCATACGAGCACCGTGTTGTCCCCATCCACCTCGATCCAGAACTGGGCTGCACGGCCGTTGATAGTAACGTCTTCCGTGATATAGTTCTCCTTGGCGGCCGGTGTCAAATCCATCCCCCATACGCCCTGCTGATAGGTGCAAATCAGATCCTCTTCATCGTAATAGCCCAGAACGAAGGTCTTATAGTCGGACAGATCTCTTCTTTCTACCTTCATTTCCAGCCCGTAAGACGGCCCGAGCGTCGGCGCGTACATTTCCTTGAGATAAAACGGCGGTAACCGTTCAGGCTCGTGGTTTTCCCCATCGTCTATCGAACCGAAATGAATGGAAAAATGATCCTCGTACCATTGGATCATCGCGTTCCAAAGATTTCCCTTTGCCGCCGCAATGGTAAAGACCAGCATCAACACGATGGAGATCGAGATCACGGCACATAACGCCGCTCGCTTGATGATGCGGATCACCCGTCGATTGGTATGAATAAACTCGTCGCGGCGGATGGCACGGTAAACGATACGATCCAGCCGCGCCCCGACGTGCACGTCCGTAGTATCGATCCTATCGTACTGCTCGGCAACGACGTCACCGCTTTCCCGCACCGCCTGAGCGATATAATAATGGATGCGCTCACTCTTCTCTAAGCTCATGCAATTCCTCCTCCCAATTAGCCAGTAGCATTCGTCGGGCGCGCGTCAGACGCATTCTGACGTTAGCCTCGGAAATGCCCAACAGCCGTGCGATCTGCTGTACGCTGAGCTGCATGTAATAAAAATAGTACAGCACGTCGCTATAGGTCTCCCCGAGTGAATTGATCATGTTCATCAGCGCTTGCTGATTTTCCTTTTGCAAAAAGATACGGTCCACGCGCTCGTCGTCAACGATCTCAAAGCCCTCAAGCTCGTCCACGTACACCTCGCGGCTCTTTTTGCGATGAGACTGCCGGTACTTGTCAATGGCGATATTACGGCACATACGGAACAAAATGTTCTTCTGATGCACCTCACTCGCCGCGCGATAGGTTTCCAGATAGTCGATCAGCGCAATCATGACATCCTGGACGCAGTCCTCCGCATCGTGATGGTTTTTCACGATGTCGTACGCAATCTTATACAGTTTCAGCTTGTTTTGTTCGTAGATCTGCGCAACGTAGCTACGGTCACACTCGTCCTCGATGGTCATTAAAAACAGTAACACGATAACTCCTCATTTGTCATTGATTGGATCCAATTTTCTCACTCTCGGGAAGCATAGAGGTATACGAAGCTCCCAATCAAAAAGCAACAATTTTTCAAAAATTTCTTTGACTTCCGTTTTTTGCGCATCAACACGCGCATTTTTGTGAATATATTATACAATCATTTGACTGCGTTGTCAATGGTTGATGATCAATTTCGTAGACATGCACAATTTTGTTTTTGCAAATTCGTCACAACTGCCGAAAAGCAAGAAAAGAGGACGAGCCTGTTGCATCATCCGTCTTTTTTTGCTATAATATAAGGTAATATTTCAGGCATGACGCGACATGCCGAAAGGAGCACATAATGAAGTCCTTTTATTTTTGGAAGCGCCTGCTTTGCTGCTTTTTAGCAATGACGGCGTGCGCCGCTGTGAGCGGCTGTAAGCCCAAAACGCCACCCACGCCGGATGACGAGCAGCCGCCCGTGGATACGCCCCCTCTCTACACCACCCCCATTTCCGAGGTGATCGTGACGGCGGGTGAAAACCGTCTGGCCGTCAATTTCTGCCGCGAGGACGTGGTGCATTTCCGCTACGCACCAAACGGCGAGGAATTTCTGCCCGAGGATGCCGTTCCCGAGTCCATCGCCAAATATGACGATGACTACGAGGCTGTCTGCGGCGAGATCGAAGAGACGGACGATGCGACCGTTATTCGCACCGAGGGGCTGACCGTCACGGTCAACAAGAACACGCTGGCCATTACCATCACCGATCTTGAGGGCAACGAGATCTTCAAGAGCGCCGCCGAGGCCTTTTCAAGTGAAGGTCAGAGCAAGACGGCCAATTTCGTTCGTGACGTAGCAACGACCGAGCACTTCTTCGGTCTTGGCAATCAGCGCGGCGACGACTTTACCACGCTGGATCACCGCAACACGGTTTACGATCTGTGGATGCACGACGATAACGTTCACGCCATCGTTCCTCTGTGGTACAGCACCGCAGGCTACGGCGTATTTCTGAACAACTCCAACCGTGGCAGCGTTTCCTTCAAAAAGGACTATTCCCTCTCCGTCGAAGGCGGCGAGATGAATTTTTACTTCTTCTACGGTCCTTCCTTCAAAACCATTCTGACCAACTGGTCCGAGCTGGCAGGGCGCACGGCCATGCCTCCGCTTTACGCGCTGGGTTTGACCTATCGCGGCTTTAAGGACTGGACGGAGGATCAGCTCCGCGAGGCCATCACCGCGCAGTTTGACGCCGGCATCGCCATCGACATCGCAGGCGTTGAGCCCGGCTGGCAGACGGACACCTATCCGTGTACGTACGCTTGGAACTCCCGCTTTACCAAGGATCCCGCGGCCTTCGTTGAGTCGATGCACGCCCTTGGTCTTCACGTCAATCTCTGGGAGCATCCTTACGTGGATCCCGGTGCTGACATTTACGACGAGATCAAGGAGTATTCGCTCAGCGGCTCCGAGATCGGCACGCGCGATTGGGAAGGCAAGAGCGGCAACTACGCGTTTGGCGGTCTGGTTCCCGACTTCACGACGGACGAAGCGCGCGATCTGTATTGGCGCATTCACAACACCAACCTCGCCTCCGTCGGCGTTGACGGCTACAAGATCGACGAAACGGACAGCTGGGGTGCCAACAACAGCCTCGAGCTCTGCTTCCCCGGCGGTATTTCCAATAACGCATATCATAACCTGCTGGGCACGCTGACGGTCAATCTGATACATGAAAAGTACCGCGACGAGTACGATCTCCGTACCTTCATTTTCAGCCGCGGCAACTACACGGGCATGCAGCGCTATGCAACGTCGGCCTACACCGACTATTACGGCTTTGACCAGTTCGTCATGTCCGTGATCGTTCAATCCTATTCGGGCACGTACTACACGCCCGAGATCCGCGACACCAGTACGCCGAATGATATTTCCTACATGCGCCGCGCCCAGCTGATGTTCCTGACGCCCTTTGCCATGTCCAACGAATGGTCCACCGCGACAACGGTGCTTGACAGAAGCAAAAACGTCATTGACTGCTACACCAAGTACAACCAACTGCACTACAAGCTCGTTCCCTACATGTACTCTCTCTTCTGGGAACAGCACAACACGGGCGTCGGCGTTACCCGCCCGCTCATCATGGAATTCCAGAACGATCCCAAGGTCTATCAGATCGACGATCAGTTCATGCTGGGCGACGCGTTGATGGTTTGCCCCGTCAGCAGTAACTCCCGCATTGCGACCGTTGACATCTATCTGCCTGCGAACGAGACCTGGATGGACTACAACACGGGCTACGTCTACAACGGCGGTCAGACCATCTCCTATACCTGCTCCGCAAGCACGCTGCCTCTGTTCGTCCGTATGGGAAGCATCATTCCTCACGGTCATTACGGCAACAACACGGCAGACGTGGTCGATACCACGCTGACGCTGGATATTTATCCCTCCGCTGAAAAGTCCACCTTCCTCCTTTACGAGGACGACGGCGCGACCTTCGCTTACGATCGCGGCGTTTACGCCACGACCGAGCTGACCGCGCAGTTGGGCGGCGACCATATTCTTTGCACCGTCGGCGAAAGAAACGGCCAATACGCCGTAGCAACGCGCGATTGCGTCCTGCAGATCCACTATCGCGCTCTCCCCTCCTCCGTAAAGCTGGACGGTCAGGAGATCGCGGCAGTATCCTCGCTCGACGCCTTCAACAAAGCAACCTCGCCCTGCTATTATTACGACGCAACCGCTCAGAACGACATCGATAAGATCATCTACGTCCGTCTGACCGACGACGGCAAGGCCCACGAGGTCCTGCTCAAAGTTGGCAGTGAAAGCGCGCAGCAAAAGCCCGAGATCATTCTTGAGGGCACGCTGTACGAATGCGAAGCGAGCAACAATACGCTCGTTGGAGCAACGACGGCTTCGAAGCTCGGCGCGTCGGGCAATACCATTGTTACCAATCTCGGCAACGACGGCAAGAACACGCTGACCATGAACGGCATCACGGTTGCCAAGGACGGCACCTACGACGTTGAGATCACCTATTACAACGGCGGCACCGATACCAGAATGCTGTACGTCAGCGTCAACGGCGGCAACGCGATGCCCATCCATTGCTTCACCAACGAGGATTGGAACGTTCCCGTTTCCATGACCGTCCCCATGAAGCTGCACAAGGGCAGCAATACCATCACCTTCGGCACCGCACAGGACGAGGGTATGGCCCCCGATCTTGACTGTGTCATCGTCTACGACGATCAGCCCGTTACCATCACCATGAGCGGGAACATCCTCTACCCCGAGGACGCAGAGCTTGGCGGTAAGCTTGAGATCGAAGATATGCCCGCGGCCGTAGGCGGTTTCGCCGTCAGCGGCTTTGGCACATCGGAGAACGACACGCTGACCTACACCGTCACGGTAGACTCGGCAGGTCCGTATCAGCTCAACATCAACTATTCCAGTCCCTCCCCCCTGCCTCAGCCCATCGACCTTGTGGTCAACGGCCAGGCGTCGCAGCTCCGTCTGCCCTGCACCAACAGCACCCATCTGTTCGCTACGCTGAACCAGACGGTCTATCTGCAGGAAGGCGAGAACACCATCTCACTCAGCTGTAAGGGCGGTCCGACTATCTACGAGTGCGAGGTCGGCGGCAAGTACGATCACTGCACCAACCAGCTCGCGCCTCGCGACGACTATCCGCAATCGGGTGGATTTGCGGTTGGTAACATGCAGTCTGCCACCTCCAGCTTTACCATGAACTCCATCAAGGTTCCCGAGGACGGCGTTTACAAGGTACTCATTTACGCCGCATCGGGTGATCGAAGATCCTTCCGCTTGAAGGTCAACGGCGAGGAGGTCGACGGCTTGTACTATGCACAAACGGGACACTTCCACAACTTCAAGCCCGTTGAGGTGGAACTGGAGCTCAAGAAGGGCGACAACACGCTGACCGTCTTCGGCTATCCCAAGACGGACGGTCTTGGCGACACCGAATGGATGCCCAACTTCGACTACGTCATCATTCCCGAGGTCACGGGAGAGATCGAAATCCGCGTCGGCGCGATCTCGATCGGATAATTCAAAAAATCGTCCCTGTCACAACTGTGGCAGGGACGATTTGACATAAATCAAGGGAAGAAGCAAGCGCTCCTTCCCTGTTTTCGTTTTATTCGGTCAACGCGCGCATGACGGTCGCGGCGGCGTTTTGAGTGGGGGTACATTCGGCGGCGATGGCAGGCACGGTGCGGATGAGATCACCAAGCAGATGCGCACCGCGGATCATGCTGGGCGTGTCCGTCGGGAACACCACCTGGCGAATGATGCCGTCCACGTAGGAGGCAATGGTAACGGGCTTGATGAGATCGCGCGAGCCGCGCGAGAGCAGGCAGATGCCGCACAGCGGCACAGCGGCGTTGACGCCCTGCCCCTCCTTGCCGCACCAAGGCGTGCCGTAGGCAAGATAGGTGCCGTCGCTCTGTCGGCGCAAAATGGGTTTGTCGCCGTTGATGATCGTCACGTCGTCGCCAAATTTTGCCTTCCACATATTGGTATGTACCGTTTTGCCGACGCCGCGCGGAGCGACGATGGCGTAGCCTTTGCCCTTGTAGGACACGAGCGAAGCGTGAAGCACGAAGGCGTCGTGATACACCAGCTTCAGCGCGAGGTTCTCGTGCAGGCAGATACACTCAGCCTGCTCCTCGGAGAGAGGAATCGGCATAGATGCCATTTTTTTCTTGATCTGAGCGGGCGTTGCGTAGATGGAAATATCCGTAAAAGCCGAGTCGACAAGATAGGGCTCACAGATACGGGCAGTCAGCTCGCCCTTGGCCACGACGTCAACGAGAAGATCTGCGACCTTGATCTTGAAATGTGCCATATCTTGTTCTCCTTTCGCGAAAATATCCAAGATATATTGTATCACACTTGTTTTGGCTTTTCAATACCTTTTTATAATTTTATGTAAATTCAGCCAAGAAAGTTGGCAAAATTTCTTGACGGAGAGGGATATTTATGGTAGAATAACCATGAATGGAGACCGCGCAAGCAACGCGCGCTTCCGCAAGCCGAAAGGAGTCACTTCGATATGAAAAAAACACTGCATATCATCCCCCACTCTCACTGGGACAGAGAATGGTATCTTCCCTTTGAAAAGCACCGTGTCCGCCTGATCGATCTGTTTGACAATCTGATTCAGGTCATGGAGGAAAACGAAGACTATACCTACTACCACATGGACGGTCAGTACATCGTCATCGAGGACTATCTGGAGATCCGTCCCCAAATGCGCGAGAGACTGATGAAGCTCATCCACGCAGGCCGCATTCAGGTCGGTCCCTGGTACATTCTGCAGGACGAATACCTGACAAGCGGTGAAGCCAACGTTCGTAACATGCTGTACGGCATCCGCTTCTGCCGTGAGATTGGCGCCAAGCCCGTTGAGTCGGGTTACTTCCCCGATTCCTTCGGTAACGTTTCGCAGGCTCCCCAGATCGTTCGCGGCTTCGGCTTTGACAACGCGATCTTCGGCCGCGGCGTTAACGACGTTGGCGCGGACAACGAGGTCGTCAAGCAGAACGGCGTGACCAAGAGTGAGATTCTGTGGCGCTCGCCCGACGGCTCCGAGGTCATCGGCGTTATGTTCGCCAACTGGTACCACAACGCCATGGAGCTGCCCACCGATCCCGACGCACTGCGCGAGCGCCTCAAGCACATCGTCGCTTCCACCTCTCGCTTTGCTACCACCGATCACCTGCTCGGCATGAACGGCTGTGATCACCAGCCCATTCAGATGGATCTGCACAAGGCCATCAAGCTGGCCAACGAGGTTCAGGACGAGGTCGTCGTCAAGCAGTCCAATTTCGGTGATTACGTTGCCGAGATCCGTAAGAATAAGGACAACCTCACCGTATTCGAGGGCGAGATCAACGGTCAGCTGTCTGCCGGCGCCTGCCCCCTGATCAACACCGCGTCCGCTCACGTGGACATCAAGCAGGACAACCACGACGCACAGCATCTGCTGGAAAGAGTCTCCGAGCCCGCTTCCGTCATCGCCATGCTGGGCGGCGGCAAGTACAAGCAGGACTTCTACACCTACGCTTGGAAGGTGCTCATGCAGAACCATCCCCACGACTCCATCTGCTCCTGCTCCTGCGACGAGATCTACGAGGAGATGAAGACCCGCTTTGCCAAGTCCATCGCCTGCGCAGAGCAGCTGCGTGACGGCTCGTTGGATTATCTGGCCGCCTCGATCGACACCTCGGGTGCCGACGGCGATAAGGCCATCGTCGTACTCTCCCTTGAGCCCAACGCAAGCGTCGTAACCGTCAAGGCCAACGTTGACTTTGACAAGAGCGACGATATTTCCGAGATCGCGATCTTCGACGAGAACGGAAACGAGGTTCCCGCCAAGATCAAGCTGATCAAGAATCAGTTTACTTATACCCTGCCCGACGATCGCTTCCGTCAGCCCAAGTACGTCAACCGCTTTGAGGTTGAAATGCAGATTGCGACCCACGGAATCGGCTACCGCGTCTTCAGCGTTAAGCGTCAGGCGACTACCGTCAAGACGGCTGTCACGTACACCGACCGCGCAATGGAGAACGAGTTCCTTGCCGTTAAGCTCAACGACAACGGTACCGTTGACGTAACCGACAAGAGAACGGGCCGCGTATACGCAGGTCAGAACCTGTTCGAGGATACGCAGGATCGCGGTAACCTGTACAACTACGTTCAGGCAGAGGGCGACGTTGCCGTCACCACCAAGGATTCGATTGCTGACATCTCGCGCTACGAGGTCACTCCCTACTCCGTTACCTTCAAGGCTGTCGTTCCCATGGCGATCGACGCCGATATCACCACCTACGTCACGCTGTCCGACGGCATCGCTCGCGTAGACTTCAAGACGACCATCACCAACCGCGCCGAGGATCACAGAATCCGCGCGCTGTTTGAGTCCAACATCGACACCAAGACGGTTCTGGCCGAGGGTCAGTTCGACCTGGTTCGCCGCGACATTCAGCCCGCCTTCACCTGGAAGAACCCCTGCAACGCACAGCGCGACCAGGCGTTCGTCACGCTGGAGTCCGAAAACGGTGTTGACGCACTGATGGTTGCCAACCGCGGTCTTTGCGAGTACGAGGTTCTGCGCGACGGCCGCAACACGCTGGCCATCACGCTGCTCCGCTGCATCGGTCAGATCGGTGACTGGGGCGTATTCCCCACGCCGCTTGGTCAGAAGAAGGGTACCTGGACGCTCGAATACTCCATGATCCCCTATCAGACCACCGACAAGGCCACCGCTTACGGTCTGGGCTACGTCTACGCAGGCCCCGCCGCTCTGGCGATCGGCACCGAAAAGCACGAGGGTAAGCTGCCCGCGGCTGCTGATTACGTCCGCTTTGACAACGAGTTCATTCGTATGTCCGCCTTTAAAAAGGCCGAATACAGCGACTGTGTCATCCTGCGTCTGTTCAACACGAATGATCAGGCCGTCGCCCTGACGATGGACGTTCCTGCTTTCACCGGCGCCGCACTGACCAACCTCGGTGAGGAAAAGATCTCCGATCTTGAGATCAAGGACGGCAAGATCACTCTTGACGTTCCCGCCAAGAAAATCGTAACCGTTGAGTTGCATTAATTGAATACAACAAAGAGGCACACCGCATCGGTGTGCCTCTTTGTTGTATAAAGGGGAAGACCGCGGTCTTCCCCTCATTTTTCTAATCCTTTATTCGTCCTTCTTTGCCAGCTCAGCTGCGCTGGTGACCAGACCTGCAAGGCTCTGGATCTCGGAAGGAATGATGATCTTGGTTGCCTTACCGTCGGCAGCCTTAGCGAATGCCTCCAGGCTCTTGATAGCGATAACGCCCTCACCGGGAGCGGCTTCGTTGATCATGCGGATACCGGCAGCGGTTGCTTCCTGCACCTGGCGAATCGCCTCTGCCTGACCTTCTGCTTCACGGATAGCGGCCTCCTTGAGTGCCTCTGCCTTCAAAATGGCAGCCTGCTTTTCTGCTTCTGCCTTGAGGATGGCAGCTTCCTTCTGACCCTCTGCCACAAGGATTGCGGACTTCTTTTCACCCTCGGCCTTCAGAATGGACTCACGGCGCTCACGTTCAGCCTTCATCTGCTTTTCCATGGCGTCCTGAATTTCCTTGGGAGGAATGATGTTCTTCAGCTCAACGCGAGTAACCTTGATACCCCAGGGGTCAGTTGCTTCGTCCAGAACGGCGCGCATCTGGGTATTAATGACGTCGCGGCTGGTCAGCGTGTTATCCAGCTCCATCTCACCGATGATGTTACGCAGCGTGGTGGAGGTCAGGTTTTCAATAGCCGCCATAGGGGTGGTATGACCGTAGGCGAACAGCTTACAGTCGGTGATCTGGTAGAAGACGACGGTATCGATCTGCATACGGACGTTATCCTTGGTAATAACGGGCTGAGGCGGGAAATCCGCTACCTGCTCCATCAGGTTGACGCGCTTGGCGATACGATCAAAGAAAGGCAGCTTGACGTGAAGACCGGTCGACCAGGTCGCGTTGTATGCGCCCAGACGCTCAATGACAAACGCCTGTCCCTGAGGCACGATGTGGATGTTGGTGATAACGAGAAGAAAGAGTACGGCGATGATAATTCCTACAACAATAAAGGGTCCCATAATTTTTCCTCCTGAAATGTAATAAAATTGAGATTACGAATTCTTCTTGCGGCAAATAAGCTTGACACCCTCAATGGCAACGACGATTGCCAGATCTCCGGGAACAAGCACTTCCTCCGGGTTTTTCGCACGAACCGACCAGACCTGTCCGTTCAGCTTACCCGTTCCTCTGGCTTCGATATTATTCACCTCTTCGGTAATCAACACCGTTTTGCCTACCAGAGAATCAACGTTCGTCTTGGTTTTCTTTCGGCGAATTCTGAGCCCAAGGAGTAACGTTATCGCGCTGAGAACTCCAAAGGCGAGAATCTGCCATGGCATCGGCACGGAGAACAAAGACAAAATCAATGCCACCAGTGCACCAGGAACAAACCAAATCGCAACCAGCCCCATAGTCACGCCTTCCAGCAATAAGGCTGCTACGATGACGGCTGCCCATACATACGTCATCATTGTTTCTACCCCTCCTTTTTTTCCATGAAACTCATCCTCATGGATTATCGTGATTGTATTATACCACACAATCACATGATTGTCAATAGCTTTCCGAAGAAAATTTCAAATAATTTTTGCTCACGGTCGTTTGACTGCGTTTTTTGAGTCAATAACTGGTAAACAAAACGATTTTTTGAATGCGATATGCGCCGTCCTCTTCCGCTAAAACGAACAGCAACGCACGAGACACGTCGCTTCCCATATCGTTACGGAAAGTGCCGTTGTTCTTATGAATCTTATACTCTACGCGATAAGCGATCTCGTTCAGCCTATCACTATAATAGGGCTCTATGTAAATATCATAAACCATCTGCATGGTAAAGTTTTCCGGCAGGGGCTTGTCATAGTCCGAAACGAAGCAATCGGCATACGCTTCCTCATCTCCAAGAATGACAGTCTGAAAATAATCGTGGAAAAAGCGGATGCGCGCGTCCAGCGTGGGAAGGTCCTCCTCCTCCACCGAAAAGGTTGCGCCGGAATCGATATCATAATAGAATACGCGGCGGTCGTACTCCAGATATTCGGCATCGCTCAAAATATCCAGATCCTCATCTATCGGATAAAATTTAATATTCTGCGCGGGCTGCTCGTCTTTGCGAAACCACTTGTCAACCAAGGTGTCGGGATTCAGCGACAGCGTTGCAACGTAAAGCACGACGATCACGACGCAACAGATCAGCGCAATTTTGACGATCTTTTTCTTTCTTTCTTTCTGCCGGTAACGCGCTTCGTTTTCCTCCGGCGTGTAGGGCGTCTTCTGATTCTGGTCCACGCTCAGATCCTCCTTCAAACGATCTTTTTTCTATTTTATCATATTATACCAATTTTTTCAATGCCCCACACCGGCTATTTTGTGTCTTTTTTGAAAATAAACTTGCGAAAATTCTTGTAACTTCGCATTAAATATGATATAATATATGCTGAATATATTTATGTTGTTTTATTTTATTCTCGTTTTCATATACAGGAGGCCTTCATGTCCGATCAGAATACTCCCAATACCCTGCCGGATACCCCCGTTGAGCAAGAAAATAGCATCGAGCAAAACACTGCCGTTTTGAGTGAGGAGAGCGTTGACGTTAACGTTGAGGTTGACGTTGACGACATTGAGCCCGTTGGCGACGGTGACGTAATACATCCATCCGAGCCGCAACAAGAAAAAAAGAAGACCCGAGCGAGATCTCCCTTTTTCGCTCTT
The DNA here is from genome assembly GCA_015064805.1 of Oscillospiraceae bacterium. Classification (GTDB taxonomy): domain Bacteria; phylum Bacillota; class Clostridia; order Oscillospirales; family CAG-272; genus SIG644. The sequence continues at coordinate 13,860 of SVRN01000041.1, forward strand.
ATTCTCGAATACGTTGAGCTGTTTGTCACTTGCCTGTGTGCGATTCTGATCGCCTTTTCCTTCTTTTTCCGTGTGTGCACCGTGTCGGGTACCTCTATGCTTCCCACGCTCAAACACGGTGAGCTGTTGCTGGTTTCCAACCTCTTTTACACACCCGAACAAGGCGATATCATTATTTTCCACCAGACCAGCGAGGAGCTTTCCCGCTTCAACGAGCCCATCATCAAGCGCGTCATCGCCACCGAGGGCCAGCACGTCCACATTAATTTTACGCTGGGCACCGTCACCGTTGACGGCGTGCTGATCGAGGAGGACTACATTCAGCTGACCAACTCCATGGGGATCCCGACGGGCGAATACGATCTGTTCGCCGAGCACAACTTTTACATGGAGCCCATGCCCGACGGCACGACCCACCGCATCTTTGACGCGACCGTGCCCGAGGATCATCTGTTCGTCATGGGCGACAATCGCAACAATTCCTCCGACAGCCGAACCAAGGTCATCGGCTTCGTCGACGAGCGCCGCATTCTCGGCCACGTTCTGTGCCGCCTGAGCGGCCAAAACGGCTTTGCGCCGGTCGATTAAATTTGAGAAAAAGGAACGTCACATCATGCCTTCGACACAAATTCAATGGTTTCCGGGACACATGGCGAAAACCCGCCGTCTGATCTCCGAAAACCTGAAAAACGTAGATCTGATTATTGAAATACTGGACGCGCGTATTCCCTACAGCTCGCGCAATCCCGAGCTACCCCGTCTGACGGGCAACAAGCCCACGCTGGTTCTTTTGAACAAGTCAGCACTGGCCGATCCCGAGAAAACCAAGCGCTGGGCGGAGCATTACCGTTCGGATACCGTGCGCTGTCTTGCCATTGACTGCCTGACCGGCGAGGGCATCAACCGCATCCTGCCCACCGTGCAGGATATTCTCAAGGAAAAAACCGAAAAGTACGAAAGCCGCGGCATGGCGGGCAGACGTCTGCGCGCCATGATCCTCGGTATTCCCAACGTCGGCAAGTCGACGCTGATCAATAAGCTGGTCGGCAACAAAAAGGCCAAGGTCGAAAACCGCCCCGGCGTGACCGTCGATAAGGCCTGGTATTCCACCTCCATCGGCATCGATCTGATGGATATGCCCGGGCTGCTCTGGCCCAAATTTGAGGACCAGATCGTCGGTGAAAATCTGGCGATCACGGGCGCTATCAAGGACGCCGTTTTAGATATCGAAACCATCGCCATGAAGCTGTGCGGCAGATTGCGCGAGCAATATCCTGCCCTTATGCTCAGCCGTTATCCCATCGCCAAGGAGGCGCAGGAGCTGGACGGACTGAGCGATTGGGATCTGGTCGAGGCCATCGGTCGCCGCCGCGGCATGCTGATTTCGGGCGGCGAGGTCAACACCGAGCGCACCGCCATCATGCTCATTGACGAATTCCGCTCGGCCAAGATCGGGCGCATCACGCTGGACGTATTGCCAAAAAGCAAGCAAAATGCAAAGGAGAGTGACACCAATGACCAATGACGTCACCGAGCTCGCCTACTTTGAAGGCTTGGGCTATACGCTGATCTGCGGTGCGGACGAGGCAGGACGCGGTCCGCTTTGCGGCCCCGTGGTCGCCGCCGCGTGCATTCTGCCCGAAGGAACGGTCATTGAAGGGCTCAACGACTCCAAAAAGCTGACGCCAAAAAAGCGGGACAAGCTGTTTGACGAGATCAAGGAAAAAGCGCTGACCTATTGCATCGCGCAATCGAGCGTCGAGGAGATCGACCGCTACAATATTCTGGAGGCGTCGCTGCTGGCCATGCGTCGCGCCATTGACGGGCTGTACCCCACCCCCGAGGCGGCGCTCATCGACGGCAACGTCGACCGTGATTTTGCCCTTCCCGCCCGCGCCGTCATTCACGGCGACGCACTCGTTCCCGCCATCGCCGCCGCGTCCATTCTTGCCAAGGTCAGCCGTGACCGTGGCTGTATTGAGCTGGACGCGCAATATCCCCAATACGGCATCGCAGGACACAAGGGCTACGGCACCAAGGTTCATATGAACGCGCTGCGTGAGCACGGCCCCTCGCCCATTCACCGCGCAAGATTCATTCGCTTTTTGAACCCCGACGCATCGAACGACACCGAAGCGCGCCCCGAGGATATTGAGATTGCAAAGCAGCGTCCCTCTTGGGAATTTCCAAGCGACTGCAAGGGCTGTGACTGCGAGACGGTACGGGATCGCCTGCCCGCTTGGATCTTGGATTTCAAGCACTCAGAGGGCGTATGAGCAACCAAAAAGCCACCGTCGGACAGACGGGCGAGGACGTTGCCGTCAAGTTTCTGGAGCAAA
>SVRN01000042.1 GCA_015064805.1 Oscillospiraceae bacterium
ATGCCGGGTTGGAGCACTTTACCATACCGGGCAGGGTCAGCTTGCTGTTGTTGGAGCGACGCTTATCTCTGCGAGCGCTCGATACCTTTTTCTTTGGTACTGCCATTGACGTACACCTCCTTATATTTCGTGAGCAAAGCCCACTTCACTGTATATTTTTAATTATTCTTCTTCGTCTTTATTCAACAACGTGCCAAGAATTGCAAGTCGGGGGTCGATCTCCTTCTTGGGACAGTCGCAATCGCCTTCGCGGCGGGGCTTGCCGCACTTGGGGCACAGACCCGGGCAATCTTCATCGCACAACAGTCTCATGGGGAAAGCCAGGATCAACGCCTCACGCAGCTCCTCGTCAAGATCGAGCTTTCCATCCTCGATGATCACGTACTCGTCTACGTTGTCCTCCAGCTGCTCGTCCGTCAGCGTACCCTCGTCTGCCACCGTTCTCTCAAACGCAAGGCAGAAGGTATCCTGCACGGGAGAAAGGCATCTGGCGCATTCACCCTTGTAATTGAGCGTGGTCTCCAGCGTCAAGCGCATATAGCCGGCCTCGTTTGTGATCTCGCCAAGCACGTGAGCGTCGCCGTCAAACGTAACGCCGCTGACCGACTCGGGAGACAGCATATAATCCACGGAAATACGGGAAACTTCACCGCGCAGCATCGGGCGCATATCCAGCGTCATTTGCGCTCACCTCCACCATTTTTCGGGACTTTTTTCGCCTCACTTGATAAATACACAAAATGCGACGCTATATATTATAACGGATAATCTTCAAAAAGTCAAGTCTTTTTTTAAGTTTGAGTAAAATTCTTTTTCATTTTTATCGCTTTTTTGCCCCGATCGTACCCAAAACGGAAATTAAACAGCCGAGCGTTGACAAAACGGACGATTTCTTGTATAATGAAAGCAACGTTTTGCAAGGGAGGGCCGATATGAACACCCACAAGGACGAAGCAAAAGCATTATTTGAATCGGGCGCGCAGTGCGCGCAGGGGACCTTCGGGGCGCTATGCGACGTCACGGGATGCTCGCGCGAGGACGCGCTGGCACTGTCCGCCTCGTTTGGCGGCGGCATCGGGCGCATGCGCGAGGTATGCGGCGCTCTCTCGGGCATGCTGATGGCGGTTGGAATGCACTTCGGGCGTTACTCTCTCGGTGACGAGCAGACAAGCGCCAGCAAAGACCGCCACTACCGTCTGACGCAGTATGCAAGCGCGCAGTTCAAGCGCCGAGTCGGCTCGATCTTCTGCTACAAGCTGCTGGATCTGCCCCACGAGGCACAAGTGCCCATCAGTCAGCCCCGAACCAAGGAATTTTACCACAGCCGCCCTTGTCTTGGCGTTATTTTAGCCGCCGTTGAGGTGTTCGACGAGCTGCTTGCCGCCGAGCAAAACGGCACGCTGGAGGATCTGATCTCGATAGAAAAAGCTGCCGAAGTGACAGCGTTTTTAAACGAAGAAAAATATGATTAAGAACATTATTTTCGATGCATATGGTACGTTGATCTCCACCGGCGACGGATCGGTCAAGGCTACCGAGGCTATTTTTTACCCTCACGGCCTGTCAGAAACCGCCGCTGAAATCTACCGCGAGTGGAAGCAATACCACCGCCATCACATAGACACGCTGGGCGAATTTGTCACGGAAAAAGAAATTTTCATACGCGACTTGGCAAAGCTTTATGATAAATATCACATTACAAGTTATGCGGCGGTAGACGTCGAGCCTATGATCGTTTCCCAATATAGCCGCGATTTATTCCTCGAAACGCGCGGCGTAATAGACGATTTGAAGCTTTCGTATAATATCGCCATCGGATCCACAACTGATACCGATCCGCTCATGTATAATTTAAATCGCGCAGAATTACGCATCGACCATGTGTTTACCTCGGAGTCATTGAGGGTATACAAGCCCCAAAAAGAATTTTACAAAGCCATTCTTGAGCGCATAGGATGGGACGCACAAGATACTCTGTTTGTTGGCGACTCACTGACAGACGATGTCATCGGGCCCAAAAGCGTGGGGATGAAGGCCATTTTACTCGATCGAAAAGGCATCTACTCCAAGCAAAAAACGCATTCTGAGCCCGATGCAGTGATTCAAAATCTGACGCAATTAATAGATATTATCCCAACAATCACTTAATTTGATGGAAAGGAGTCCCCATGAAGACCGTAGGCATCATATGTGAATACAACCCTTATCACGCGGGACACGCCCGTCAGCTGTCGGCCGCGCGTCGCGAGTCCGGGGCAGACGTTGTGATCGCCGTCATGAGCGAGCACGCGACCCAGCGGGGCGAGCTGGCCGTTGCCGACGGTTACGTGCGTGCCGAGGCCGCCGTGCGCTGCGGTGCGGATATCGTGATCGGGCTTCCCTTTCCCTACTCCTGCGCGCCTGCCGAGTTTTTCGCCAATGCGGGTGTACGCATTTTGAGCGCAATGGGTGTTGACGCGCTGCATTTCGGTAGCGAGTGCGGCGAGATCGAGCCGCTCAAGGCGGCCGCCGACCGTCTGTACTCGCCCGAATTTTGTGAGCAGCTGACCGCCTATCAGGCCGCTCACCCCGAGCGTGGCATCATGGAATGCCGCGCAGTGGTCTACGAACAGCTCTATCATACTCCCCTGCCCGGCGGCTCCAACGACCTGCTGGCCATGGCCTATCTGAACGCGCTCGACGCGACGGGCAGTACCATGCAGCCCATGACCATTCAGCGAAAGGGACAAGCCTACAACGAAACCACCGCCCCCTGGGCAGGACAATATCCCAGCGCGACCGCTCTGCGCGCGCTATGGCAGACGGGAGGACTGGAGTCCTTGCGTCCGCACCTTCCCTCGCCCGTTTTAGAGCAGTTAGAAAAAGCGATGGCGCAGGAGCTCGCCCCCTTGGACGCAATCCGTCTGACACCCGCCATTCTGGCCTTCTACCGCACGGCAAGCGCGGACACACTATCGCTGTGCGCTGACATGGACGGCGGGCTCGCTGCCCGCCTGATCGAAGCCGCCAAGGGCGCAACGACGCTGAAGGAGATGCTCTCGCTGGCCGCGACCAAGCGCTACACCGCCGCCCGCATCCGTCGGGCATTGTTGTTCGGTCTGTGCGACGTACGCCCCGAGGACTTGCGAAAATCGCCCGCTTACGTTCGTCTGCTGGGTGCGAGCCAAAACGGCTGTGCGTATCTTTCGTCCATCCGCAAGACCTGCTCCTTGCCCATCGTCACCAAGCCTGCCGACATACCGACGGACGCCCCGTCGCTCCGCCAGCGTGTGCTGGAAGAACGGCTGGAGGCACACCTCACGCTTGCCTATCCGACCCCGAAAACGGCGCCATATCTGACAAAACGGCATCCGTACGTGCAAAAATAAAGTTGTTTTTTCAAAATCCCACGCTTCCCCTTGACTTTTGCTACCGTTTATGGTAGACTAATATGGTATATATGTAGTTTGTATCAGCCGCGCGGCGGCGAAAGGAGTATATCAATGGCAAACGAAGAATTGAATTTGGTCAATGGAAAATATCTGATGTATCGCGGCAAGCCGCTGGTTCGCGAGGGCGACACCATCTGCTACGGCGACATGAACGAAAAGTGCATTCTGATCCTTGAGATCATCTCCTACAAAGAGGTCGAGGGCAAGAAGCTCCCCGACAAGATCATGATCCAGGTCATCGACTCCAAGGATCCCAACAAGATCATCCGTCAGGGCTCCTACAGCGGCCTGCACGACGCCTTCACCATGGGCGAGATCTGGCTGGACCAAGCTCTGCAGCAATAAGAGAGAGAACGAGGGGGAGAACTTCTTAAAAGAAGTTCTCCCCCTGTCCCCCCTCTCAAGAATTTTATGGGGGAATATCAAGGAAAAGCGGGAGTGTTTGCGCGCTGTTCCATAGGTACTACCGCAAGCTCGCAGGCCCCCTACCCACTCGCTCCATGAAAGTAGATCGTTAAGAAAAAAGCGGCATGAAATCATGTCGCTTTTCTTTTTCCCCTTTCAAGTTTTTTGAAAAGGGGTGTGGGGGAAAACTTTTTTCTCATTTTGTACCGAGAGGGAACCTTCTTGGAAAGAAGGTTCCCTCCCCGCCCCCTCCCTCCAAGAACTCCACAGTCAGCAAGAATTTTCGCTTTCACGCAAAACCTACTTCTTGTTCTTTTCTTTGGAGTTTTTTGAAAAGGGGTGCGGGGGAAAACTTTTTTCCAAAAAAGTTTTCCCCCGCCTTTATGTTTTAACCCTTAATTACAGACCACGCTTTACGTAGGTGGTGTGCAGGATCTCGTGAGCCTTATGGCTGTTGGGCTCGCCGAGGAACTCGTCGTAGATCTTCTGTACGGCCAGGTTGTCCTGAGAGGTACGAACGTCAGCATTGACGTCGTCGTTATACAGAACGGAGGCACGAACAGCGCGCAGATCCATGTTCATACGAACGGATGCGGGCTGAATGGGCTGACCGCCGCCGTTGACACAGCCGCCGGGGCAAGCCATGATCTCGATGAACTGAACGTCCAGCTCGCCTGCCTTGACCATGTTAAGCAGCTTCTTAGCGTTACCCGTACCGGAAGCAACGGCTACGTTGATGGTCAGATCTCCTACCTTATAGGAAGCGGTCTTGATGCCCTCGACACCGCGGACTTCGTTGAACTCCAGCTTCTCCAGCTTCTTACCGGAGATGACCTCTGCAGCGTAACGCAGAGCAGCCTCCATAACGCCACCGGTTGCACCGAAGATAGCACCTGCGGAAGAACCGATTGCGAAGGGATCGTCAAATGCTGCGTCTTCCAGAGCGCGGAAGTTGATGCCGGCCTTCTTGATCATGCGGCCCAGCTCGCGGGTGGTGATAGCGACGTCAACGTCGGGAACACCTGCAGCGGACTGGTCAGGTCTGCCAACCTCGAACTTCTTAGCGGTACAAGGAATTGCAGATACCATGTAGATATCCTCAGGCTTCCAGCCCATCTTCTGTGCGTAGTAGGTCTTAACGATCGCACCGAACATCTGCTGAGGAGACTTGCAAGAGGACAGATTGTCGATCATATCCGGGAAGTAGTGCTCGCAGTACTTGATCCAACCGGGCGAGCAGGAGGTGATCATAGGCAGAACGCCGCCGTTCTTGACGCGACCGAGCAGCTCGTTCGCTTCCTCGACGATGGTCAAGTCGGCCGTCAGGTTCATGTCGTAAACGCCGTCAAAGCCCAGAGCCTTCAGAGCGGCAACCATCTTACCCTCGCAGTCAGTGCCGGGCTCGTAGCCGAAGCACTCGCCGATCTGAGCGCGGACGGAGGGAGCGGTGCAAATAACAACGTGCTTGCTCTCATCTGCCAGAGCCTCAAATACCTCGTCGGTATCGTCTCTTTCATACAGTGCGCCAACGGGGCAGGCTACGATGCACTGACCGCAGTTGATGCAGGAGGTATCGCCAAGCTTTGCCTCGAATGCGCAAGCGATGTGGGTATCAAAGCCACGGTCGTTCGCGCCGATCACGCCGATCTGCTGAACCTTTGCACAGGTTGCAACGCAACGACGGCAAAGCACGCACTTGTTGTTATCGCGGATGATAGGCGAGCCGGTTTCGATCTCGTAGTGGTTCATCGCGCCGTTAAAGCTGGACTCCTCAACACCGTAGTCGCGGCACAGCTGCTGCAGCTCGCAGTTGGTGGAGCGTACGCAGGTCAGGCACTTCTTATCGTGGTTGGAGAGCAGCAGCTCCAGGTTCATCTTTCTGGAGGCAGCGATCTTAGGCGAGTTGGTCTTGATGACCATGCCCTCGCTTACGGGGAATACGCAAGCGGTAACCATACGGAAGGGGCGACCGCCTTCGGAAACCTCAACCAGACACAGACGGCAAGCGCCGATCTCGTTGATGTCCTTCAGATAGCAAAGGGTCGGGATGTCGATGTGAGCAGCTCTTGCCGCTTCCAGAACCGTGGAGCCCTTCGGTACGGCATAGCTTGTGCCGTTAATAATAACATTTACAGTTTCCATTGTCCACAATTCTCCTTTCTTATTGCTTGGAAATGGCGTTGAACTTACAGTTCGTCATACAAGCACCGCACTTAACGCACTTCTTCGTATCGATCTGGAAGGAAGCGAGCTTGTGGCCGGGAGCGATGTAATCCGTTCTGGTGATGCACTCTGCAGGGCAGTTCTTAGCGCACTTGCCGCAGCCGATGCACTTCTCGGGATCGATCACGAACTGAACCAGCTTCTTGCAGACGCCTGCGGGACACTTTTTGTCCACGATGTGGGCGATGTACTCGTCGCGGAAGTAACGCAGTGTGGAGATAACGGGGTTAGGAGCCGTCTGGCCCAGACCGCAAAGCGATGCGCTCTTGATGTAGTTGCACAGCTCTTCCATACGATCCAGGTCTTCCATTTCGCCGTTACCGGAGATGATCTTATCCAGGATCTCGAGCAGTCTGCGGGTACCGACACGGCAGGGCGTGCACTTACCGCAGGACTCATCAACGGTAAACTCAAGGAAGAACTTAGCGATGTCAACCATACAGTTGTCCTCGTCCATGACGATCAGACCGCCCGAGCCCATCATGGAGCCGATAGCGAGCAGGTTGTCATAGTCGATGGGAGTATCGATCAGGTGTGCGGGAATGCAACCGCCGGAAGGACCACCCGTCTGAGCAGCCTTGAACTTCTTACCATTGGGAATGCCGCCACCGATTTCCTCGATGACTTCGCGCAGCGTCGTACCCATGGGAACCTCAACCAGACCCGTGTTGGTGATCTTACCGCCCAGAGCGAATACCTTGGTACCCTTGGACTTTTCGGTACCCATGCTCTTGAACCAGTCAGCACCCTTGAGGATGATCTGAGGAATGTTAGCGTAGGTCTCTACGTTGTTCAGAACGGTAGGCTGACCAAACAGACCCTTGACTGCAGGGAAAGGAGGACGGGGGCGAGGCTCACCACGGTTACCCTCGATGGAGGTCATCAAAGCGGTTTCCTCACCGCAGACGAATGCACCTGCGCCCAGACGAATGTGCATATCGAAGTTGAAGCCGGTGCCGAAGATATCTTCGCCCAGAAGGCCTGCTTCTCTTGCCTGGTCGATGGCAATGGACAGACGCTTAACGGCGATGGGGTACTCGGCACGAACGTATACGTAACCCTCATCAGCACCGATGGCGTAAGCGGCGATCGCCATAGCCTCGATCAGCGCGTGGGGGTCACCCTCAAGGATGGAACGGTCCATGAACGCGCCGGGGTCACCCTCGTCTGCGTTACATGCAACGTACTTCTTGACCTCGCCACGGTTGTTGGAAGCGAACTTCCACTTCAGACCCGTGGGGAAACCGCCGCCGCCGCGGCCGCGCAGGCCGGAATCCAGAATGGTCTGGATGACGTCGTCGGGCGTCATTTCGGTCAGCACCTTGTGCAGAGCAAAGTAACCGTCCATTGCGATGTACTCTTCGATATTCTCGGGGTTGATCACACCGCAGTTACGCAGAGCAACGCGGTGCTGCTTCTTGTAGAAGGTGGTCTCGCTCAGCGAAGCGGGCTCAGCGGTCTCGGTCTTGTCTCCCGTGTCATTGTAAACCAGGCGCTCGACGATACGACCCTTTTCCAGGTGCTCGCTGACGATTTCGGGGATATCATCTACGGTAACTCTGCTGTAGAAGGTTCCCTCGGGATAAACGATCATAATGGGACCGAGTGCGCACAGACCGAAGCAACCGGTCATAACGATCTTAACTTCTTCATCCAGTCCCTTTGCCTTGAGTTCCTCTGCCAGCTTTTCGCTCAGCTTAACGCTGCCCGAAGAGCTACAGCCGGTACCGCCGCAAATCAGTACGTGAGAACGAATCATAACTCTTTATTCCTCCTAAATTACTTCAATCCGGTAACGGTGTATTCGGCAATCGCCTTGCCGCCCTTGATGTGCTTTTCGATGACTTCCTTTGCCTTCTCGGCCGTCATCTTAACGTAGGTGACCTTCTCTGCGTCCTTGGTGTAGACCTCAACGACAGGCTCGTACTGGCAAATGCCGATGCAACCCGTCTGGGTTACGATAACACTCTCGCCCAGGCCTGCCTCGGTGATACCCTCGACAAAAGCGTTGAGAACGGGACGTGCACCTGCTGCGATACCGCAAGTAGCCATACCGACTACGATACGAATGTCGCCGCTGGATTTACGCAGAACAACCTTGTCCTGCATTTTGGCCTTTATGGCCTTCAGCTCTTCAAGTGACTTCATAGTGATGATCCTTTCGATTAATAATTATAAATTTTTTTATTTAATTTCAGTTTGTTGTCAAGCCCTCGTACTGCTCTCTCAGATACGAATCGATCCAAGAAAGGATTTCGGGCTCCGAGAGCGAGATATCCTCGCCCAGTATTTCGCGCAATGACGCGGTGGAAAGCGTGACTTCTCCCGCTGCTGTTGCGTGTCGGTAGGTGAAATCGATCTCGGGCGAGCCCTGAATGAGCGTTTTCACTGTTTCCACCATGTCGCCAAGCGGAATAAAATCAATGTGATGTCTGCCAAAACGTGCGTGCGTCGTCGTTCCGTGCTGTTCGCTGACGGATTCATGGACCGAGGCGATCTCAACGAATCCCCCCGTCATTTCTGCCAGCATCTTAAGAAATGGAATACCCAGACCCACCTTGCGCGTCGTCCGCGTGGTGAAAAACGGATTTGCCAGCTTGGTAAGCTGTTCTTCCGTCATTCCGCAGCCGTTGTCGCGCACGGTAAAATCCAACCATTCTCCCTGCTCGTCCAGCTCGATGGCAATGTCCGTCGCGCCTGCTCGCACGGAGTTCATGGTGATATCCAATACGTAAAGCGAAAGCTCGTCCATGCTTCTCTCCTTTCTCAGCTCTTACCGAGCAGATGGTCGATCAAAGCATTTCTGACCTTGGCCGACGAATAAGGCTCGTCCTCCAGCTCGATCGAAAAGCCCTCCTCGGAAATATCCGTCAGATAGTGCGCATCCGAGGATGCCACGTGGATCAAGCCGCGATCCGTCAGGATCGGGTGCTTTCCGAGACAATCTGAAAGCGAGGTGATGTCGTTAAGCTCAAAGGCGGTAAAATGCGGCTCGGGCGGAAAATCGCCCAGCATCGAAATGATACCGCTGGAGCTTCGATCGATGTGCGCGGGATAGCACACACCGCCGCGAGAGGTAACCTCACGGTAGGCATCCTCGAGTGACAGATACGACGCGTTGATCAGGAGAAACTCCTCTTCCCCGCACACCTCGTCGTCCTCGTCGACGATGAGCTGTCGGCCGAAAATGTCAGCCTCGTTTTTGATCTTGAAGCGGTGATCGTCCACGTAGGCGCCAAAATCCATCGCGCTCTCCAGATCGCGGAACAGACACACGGCGTGGACGTCCTCGGAGGTCGTCAGCTCCATGCCCGCGACGGGGATGATGCCGTTGTCCTTGGCAATCTTGAAAAAGGCGGGACAGTTTTTGGTGGAATTGTGGTCGGTCAACGCCACGATATTCAGACCGTTGAGCAGCGCCATACCCACGATATTGCCGGGGGTCATGTCCTCGTCACCGCAGGGTGACAGACAGGAATGAATATGCAAGTCGCAACGATAGCGGCTCATTCCGGGGACTCCTCGGCCAGCTGTCCAATGGCCACGCAGATGTCGTAGGTCGACAGCGGCGAGGACAGAACGGTCAGGCCGTTTTCGATCGCAGCCTTGAGCGCGTCCTCTTGCAGAACGACGTCCTCGGCCAGTACGATGGCGGCGGGCTCGGTCAGCGTGGCAACCGCCACGACGTTGACGTTGGCCATGATGGTGACCCAGATGCAGTCGTACTCAACGCGGCTCATGGCACGGCTGAGAAAATCACCTGCGTAGACTCCCAAAAAGGGTTTATCCACGTCGCCGCAAAGCACCTTGGCGTCAAGCAGATCACATAATGCGTTAACTGTCATTTTTTGTCCTCCTCACATGTATGATTCTTTTGGAGGATGGCATCGAAATGAGATAAGATCTCTCCTCGTTCCATATCAATCCCCCGCTCGCGCATGATCTTTTTTAAGATCACGGTGCATTCGTCCGCGCGTGACTCGCATTTGACAACGTCCTCGGCAAACGCCGTACAGTTAGGCGCGCCGCAGGAGCCGCAGTCAAGTCCCGGGAGGGCCTTGGCAATGGCTTCGATGTCGCTCATCATGCGCATGGCCGTCTTGCGGTCAGACGAAAGCAAGCTGTAAGGATTGTACTCGACCTCTTTCTCGTGGAAATACTTGTCGGGGATCCAATCGCTTGCGGGACGGTTGGGGGAAACGGGAAGATAGCGCTTGAGCGATTGCAGTCTTGCCTGGGCGATGTAGGGGTTTGCCACCGTCATCGCGCCGCCGACGCAGCCGCCGCTGCAAGCGTTGAGCTCGACAAAATCCAAATTTGTAATATCCGCGCTGTCGATCTGGTCGAGCACGCGAATACAATTTTCGATACCGTCGGCCGCCAGATAGCGGTCGTTGAGTATCGCCGTGGATTCACCGCCCGTCGATGCCCAACCGATACCGACAATGCCGGCTTCGGTCACCTCGTACGGCTCCTCACGGTACTTGTTCATTTTGTCAAGCAATGCGAAATAAATATCTCTGACCGACACAGTCGCCGATACGTAATTGCGCTCGCCCGCAAAGTTGTTCTTAACGTAAGAAACCTTGGCGGGACAGGGCGAAATGAATATGACGCCGATGTCGTCATCCGACAGCTCGGGATGCTCCTCCTTGGCCTTCTCTCTTGCCAGCATAGCGGCAATGTCGATGGGCGGCAGGATGGGCATGATATTCTCGCACAAATAGGGATAATTGGTACTGATCAGCCGCGTGATGGTAGGACACGCGGAGCTGATGATCGGCCGTTTGATGTCCTCTCTGGTCAGATACTTACGAGTATAAGCACTCACCAGCTCGGCCGCGCAGGCAACCTCAAACACGTCGTCAAATCCAAGGTCAAGCAGACCGCGGATGATATATCCGATGTTATCCAGATTGTCAAACTGTCCGTACAGCGACGGCGCGGGCAGCGCCACCGTATATTTATACTCGTCAAGAACGGACAGCGCGTCGTGCGTTGCCTTTTTTGCTTTGTAGGGACATACGCGAATGCACTCACCGCAGTCGATGCAGCGCACGGGATTGATGACCGCGTGCCCGTCTCGGATGCGGATGGCCTCGGTAGGACAGCGCTTCAGACACGCCGTACAGCCCCTGCATTTTTCGATATCAAGTGATACCGAGTGTTTGTAATCTCTGATCATACACACCTCGATACATTTGATGATTTTTTGTCCGTGCGGATCAGAACTTGACCTTCATGGTGATGGTCGTACCCTGCCCCACAACGGTGTCGATACGCATTTCGTCGGTATATTTTTTCATATTCGGGAAACCCATGCCGGCGCCAAAGCCAAGATTGCGAATGTGGTCCTTGGCCGTGGAATAGCCCGCCTGCATGGCAAGCTCAACGTTGGGAATACCCGGGCCCTTATCCGAAAGGATAATGACGATCTCATCATCCGACGCCTCTACGTCGGCCGTGCCGCCGTTTGCGTGAATGACCATGTTGATCTCCCCCTCGTACATCGCGATGGACACGCGACGAATGACCTCGGGCGGATACCCAAGCTGGCGCAGCTTTTTCTTGACCGTGACCGAAGCCTCGCCCGCGGAAGAAAAATCCGAGCCGTCGACGTCAAAATGAAATTTTACCGTATCAGACATGCTTGCCCTCGGCAGATCTTGACAGCCCTGCCGCATACAGAATACCGCTTGCCTCAAACGCACGCTTGTCGGTGCACATGACGGCAATGCCGCACTCCTCTGCCAGCTCGACCATCTCCTCCGTCGGTTTTTTGCCTCTGACAAAAACAATACAGATCATATCCATCATATTCGCAGTGCGTATCACCTGCGGATTGATAAGACCCGTGATAAGTACTCCCTGATCCTTGACGTAAGCGAGCACGTCGCTCATCATATCGCTGCAGCAGGCCGAGATCACCTCGGAATCGAGATGGTTCTCACCCGTCAGGCATGTAGCGTCAAGAAGATTTCCGATTTCCTTGATCTTCATATATCGTCTCTCCGAATCTTTTGCGGTACGAAGTGCCCGCAGAATAAATTAGCGATACTTTGCGAGGATAGCGGGAACGTCAGCCTTGGTCAGACGGCCGTAAACCTCACCGTTGACGGTAAGAACGGGAGCCAGACCGCAAGCACCGATGCAACGGGTTGCTTCCAGCGAATATCTGCCGTCGGGAGAGGTGCTGCCAACGGGCAGATCCAGCTGCTTGGAGAACTCTTCGATGATTTCGCCCGAGCCCTTAACGTAGCAAGCAGTACCCAGACATACGGCGATTGCGACCTCACCGTCGGGATTGAGCTTGAACTGTGCGTAGAAGGATACGACACCGAAGATCTCCTCCAGCGGAATACCGGTCTTCTCGGCGATAATGCGCTGAACCTCGATGGGCAGATAGCCGTAGATCTCCTGCGCCTCCTGAAGGATCGGCATGGTTGCGCCCTTCATGCCGTCGTACTTTGCAATTACAGCCAGCAGCTTTTCTTCCTGCTCAGGCGTGCCCTTGAAAGCGACGGTAGTCATTTTCTTTTTCATAGCGTTTGAATACCTCCTCAATTTTGTATTTTGTGCCATGGTAAAGTCGTTCGTGCATATAAAAACATTCAAAACATTTATATATACGCATACAGCGTTATTATATCACAAAGTTTTCGAAAAGTCTATAGCATACGCAAAAAAAGTAGCGAAAATTGTTAAATTTTTATCGCATAGTCGAAAAGCGACAAAAAACGGATGCCGTTCAGACAAACGGCATCCGTTTTCAATTTGGTTTTCAAGGGTAAGTAACAACGTATGAGTTAAAGGTACCAAGATCGTCACCGTTGATTTGCAGATAGCCATCCTCATCCTCGGCTACCTGGATCACCATCGATTTATGCACGTCATGGCCCAGAGTCGGCAGCAGGCTGACCACCATATCCACGATGATCTGACCGTATTCATTCGTCATTGCCCAATATTCCTGACTGCTGATGTTTTCCCAATCCACATTCTGGCTTTTTCTGCGATAATCCTCCAGTGGCTGATAACTGCCCTTCTCATAGACCTCGAGTGCCTGCTCCATGATCATGATAGGCTGAATCCACACCTTGACGGTATAGCTACCGTCGTTCATTTTAACAGCGGACTCGACCTCGTACTTGGCCTGATCGGAAATCTTGATGTAAAGATCGATGATATTCTGCCGGAGCTGTTTGTCCAGATGCTCAAGCGTTTCGTCCGCATCGGTGTCAATGATGCCCCAATACCAAGCAAAGTATTCGGCCTCCATCACAATGCCTTCCATATAGAGGTCTTGTAACTCCTGCTCACTTGAGTGAACCAGCTCCATGTATTCCTTGCTGAATTCACCCAGATAAAGAGTATCCAGATTTCCCTGCACCAGTCTGGTCACGGCGGCCTCGCCCAGCGGATCGGGCAACAGATTGCAGGCTGTCGCTGACATCAGCATAGCCAACGCCAGTACGATAACAATCGCGCGGAATGCGTTCTTTTGTTTCATTGCAAAATCCTCCCTCATTTTATGTGACTGCTTTCATCTCAGCAAACGTGATAACACGAATTTTGTTACCCGTCAATTTTCACGCAGCATCCGTTCAAGCAATGCAACCTTGTTTTGCGAATACTCGTACGCACCGCGGAAGTCGCTCAGCTCCCGACAACAGATTTCAAGATCGCAGAACACGCAATACAGCAGCACCTCGCTTCTCGCGGCCTCGGCGTGAAGCAAGTGGCGCAGGGTCTGCTCGGCCTTTGCATACTCGCCATGAAGCATCGCGGCGTGCGCCGAAAAATGCAACCGCCAAAGATCCGTCTCGTCCTTCTGCGCAAGGTACGCAGCAACGCGGCGCTCCTCTCCCGCCTCTTGCGCCTCACGCGCCAGAACGTAGCGGCCGAAAGCGTCGTATCCTCCAATCATCGGGTCGTCGACGTCGGAAATTGTTTCGGAATACAGCATCGCGGACAATCCGCGCATAAAGCGAAAATACAGCGCGGCTGTCTGGCGGATGGCTGTTGTATCATAGACCGTGTGATCGGCATATTCCACCGCGTTGTCCAAGGCAGCACATGACTTATGCAAATGCCCCAGATGAAATTCCTCCTGTGCCATCGACAGCGAGCACTGTGCCATGATCAGATAGATCTCGTCGTCCGCCTCGCTCACCTCGGCATCCTCGCGGCACAGCTCAAGGCAAATGCGGGCGTCGCCCGAGCGAAGCACGCGGCGGATGCCCTCGATGCGGTTCATCTTGCGCCAGACGCGGTCGTCGTCTCCCTCGGCAAGCAAGAAGCCCGCGGGAACGCCCAGTCGCTCGGCCAGATACCAGACGGTGGGAAGCGAAGGCAAGGCCGCGCCGTTTTCCACGCGGCTGAGCATATTGCGCGTGATCTGATCGCCCGCCAGATCGGACTGCGTCATATTGCGCTGCACGCGCAGCTTTTTGATCTTTTCACCGATATCCGTGTGCGGCATACGAGCCTCCTTTCAGCAAAAAAGCATCCCTTTCGTCTTGTGTGTCCGTGTAGTAACTGACAGTTACTGTTTCGCTATTTTAGCACACAAAAAGCTGAAAGGGATGAACATTTTGTAAATTTTATTTACTTTTTGAGCTTTTATGCCAGATACGGCAGCAGCAGACACAACAGCGGCAAGGTAGCAAGGCTCAGGATCGTCGACAAAAGAACGACGTTCGCCGCCGTTTTTTGTCCCTTGCCCAGCATTTCCGCGAAGGACAGCACCATGTTGGCCACGGGACAGCAGCAGATGATAAACAGCGCCTGCTTGAGATAGCCCTCGACGGGAATGAAATACAATGCGGCAAAGGCAAACAGCGCAAAGCCGACGTTTTTGACCAAGGCCACAAGGTATTGCCGCCAATTGCCAAACAGCTCCTTGAGATCGACCAGCGCCAGACGCATGCCCAGAATGAACATGCAAAGCGGGGTGGAAAAGGTGCCCAGCGTTGCCACCATGGAAAAGATGCGGTCGGGGAGCACGAAGGTGAAGCAAAGCATGACGATGGCGACCATCGCCGCGATGGTATTGGGATTGAGAAAGATCTTTCTCGGGCTGATGTATTTACGGTCGCGGGTGATAATGGTCGAGGCGACCGTCCAGGACATGGTATTCATAACGAGCGAAAACAGCGCCGAGAACATGGCGACCTCGGGATGCGCCTCGCCCATCACGGCCTCCAGAATGGGAACACCGAAAAATCCGCTGTTGCCAAAGCAAGCCGCAATGACGAAAATGCGGTACTGTGCCTCCTCCTGCTTTTTGCGAAGGACGAAGTAGGACAGCGCCAAAAAGGTAGCCTGCAGAACCAAAGACAATCCCAAAATGATCGCACCGCGCAAAAGCATCTGCTCCAGCGGCACGACGCCGTCACGCACCAGCACCGTCGCCTTTTGGAAGGAATAGGCGGTCAGGCAGGGCTGGCTGACGAACAAAAGTAGCGTGACGAACACGGAAATGGAGCGCTCGTCGTATTTTTTGAAGCGCATGAGCAGATAGGCGGGCGCGGCAAAGGCCAGCATCTGCGCCACGGCAACGAAGGTGATATAAAGATTGCTCATGATGCTTTACGCGTACACGCCGCCCGCGCGCAAAATAGCGTCGACCAGCGCCTGAGTTTTGAGGGCTT
>SVRN01000005.1 GCA_015064805.1 Oscillospiraceae bacterium
TGCATCTGGAGTTTGTCCGCGAGGCCAAGTTCGGCTCGACGCTCCGCGTCATGCGGGGCGAGCGCACGAGTGAGCAGGGCGACACGGTCTATCTCGTTCAGACCGTCGACGAGCAAGGCGAGGTTTGTCTTGCCGCCGAGGTGTGGGTGGGGGAGATGCAGGAAGGCTGAATTTTCCACGCCTTCTCCTACAGACGCGCGTACAGCTGCGCGCGCTCGGTGTGCTGTTTTTGTGTTCATTCTTTGTCATCCGACAAAGAACGAACCAAGAAAACAACGCGGGCATCTAATTCAGTGCTTATGGGAAAGTTGAATTACCCGCTCCCGAAGAATTTTGCTTGCAAAATTCTTCCCATAGAAAATAAAATTTTTTTGGGCCTAATGCCCTTAAGAACCCCGCAAAACTTTTCGCTTTGGCATATCTGCCGCTCGTGGTGGCTATGCGGCGAGAGGTGCAGAAAAACTAAATTTTCTGCATCTTCCTCTACAGCCTCGCACAGCTGCGCGCGCTCGGTGTGCTGTTTTTGTGTTCATTCTTTGTCATCCGACAAAGAACGAACCAAGAAAACAACGCGGGCATCTAATTCAGTGCTTATGGGAAAGTTGAATTACCCGCTCCCGAAGAATTTTGCTTGCAAAATTCTTCCCATAGAAAATAAAATTTTTTTGGGCCTAATGCCCTTAAGAACCCCGCAAAACTTTTCGCTTTGGCATATCTGCCGCTCGTGGTGGCTATGCGGCGAGCGATGCCTAAAAAACTTTTATGTTTTTCTCGTCTTGCTCTTTGTAGAGCGGCACAGAAAGGGAGGCCCCGGAGGGAACGTCCGGGCTGACTTTCTTTGGTACTTTCTTTGTTCAGCAACAAAGAAAGTACAACGAAAACCGGCACAGCGCGGCGCGAAGCTGTACGCGCGTCCGGCTACGAAGTCGTAAAAATTTAGCTAAAACCCCAAATTTCCCTCCGAAGGAGCACCCCCCATGGACATTTCCCTTCTCTCCCAACAAATGAATCTCATCCTCTCCGTCATGGGATCCGAATACGCCCGCTCCCTGCGCGACACCGACCTGCGCGGCAGCCAGCTCCCTTATCTGCTGGCCGTCTGCCGCTCTCCCGGCGCGTCGCAGGAAACGCTTGCGGGGCTTTTGGGCGTGGATAAGAGCAACGTAGCTCGTCAGATGACCGAGCTGGAGTCGCTTGGCTACGTCTCCCGCCGCCGCGACGAGTCTGACCGTCGCCGCATCTTCGTCGAGCCGACCGACCGCGCCTTTGAGATATTGCCGACGCTGGTCGAGGTCGTGACGGACTGCCAGCGCGAGCTGACGCGCGGTATGTCGGCCGAGGAAAAGGAGCTTTTGTGCGAGCTGACCGACCGCATGGCCCACAACGCCGCCCGTCTGATCGCCCAGCACAAGGCTTACGACGACTGACCCTCCCTCTGCCTTCTCGCCCATTCGTATTTCCAGTCGTCCAGCCGCGCCGCCGCAAACGCCAACGCTCTCTTTTTGAGCCGAAAGGCGTTTCGCCGCGAGATGTCCAGCTCCTCGCTGGCTCGCTCGACCGTCATACCGACGACGTAGTGATAGTAAAGCAGCAGCTTACAGGATTCGTTGGGCAGCGATTCGATGAACTGACGGATCTCGATCAGCTGGTTCTGCCAGTACTCTGCCGTGCCGCCCACGCGGCCGTAGTAGGTCACCTCGCCCGGCGTGCTGTTTCGCTCCCTTTCGTCGATGCGGCAAAGGCGCAGCATACGCACGGCAACGGCGTAACGCTCCAAAAACAGCCGCACCTCGCACAGCTTGACGGGGTCCTCGCACAGCTCCTCCTGCAAAATCCGACGCGTGGTGATCTGCTTTTTTGGGGTGTGGGTCATGCGCACACCTCCCCTCTGCCCGTCTTTCTGTTCGAAAATCCGAAAGAACCCTCTCGTATTTCAGAATGAAATCTCACCCGCGCTGTCGGGTGATTTCTTTTTGTCTTTTTTCTCATTTCGTTTCCCCTTTCGCACAAGTTTGATTTTATTGGCGTGCCTGGGCAAATCAAGTTTTTTCACCAAAATTTCTCAAAACCGTTGACAAACGCCGCGCAACACCGTATAATGTCCTTGTTGGCACTTATTATATCGCATTTCCGAAGCATTGTCAACACATTAGTTATGATTTCATAAATATCGGAAGTTTCAACAAAAGGAGCCCCACTATGGACTATTCCTCTTTTGAACAATTGCTCAAAAACCACAACACGACAGTCTATCGCGTGTCCAAGGAGACGGGCATTGCGGCCTCGACCTTCTCGGACTGGAAGAACGGTCGCTCCTGCCCCAAGGCGGAGAAGCTGATGAAGATCGCCGCATTTTTCGGCGTTTCGCTGGACGAGCTGCTGGGCACGCCCGCCCCTCGTCGCGCTGACGCGTCCTCGCGCGCCCGTCGTCTGCCTATCATTGGCGAGATCCGCGCGGGCAGTCCCATCATCACGGACGAGACGCTGCTAGGCTACGAGTACGCCGACGTGGACGACGCAGACGAGTATTTTTACCTCAAGGTGTGCGGCGACAGCATGAAGGACTGCGGCATCGTGGACGGCTCGCTCGTTTTGTTTCGCAAGCAACAGTACGCCGAAAACGGCGACATCGTGGCTTGCCTTGTCGGCGGCGACAGCGCGACGGTCAAGCGCTTTTTCAAGCGCGACAGACGCATTTTCCTCCAGCCCGAAAACGACGACTATTCTCCCATTGAGCTCTCCCCCATCGATTTCGAAACGGGCGACGCCCGCATTCTCGGCGTGGCGCAGGAAGTGAAGATTAAATTGTAAGGTGTGAGGAGTACGAGGGGACCTTTTTTGAAAAAAAGTTCCCCTGACCCCCTCAAAAAACTTTACAAGAAGAAATAGAAGCGTTCGCCCTCGCAACTTCTTCTAATCCTGTATGGTGAAGGAAGTGCGCTGTTCTGCAGAGATTTCGCCTGCGGCGAAATCGGCTCTCGCGAGCTCCTGGGGCCCTCTCCTCGCTTACGCTCGGCATAAATCTGCTCCGCAGATTTACTCCGTCCCCCCGCCCCATCCGCTCCACAAAGGATAGAATATCCTGTAGGGACCGGCCTCCCGGACGGTCCGTTTATCCGGCGATTTCTTTGCCTGCCGCTCGTGGCAGCTATATGGCGAGCGGTGCAGAAAAACAAAATTTTCCACGCCTTCTCCTTTTGACGATCATACTGCGCGACTATGTCGCGCGCTGATCTGTACCGCACTTAATGCCATTTCTTTGTCGCTGAACAAAGAAATGGCGAAAGAAAATCAGCTTAAGGGCTTAATGCCCTTAAGAAACCCGCAAGACCTCTTGCTTTCTTCGCCTGCCGCTCGTGGCAGCTGTGCGGCGAGAGATGCAAAATAAACTCTTAGCTTTTTCTCCTCTGCCCTCTTTGAAGAGCGGCAATGCCAAGGGAGTTCCAAGAGGGAACGTCTTGGCTGATTTTCTTTGGTACTTTCTTTGTTCAGCGACAAAGAAAGTACATCAAACGCCTTCCGCGAGCGCGCGAAGCTGGGCGAGCGTCCGGCTACGCAAGCGGCAAAAAAATCCCCCCCTTAAATTCCTCCGAAGGAGCCAACTCCATGACCATCCTTAACGTCAAAAACATGACCTTACGCTTCGGCGTGACCACCATATTGCAAAATATCGATTTTTCCCTTGACGAGACCGACAAGCTCGGCATCATCGGCGTCAACGGATCGGGAAAGTCTTCCCTTTTCCGCGTCATCACGGGCGTCTACGAGCCCGAGGAGGGCAGCGTCACCGTTGCAGGCGGCAAGACCATCGGGATACTCTCGCAGGACGGCGCCTTTTCGTCGCTGTGCGGCTCGGAGGACGAGCCCGACGAAACCGCTCCCACGGGTCTGTCGGTGCTCGAGCTGATGCTCCGCTCCAAGCCCGAAATGCTGCGCATGGAGGCCCGCCTTGCCGCACTGGAAAAAGAGATGAACGCCGACGGCGTACAGCACCTGGGTGCACTCAGCGCCGAGTACACTGCCCTTAACGACCGCTATCTGCGCGAGGGAGGGCTGGAATACCGCGGCCGTTGCGCCTCGATGCTTCAGCGCCTTGGCTTTGACGCGGCGGCACAGCAGCAGTCCGTTGACACGCTCAGCGGCGGTCAGCGCACGCGACTGGCGCTGGCCATTCAGCTCTCGCGTGAGCCCGACATTCTCATGCTGGACGAGCCGACCAACCATCTGGACATCGAAACGACGGCGTGGCTGGAAAATTTCCTTGTCAACTATAAAAAATGCGTGCTGGTCATCTCGCACGACCGCTATTTTCTCGACCGCGTGACGACCAAAACGCTGGCCATTGAAAATCACCGTGCCGCGCTTTATAACGGCGGCTACACCAAGAGCATGGAGCAGCGCCGCATTGACCGTGAGCTGGCCGAAAAGCACTACCGAGAGCAGCAAAAGGAGATCGCCCGTCAGGAGGCGTATATTGCCCAACAGCGGGCGTGGAACCGCGAGCGCAACATCATCGCGGCCGAGAGCCGCCAGAAGCTGCTGGACAAGATGGTCAAGCTGGAAAAGCCCCAGAACGCCCCCCGCCCCGTTCGCATGAAATTCACCCAATCGACCGACAGCGGCAACGACGTGCTGTCGGTGCGCGGGCTGTCCATGCGCTTTGGCGACAAGGTGCTGTTTGAGGATCTGAATTTCCTTATTAAAAAGAAACAGCGCGTTCTGCTCATCGGCCCCAACGGCTGTGGCAAATCGACGCTGATCAAGCTGATTCTGAATATGCTCGCCCCCACGTCGGGCGTGATCGAGGCAGGATACAACGTCGAGGTCGGGTATTACGATCAGGAAAACCAGAACCTGACCGACGAAAACACGGTGCTTGAGGAGCTGTGGAGCGCCTATCCCCACCTGCCCGAGCTGACCATCCGCAACACCCTCGCCCAGTTCCGTTTCGTTGGCGAGGACGTGTTCAAGACGGTCGCCGTGCTCTCGGGCGGTGAGCGGGCGCGACTGACGCTGTCCAAGCTCATTCTCTCGCATATGAATCTGCTCGTGCTCGACGAGCCGACCAACCATCTGGACATCGACTCGCGCGAGGCGCTTGAGGGGGCGCTGGAGCAGTTCGACGGCACCATCCTGACCGTCAGCCACGACCGCTATCTCATCGACAAGCTGGCTACCCGTATTCTGATGATGCACCCGGGCGAGGCCTTCCCGGGGGATCTGCTCGACTACACCGTCGAGCACGCAGGACAGGGTTACACGGAGCTGATGCGCTACAAGACCGCCCGCGAGGCCGAGCGCCTCGGCGCGACCGCCACGGTAGCGGCCAAAGCAGTCGTCAGCGACGCCAAGGCCGATTATCTGAAGAACAAGCAAAACGCGGCCGAGGAGCGCAAAAAACGCAACCGACTGCAAAAGCTGCGCGACGAGTGCGTTCGGCTTGAAGAGGCGCTTGCCGCGATCGAGGAAGAAATGGCAGGCGACGCCGCGACCGACTACGTTCGCATTTCCGAGCTGGACGCCAAAAAAACGGAGCTGGAGGAACAGCTCCTTGCCGACTATGAAGAACTTGAAGAACTGGAGGCGTGGGCAGCCGCACACGACTAAGCTACCCAAATATCAAATCACATGAGATCCAAAAAAACCAAGGCAAACGATTCCTTCACGCTGATTTCCGTTTTGTTTTGCCTGCTTTATTTTACCAGCTATATGACGCGCAAGAGCTTCAGCGCCGTCAAGCTGGGCATTCCCGACTCGGTCCTTACGGACGTGCAGATCGGGTACATCGGAAGCGCGCTGTTTTTCACCTATGGCGCGGGGCAGATCGTCAGCGGCCTGCTCGGTGACCGCATCGATCCCCGCAAGCTCATTTTCTGTGGGCTTGGCGTAACCACGCTGTGCAACGCGGCCTTTCCCTTCGTCACCTCCGTTCCTCTTCTGATCGTCCTCTGGGCGATCAACGGCTTTGCGCAGGCGCTGTTCTGGCCGCCCATCGTCAAGCTGATGACCATCTATCTGAAGGGCGAGCGATACACAAAGGCGGTCATGTCGGTGTCTATGGCGGCACAGATCGCCCTGTTGGCGGTCTACGCCTCGGCGGCGCTGTTCGTGTCGCTGACGGCCTGGAAGGGCATGTTCGCGCTGTCCTGCGCGCTGGCCGTAATCACGGGCGTTGGACTTGTCTTCGGCTTTCGCACACTGGAGCGCCGCCACCCGAACGCGGTACGCGACGCGCTTGCAGGCAAGACGGTCGAGATGATCGATGCGCCCGACGAGAGCGAGGCTCAGCCCGCGCCCAAAAAAGAAGGGCTTTGGCGCATCATTTTGTCCTCGGGACTGCTGTTCGTCTTCGTCATGACCGCCACCGTCGGCTTTTTGCGCGACGGCATTGAGGAATGGATGTCGACCTATCTTTACACCACCTTTACGCTTGAAGCGGATCTGTCGACGCTGATGAATTTGTTCATGCCCGTCTTCGGGCTGTTCTGCGTGCGCATGGCGGCCGTGTTGCATCTGCGCATCATCAAGGACGAGATGCGTGAGGTGACCGTGCTGATGTCGATCTGCGCGGCGGCGACGCTGGCGCTGGGGCTGTTCCACACGCTGCATCCCGTCTTTTCCATCGTGATGATCGTACTGTCGGTTGGCTGTATTCACGCGGCCAACACCAGCCTGACCTGCTATTTGCCCGCGCGGTTTGTCAAGTCGGGGCGCGTTTCGACGGTCTCGGGATTGGTCAATGCGTTTACTTACGTCGGAAGCACGATTGCAACCTCGGCGGTGCCGTGGTTGGTGCAGACGACCTCCTGGCAGGCGACGATCTTGTCGTGGTGTGCGGTGGGGTTGGCGTGTCTGGCGGCCTGCGTTTTGATCGGGCGGACGTGGAAAAGATTTTTGAAGCAGAATGAAGATTGATGATCAATGATAGAAGGCAGAGGATCGGGAGATTCTCTGCCTTTGGTTTTGGGTAAAGCTGACTTTTTTACTGACTGCCTCTTGGGACGCTCACACTGCTACGCGCGCTCGCGGATATCTTTGATGCCACTTCTTGGTACGCCCCAAGAAGTGGCGGAAGAAGAGCGCCAAAGGGCCTAATGCCCTTTGGATTCCCGCAACGCGCAAATGTCGCTTCGTTATCACTCCGCTCATATTTGCGCAAAGTCATACGTCTTCAGACTTTGCGTCGGTGTTTTAAAGAAAAACACCGACACGGAAGACGCACGCAGGATGTGATTGCAATAATCTTTGCTCTCTGCAACGAACCTTATATTAGCGCAGCTCCCGCCCTACGGAATGTTATTTTGTGGAGCGAATGGGATGGGGGACGGAGTAAATCTGCGGAGCAGATTTATGCCGAGCGGCTGGGGTTCCCGAAAACGAGTGAAGCGAGTTTTTGGGGTTCGCAGCGGAGCGAGGAGAGCCCTGCCGCTCGCGGCAGCTATTGCTTGGATAGAACGGACCGTCCGGGAGGCCGGTCCCTACAAAAAACAGAAGAAGTTGCTCCGGCTACGCTCCTGTTTTCTTTTTATAAAGTTCTTGGGGGGTGTGGGGGACTTCTTTCAAGAAGGCCCCCGCGTCGTCCCCCTACGTACTCCCCTCACCTCACGTCGATCGGCTGGGTGTCCGTCATGGGGATCCAGCCGTAGTCGGTTCTCCCCCAGTTGCCGATGCACTCGTAGATATGCATCAAGTCGCCGCGGTGCAGCGTAAAGGTCACGCTACCGCCGTTCGGGCAGCTTCTCACGGGCAGCTCGGCCGCCGCGATGATATAGTTGCCCTCGGTGTACTCGTCAAGCAGATAGTCGATGGCCGTGTCGGGGTTCTCCGCATAGTCGGGCGAGGCAAAGCCGATGACGTAAGGATCATTCAGATCGTACGCCGCCAGACGCACCTCGTTGCCGCAGTTGCCCTCGATGGTGTAGACCACGCCGTTGCAGGTGTAGCGTACAAGACCGACGTGAGTCGACAGCTTGGACGAGCCCGCGTCACGGAAAAAGATCAGATCTCCCTGAATGGGCTCATAGCCCGACTGGCGCGAATGATACTCGCCATCGCCGATGAAATGATTGACCCAGCGGGAGCAGTTGAGCGAGGTGCACAGCGTGTCGCAGAAAATGCCCGCCAGGCGCGCGCAGTAGGAAACGAAGGACGCGCACCAGGGGTAGCCGTACGTCTGAACGCCGTTGCCCAGCTGGTCAACGCTGCCGTGGTAGTAGTTGTACTCCACGTAGTTGCCCGAGCCGCAGCTCTCGCCGTGGCAGTGCGAAGGGCCGTTGCCTTCGTGGTAGCCGAGCTGGCTCATGGCAATCATGACGATGTCCGTCCGCTCGTCTCCCGTCAGCGTCAGCGCCTTGAGGTTGAGATAGTAGCGGCTGTTACGGAACGCGGGCGTCATATTGCTGTATGTAGGCGTGATGGCGGATACGTTCAGCGTAAACAGACACGCAAGCGCCAGCAACGTGCATACAATGGCATATCGGCGACGCCGCTGCGGCTTGATATGGCCGGGGCGGTGTTTTTGTTTGTAGGTGTGCATATGGATCTCCTTTCTTGTTTCTGCTCCGCCGCACGGACACTCGCACTCACCGCGCGGCGGCGTGCACCAAGTATAGCATCCCCTGCTCAAATTGTAAATAGCTTACAGAAAAGTCATCAAATGTAAATACAGGCAAAAGAGGAAGCATCCGGTTGCAGTGGAAAGTGTTGCAAGAAAAAGTATAAAAATCAAGGAAAAAGAGTAAGAATTTGGCACGCCGCTCTTTACAAAGCGGCAGATATTTGGTATAATACTATATCAGAGAATACCATCCGAAAGGAGATCAACATATGCTTCTTTATAACTCACTGACAAGATCGAGAGACGAGTTCGTTCCCAACGAGCCGGGCAAGGTCAAAATGTACACCTGCGGCCCGACGGTCTATCACTTTGCTCACATCGGCAACCTGCGCACCTACATCATGGAGGACACGCTGGAGAAATACCTGCGTTATCTGGGCTACGACGTCATCCGCGTGATGAACATCACCGACGTCGGACACCTGACGGACGACGCCGACGACGGCGAGGACAAGATGCTCAAGGGCGCGCGCCGCGAGCACAAGTCGGTCATGGAGATCGCGCAGTATTACACCGACGCTTTCTTTGCCGACTGCAAAAAGCTGAACATCAAGATGCCCGACGTCGTCGAGCCTGCCACGGGCTGCATCGACGATTTCATCAAGGTCATCGAGGGCCTGCTCGAAAAGGGCTACGCCTATATCGCGGGCGGCAACGTATATTTCGACACCTCCAAGCTAAAGGACTATTACGTCTTCAACAACTTCAAGGAGGAGGATCTGGAGGTCGGCGTACGCGAGGGCGTTGAGGCCGACAACAACAAAAAGAACAAGAACGATTTCGTTTTGTGGTTCACCAAGTCCAAGTTCGAGGACCAGGCGCTCAAGTGGGATTCCCCCTGGGGCGTGGGCTACCCCGGCTGGCACATCGAATGCTCCTGCATTTCGATGAAGCATCTGGGCGAGACGCTGGATATCCACTGCGGTGGCATTGACAACGCCTTCCCCCACCACACCAACGAGATCGCGCAATCCGAGGCGTATCTTGGCCACAAGTGGTGTAACTACTGGTTCCACGTGCTCCACCTGAACACGAACAGCGGCAAGATGTCCAAGTCGACCGGCGAATTTCTGACGGTTTCCCTGCTCGAGAGCAAGGGCTACGACCCCATGGTCTACCGTCTGTTCTGCCTGCAGTCGCACTACCGCAAGAATCTGGTCTTCAGCTACGAGAACATGGACAACGCCAAGGTCAGCTACGACAAGATGATCGCCCGCATTGCAACCCTGAAGGAGGGCGGCGAGGTGGACGAGGCCGCATTCGCCGAGCTGAAAAAGGGCTTTACCGACGCGCTGGACAACGATCTGAACACGTCCCTTGCCATCACGGCCGTCTACAACGTGCTCAAGGCCAAGTGCTCCGACGCGACCAAGCTGGCACTGCTTGCTGATTTCGACCGCGTGCTGTCGCTCAATCTCCTGGAGGCCGCCGCAGCCGTCCGTGCCGCCGCCGAGGCCGAGGCCAAGGCCGAGCACGCAGGCGATCCCGAGGCCGAGGAGATCGAAGCTCTCATCGCCGCTCGTGCCGCCGCCAAGAAGGAAAAGAACTACGCCGAGGCAGACCGCATCCGCGCAGAGCTCACCGCCCGCGGCATTACCCTGATCGACACCGCGCAGGGTACCAAGTGGCAGAGAAATTAAATAAGTGACGCGTGGGGGAAACTTCTTAAAAGAAGTTTCCCCCACACCCCTTTCAAGAACTTTTAAGGAAGAAACAGGAGTGTAGCTGGAGCAACTTCTTCTGTTCTTTGTAGGGACCGGCCTCCCGGACGGTCCGTTTATCCGGCGATTTCTTTGTTACGGACCGCCGAGAACCTATTTCGCAAGCGAAATTACGTCGGTCCCCACAAGAAAGAAACACATCTTGCCCTCTCCGCCTGCCGCTCGTGGTGGCTGTATGGCAAGCGATGCAGGAAAACTAAATTTTCTACGTCTTCCTCTACAGCCTCGCCCAGCTTCGCGCGCTCGGTATGCTGTCTTTGTGTTCATTCTTTGTCATCCGACAAAGAACGAACCAAGAAAACGGACTAAGGGGTCTAATACCCCTTAGAACCCCGCAAAACTTTTTGCTTTGGCATATCTGCCGCTCGTGGTGGCAAACTGGCGAGAGATGCAAAATAAACTATTATGTTTTTCTCCTCTGTCCTCTTTGAAGAGCGGCAATGCCAGGGAGATCCAAGAGGGAACGTCTTGGCGCGTTTTCTTGGTTCGTTCTTTGCCGCGCGGCAAAGAATGAACATCAAAAACCGGAACAGCGAACGCGTGCCGAAGGCACAGTGTGAGCGTCAAAAGAAGAACCAGTAAAACCTTTTCGCTAAACTATAATTACCTCCCCCGCCTCTCCCATTGACAACCTCCCCCCTCTTATGCTATAATAAACCCACAAAGCCTCGAAAGGAGCACGCCTTATGGGAAGAATGCTTGGAAGCCACGACGACCAGGAGCTCGACCGCCCCGATCTGAATCAATGCCCCGATTGCAAATGCTTTTTTGCAAGTGACATTTGTCCGCTATGCGGCAAGGAATGTCCCGAGCATATGCGCGCAGGCAATCGTCCTGCAATCAAGCCGCACAAAAGGAAAAGAAGCTCCTCGGGCTCGGGCAGAGTGATCTTCGTCGAATGGTACCACTCGTGGTGGTTCATTATTTTGATGCTGTTTGCCTTTCCGATCCTTGGTATCATATTGCTTTTTACCAGCCCGCACAAGCGCTCGCATAAAACGATCGTCATGTCCGCCGTGGCGGTTTATCTTATCATATCCACGATCGGCATCGGAACGCTCATTTCAGGCTTTGTCGATATGTTTGATAAGCCCGTGGATACGTCGCTGAGCCGTGAAGAGTATATCGAGGCTTGCCACGTCATGGATGCGGAAGAGTACTACCGCTCGGCAGGACAATACGAGGAGCAATTCATTTGCGTCAGGCTCAAGGTTGTGTCCAGAGTTGAATACGTAGACAACTTTTATCACACGAATGGCGATGCGTATTATCTTTGTGAGGCTCCGGACGGATCGTCCTATCACATCATCGTGCGCGACTGTCTGATCGACGCAAAGCAAAATTTCATCAGCGGCGACGTCATAACGATATACGGCGAAGGCGACGGCAACATCGTCGTTTACGGCATGGGTGAGGATTATCGCTCGTGGGAAGGCCCTTGTATCAACGCAGCGTATATTGAAATAGAAAAGTAACCGCATAACGCAACTACATAAAACAAGAGGAATCTTTAAAAGATTCCTCTTGTTTTGCTTTCAATATAACAATTTTTCCCACTCGTCAAACCGATAACACAGATTCTCCGCACGATGCGTGTCGCCCGTCAAAATCACCCTACCCCCGCGCTCGCGGATATACGCAAGGATAGGCTCTGCGGGATAGGGCGTCGTTCGATATCCGCGCGACAGCGCCCCCGTGTTGATCTCAAACAGCGCGCCCGTCGGGATCATCGCGTCGACCGCGCGATAGGCCGCCGCAAGATAGCGCGGATGGTTGGGGTCAAACAGTGCGTCCTGCTCAATGAACTTGGTGATCAGGTCGATATGCCCCACGATGTCGGGCTTGAGCTCGGCTAACGCATCGTACGCCGCAAAATACGCTTCGCACATGGCATACGGATCGCCGTCAAAGTAGGTCAGGCACCCTCGGCGCAATTCCTCTGCCGAATAATCCACCGTGATATACCCGTCCTTGACACGAATGTAATGAACAGAGCCGATGATATAGTCCAAGCCTTCGGGAACGGGCGGCGAATAGACGTCCTGCTCGATGCCGCACAGTACCTCGATGCGCCCCTTATATTTCTCAGCCAGCGCACGCACCTCGGCAATATAGGTGGGGATTTCCTCGGGCTTCATGGCATAGTCCTCACCGCGCGGCGAGGGCGAATGTCCCGAAAAGCCGATGCGGCACAGCCCCTTGGCAATCGCCGCCTCGATCATCTCCTCGGGCGTGTTTTTGCCGTCGCAATAGGTGGTATGGGTGTGGAGATCCTGCAACGTGCCGTACTTTGGCAGATCAAGCTTGCCCATTGGTCATTTTCTCCTGCTTGACCTTATGGTCGATGACGTGGCGGGAGGCCAGCTCGCGGTGAATATCCTCCAGGCTGATGCCCTGCTGGATCATGAGCACCATGACGTGATAGACCAGATCGGAGATCTCGTAGATGGTCTCGGCGCGGTCGTTTGCTTTGGCCGCGATGATGACCTCGGTGCACTCCTCGCCTACCTTTTTGAGGATCTTATCCAGGCCCTTTTCAAACAGATACGTCGTGTACGAGCCTTCCTTCTTTTCGGTCTTACGGCCCTCGATCAGCTTCATCAGAGATGCCAGAGAAAACTCGTGGCGCTCGTCGCTCTCGAAGATGACGTCCTCGAAGCAGGAGTCGGTGCCTTTGTGGCAGGCGGGGCCGTCCTTTTCGACCTTGACGACCAGCGCGTCGCCGTCACAATCGGCGGTGATGGAGACGATATGCTGGTAGTTGCCGCTGGTTTCGCCCTTGAGCCACAGCTCCTGACGGGAGCGGCTCCAGAAGCAGGTCAGGCCTTTTTCCATGGAGATTTGGAGAGATTCGCGGTTCATGTAGGCGAGGGTCAAGACCTTACCCGAGATGGCGTCAACAACGATGGCAGGAATAAGGCCGTTGGAATCAAATTTGAGGGTTTCAATATTGAACATAGTGGTAGTTCCTTTCGGGGGAGATGATTTTAGTTTGAGTAAATTCTATACGACTTCTTCTGGGGACGCTCATACTGCGCGGCACGCCGCGCGCTGAGCTGTGCCGTTTTTTGATGCCACTTCTTGGCGCGTCCCAAGAAGTGGCCAAGAAGGACGCCAAAGGCTCCGCCTTTGGAAACCGCTTATGCGCGCAAAAACTGTCGGCGCCAGCGCCTCCAATGTTTTTGCGAATTGTTAAAGATTCAAATTTTGCGTTCTCATTTGGAAGTCCAAATGAGAACAGATAGGGCGAGGTAAATGCAAAACCGGGTGCAACTCTAATTTCATGGAGCGTAATGGGTAGGGCCCCATGAGCTCGCGGTAGCTATGGTTTGGAATAGCGTATTCCTTTCCCCTTACAAAGAAAGGAGTAGTCGCAAGGGCGAACGTTTCTATTCCCTTTTATTAAAGTTTTTGAGGGGTGCAGGGGAACTTTTTTCAAAAAGTTCCCTTGCGCGTTCCTCGTTCCTTATATTCTCATCGGAATTCCATTCTTCAACAGCTCGCGCTTAAGGTCTTCGATTTTGACCTCGCCGAAGTGGAAGATGGAGGCGGCGAGGCCTGCGTCGACGCGGGGGAGTGTCCTAAACAAGGTGGTGAAGTGGTCGATACAGCCCGCACCGCCCGAGGCGATGACGGGAACGTCCACGGCACGGCAAACGGCGTCGAGCATTTCCAGATCAAAGCCGCCCTTGACACCGTCGGTGTCGATGGAATTGACCACGATCTCGCCCGCGCCTGCGTCGACACCGCGGCGGATCCAGTCAATGGCCTCCATACCCGTGTCCTCGCGGCCGCCCTTGGCAAACACGCGGAACTCACCGCCCACGCGCTTGACGTCAACGGACAGCACCACGCACTGGTCGCCATAGCGCTTGGCCGCCTCGCCGATCAAGGCGGGATTGCGGATCGCGCCCGAGTTGACGCTGACCTTATCCGCGCCGCACTTGAGCACGCGGTCAAAGTCGTCCAGCGTGTTGATGCCGCCGCCCACCGTCAGGGGAATGAAGATGGTCTTTGCCACCTCGCACAATATGTCGGTGAACAGCCGCCTGCCCTCGCTCGACGCGGTGATGTCGTAAAACACCAGCTCGTCAGCACCTTTGTCGCTGTAATAACGCGCCAGCTCGACGGGGGACGACACGTCATTCAGCCCTTCAAAATTCACACCCTTGACCACGCGCCCGTCGCGGACGTCCAGACAAGGAATAATTCTCTTCGTAATCATTTGGATACCTCGATTGCCTCTTTGAGATCGATCGCGCCCGTGTAGTACGCCTTGCCGATGATGGCACCGTACAGCTCCAGCGAGCGCAGTTTTTTGACGTCGTCGATCGACGAAACACCGCCCGACGCCACGATCTGCAGATCAAAGCGCTCGGACAGCGTGCGGTACAGCGCGTGGTTGGCTCCCATCATGGCGCCGTCCTTGGAAATATCGGTGCTGATGATGGTGCGAACGCCCAGCGCCTGCATCTTTTCACAGAACGTCAGTGCGTCGTCCTCGGCGGTTTCCAGCCAACCCTTAATGGCTACCTTGCCGTCCTTGATATCCACGCCGACGGCAATTCGCTCGCCGTACTCGGCCAGGGCTTGCTTCAAAAATTCGGGATCGGTCACGGCCGCCGTGCCGAGAATGACACGGTCAACGCCCGCATCCAGATAGGCTCGGACGGTTTCCATGGATCGGATGCCGCCGCCGATCTCGGTAAACAGCGGCGTTTTTTCCGCGATCTCGCGCACGATGGCGAGATTGGGGGTCGTGCCGTCGCGTGCGCCCTCCAGGTCGACCATGTGGATGCACTTCGCACCCGCGGCCACGAAATCAAGCGCGACGGACAAGGGGCTTTCGCTGTAGACGGTCATATTCTGATAATCGCCCTTATACAGGCGGACGGCCTTGCCGTCGTACAGATCAATGGCGGGGAAAATGAGCATAAATATCTCCTTTTTTATTCCTCATCGCGGGGGATGGGGGTGACGATGGGCTTGCCCTCGGCGTCGACCAGCACGGTCAGTCCGCCTGCGTAGCCGCTGGCTGTCCAGAGGTAATTGACGCCCGTTTTGCGGTCGACGAGGACGCGCTGTTGGGTGGCGTCAAAGGCGCCGCCGGAGATTTCGGTGCAGATAAAGCGGTTGGTTTTTTCGGGTTTCATGGGGATGCTCCTTTCGGGGGATGATTTTGGAGTTTAGCTAAAGGTTATACGACTTCGTAGCCGGACGCGCGTACAGCTAACGCGCCGCGCTGTGCGGCTTGGATGCCATTTCTTTGCCTCGTCGCAAAGAAATGGCGAAAGAAAGGACGCCCGGACGTTCCCTTGGGGGCCTCCCTTTCCGTGCCGCTCTTCAAAGCGAGTTAAGGAGAAAAACATATATTTTTCAAGTACAACTCTCGCCGCTTTGCTACCACGAGCGGCAGATATGGGGAGCAAAATGTTTTGCTTTCTCGGTAGGGGCGGATTTCATATCCGCCGTTTGACTGGCTTTTTCCTTCATGGCGGGCGCATATGGAATGCGCCCCTACATTCGTGGAGCGGATGGGGTGGGGGTCCCGCCGCTTGCGGTAGCTATTGTCGGGGGAGAAACGGACCGTCGGGGACGCCGGTCCCTACAGGGGAATGGAGAAGATGCTAAAATAATTTTTCCTTTTCCCCTCCATAAAGTTTTTCGGGGTGCAGGGGTGCTTTTTTCAAAAAGCACCCCGCATCGTCCCCTACACCTCACAAAACGCCTTCAGTATCTTCAGCCCCACGTTGCCGCTTTTTTCGGGGTGGAACTGACAGCCGTATACGTTACCGCGGCCGACGGCGGCGGTTAAGTGAGCGCCGTATTCGGCGGTAGCGATAACGGAGCCGTCATCGTTTTTGCCATAGAAGGAGTGGACGAAATAGACGAAATCGCCCTCGTCGAGATAGCGGAAGATGGGCGACTTCTCGCCCACAAAATGCAGAGCGTTCCAGCCGATGTGGGGGATCTTCAAATCGGCGGGAATGACCTCGGCGATGGGGCGAACCTCGCCCTTGATCAGTCCGAGGCCTTCGTGCTCGCCGTACTCAAAGCCCTTTTCAAACAGCAGCTGCATCCCAAGGCAAATGCCCATGAGGGGCTTGCCCGCGGCAGCAAGGTCACGCAAAACGTCGAACAATCCGCGCTCGCGCAGCTTGTCGGCCGCGTCACCAAACGCGCCCACACCGGGCAGGATGATGCGGTCTGCGGCGGCCAGAACGGCGGGATCGTCCGTCACGACCGCCTCGGCGCCGATCGCCGCAAGCGAGGAACACAGCGAGAACAGATTGCCCACGCCGTAATCAACGACGGCAACCATCACAGCACCCCTTTGGTCGAGGGCAGCTCGTCAGCGTGCGTCGGATCGATGGCTACCGCCTGACGAAGCGCGCGAGCGGCCGCCTTGAAGGCGCCCTCGATGACGTGGTGGGAATTCGTGCCCGCGATCTTGCGCAGGTGAAGCGTGCACTGCGCGTTGCGGGTAAAGGCCAGCCAGAATTCCTCGACCAGCTCGGTGTCAAACGATCCGACGCGAGCGGTGGGAATGTCCAGCGCAAAGCCGAGGTAGCTTCTGCCCGACAGATCGACGGCCGCGAGGATCAAGGCCTCGTCCATGGGCAAGGTCATCGAGCCGTAGCGGCTCACGCCCCGCTTGTCGCCCAGTGCTTTGGCAAATGCCTGACCCAGCACGATACCGATGTCCTCGACGGTGTGGTGATCGTCGACGTAGGTGTCGCCGTCGCAGGTCAGCGACAGATCAAAGCCGCCGTGCTTGGCAAAAAGGGTGAGCATATGGTCGAGAAAGCCGCAACCGCTCTGGATGGTGCTCTCGCCCTTACCGTCGAGGTTGAGGTTGAGATGGATGTCGGTTTCGGCGGTGGTGCGGGAGAGTTGTGCCTGACGGCAGGTGGTGTTATTATTCATTGGATGGACTCCTTTCGGGGGAGGTAATTTTTGTTTAGCGAAAGTTTTTTACGATTGCGTAGCCGGACGCTCACACTGTGCCTTCGGCACGCGTTCGCTGTGCGGCTTTGATGTTACTTCTTGCCACGCGGCAAGAAGTAACCAAGAAACGCGCCAAGACGTTCCCTCTTGGAACTCCCTTGGCATTGCCGCTCTTCATAGCGGATAGTGGAGAAAGACATAAATGTTTGTAATGCATCGCTCGCCAGTTTGCCACCACGAGCGGCAGATATGGGGAGCAAAAAGTGTTGCTTTTTTGTAGGGGCGCATTCCATATGCGCCCGTTTTTTACGTTCATGTTCATTTGAGGCGGGCGGATATAGAATCCGCCCCTACATCGTGGAGCGAAAGGGGTAGGGGGGACGGAGTCAATTTGCAAAGCAAATTGATGCCGAGTGAAACGAGGAGGGGTTCCCTGAGCTCGCGAGAGCCGATTTCGCCGCAGGCGAAATCTCTATGGAACAGCGCATATTCTTCCCCTTACAGAGTTAGGAGAAGGCGCAAGGAAGAGCGCTCCTTTTTCTTCTTGTAAAGTTTTTGAAGGGTTATAGGGAAACTTTTTTCAAAAAGTTTCCCTAACGCGTTTTTTACACCTCCGTCAGTAGCTTTTCCACAACGTCCACCAGCGTTTGCATTTGCTCGCGCGTGCCGATGGAGATGCGGACGAAGTCGCTGATGCGAGGGCTGTCGAAGTGACGGACGAGAATGCCGTTTTGCTTGAGAGCGGCGTACAGATCCGCGCCGTGCATGGCTGGGGTGGTGGCAAACACGAAATTCGCCTTGGAGTCAAGCACGCGGAAGCCCAGCTCGCGCAAGGCCGCCGTGGTGTAGTCGCGATTTTCGATGATCGTGCGGCAGTTGGCGCGAGTGTAGTCCTCGTCGCACAGCACGCCGTAGCCTGCCGCCGCCGTCATGCTGTTGACGTTGTAGGGGTTGGTCGAATAGCGGACGGTGTGCAGATCGGCGATCAGCTCGCGATTGCCGATGCCAAAGCCCAGACGTCCGCCCGCCAGCGAGCGGGATTTGGAAAAGGTCTGCGTGACCAGCAGATTGTCGTACTTTTTGATCAGCGGCACGGCGCTCTCGCCCCCGAAATCCACGTAGGCCTCGTCGATGACGACCACGTTGTCCTTGTTGTGGATCAGGATCTGCTCGATCTCGTCGCGAGAGAGCGCGATGCCCGTCGGGGCGTTGGGGTTGGCGATGAAGATCGTCTTGCCCACGCCGAAATATTGCTCAATATCAATGGTAAAATCGTCCCGCAGAGCGACCGTCTCGTACGGAATACCGTTACGAGCGGCAAATACGGGGTAAAAGCCGTAGGTGATGTCGGGGAACCGCGCGGACACGTCCTCGTCGCAGAAGGCCTGGAAGGCAAAATCCAGCACCTCGTCCGAGCCGTTGGTGACGATCACCTCGTCCGCGTCAACGCCGTACACCTCGGCCAGCTTGTCGACCAAGACCCGACAGGTCGGGTCGCTGTAGAGCTGCAATCGACCTGCCGCCTCGGCCGCCAGCTTTTGCGCCTTTTCCGAGGGCTCAAAGGGCGACTCGTTGGTGTTCAGCTTGACGTATTTCGCATCGCGCGGCTGCTCGCCCGGGGTGTAGGGCGAAAGCGTCGACAGTCGGGCACCTTGATAGCGGCTCATTGCTCGTCCTCCAGGCGCACCACGGCGCTCTTGGCATGGGCGGTCAGGCCCTCCTTGGTCGCAAAATACTCCACGTCGCGGGCAACGCTCTCCAGCGCCTCGCGGGTGAAATAGGTGTACTGCGTTTTTTTGACGAAATCGTCGACGGACAAGGGGCTCGAGAAGCGGGCCGTGCCGCTGGTCGGCAGGGTGTGGTTGGGGCCTGCCATATAGTCGCCCAGCGCCTCGGGGCAGTTGCGGCCCATGAAGATGGAGCCCGCGTGGCGGATGCTGTCCAGATAGTCAAACGGCGCGTCGACGCACAGCTCCAGATGTTCGGGCGCGATCTCGTTGGCGATGTCGATGGCCACCTTGAGATCCTGCGCGACGATGATCTTGCCGTTGTTGTCAATGGACGCGCGGGCGATCTCGGCGCGCTCGAGCAGCGGGATCTGACGCTCGATCTCGGCCTGTACCGCGTACGCCAGCTCTGCCGAGTCGGTGACCAGCACCGCGCTTGCCAGCTTATCGTGCTCGGCCTGCGAGAGCAGATCGGCCGCGACGTGACGAGGATTGCTTTTTCCATCTGCGACGATCAAAATCTCGCTCGGACCTGCGATCATATCGATGGAAACGATGCCGTAGACCTGACGCTTGGCCTCGGCCACAAAGGCGTTACCCGGGCCAACGATCTTGTCCACGCGCGGCACGCTCTCGGTACCGTACGCCAACGCCGCGACCGCCTGCGCACCGCCGACCTTGAAGATACGGTCGATGCCGGCCACGTGTGCCGCCGCCAAAATGACGGGGTTGACCTTGCCCTCGCGGTTGGGGGGCGTCACCATGACGACCTCACGCACGCCCGCGATCTTGGCGGGAATGGCGTCCATCAGCACGGTCGAGGGGTAGGCTGCCGTGCCGCCCGGCACGTACAGTCCCGCGCGATCGACGGGGATGACCTTTTGCCCCATGACGATGCCGTTTTCGTCATTGACGATGAAGCTGTTTCTCACTTGCTTTTCATGGAACTTGCGGATGTTGGCAGCCGCGCGCGTGAGAATGCCGATGAATTTGGGATCGACGGCGGAGAGCGCCTCCTCCATCTCCTCGGGCGTGACGAGCAGACTGTTCATGTCCGCGCCGTCGAATTTTTTACAGTAAGCGAGCAGGGCGGCGTCGCCTTCCCTTCTCACCGTTTCGATAATATCTCTGACGATGCCCGTTACGTCGACCTTGGGCTCGACGCGGGCGAAGATCTCGTCGTTTTTGACTTGTCCGTATGTCAGAATAGAAATCATGCTTGCACCTCCGTGCGGTTATTGATCTGCTCTTGCAGGCTGTCGCTCAGGCGGCGAATGGCCTGCTGCTTGAATTTAAAATTGGCTTTGTTGGCGATCAGTCGGGCGCTGATAGGAAGAATCTCCTCAACGACGCACAAATCGTTTTCCACCAGCGTCTTGCCCGTTTCCACGATGTCGACGATAACGTCGGACAGGCCGAGAATCGGAGCAATTTCAATCGAGCCGTTGAGGTGGATAATGTCGATATCCCGACCGATCGAGGCGTAATATCGCTTGGCGATGGTCTCAAATTTGGTCGCGACCTTCAAGGGGCGGCGGAGATCGTCGCAAAAGCCCTTGGGAGCGGCAACGGCCATGCGGCACTTACCCAGCTCCATGTCCAGCAGTTCGTAAACGTCGGGGGCGTATTCGAGCAAAATATCCTTGCCCGCCACGCCGATATCGGCCGCGCCGCGCGCGACGTAGATCGCCACGTCCGAGGGCTTGACCCAGAAGTATCGCACGCCTGCCTCGGCGTTCTCGAAGATCAGCTTGCGCCCGCCCTCGCGGATGGAGGGACACTCAAAGCCCGCCTTTTCAAACATATCGTAGACCTTCTCGCCAAGGCGACCCTTGGGAAGGGCAATATTCAGCATCTCACTCATTCCCCTTGCCTCCTCTCATATCGATCACCTCTTTGTAGTGCCAGTTGCCCGGAAGGTCACGGACGGCCACGGCACGCTCGCCTTTTTCCACCCGCTTTGCCACCCATTCGCTCACTTCTGGGGGGGCTGTCGCGTCGTCGTACAGCAGCACGGCGTCAAAAGCCTCGCCCGGGGCGGTGGTATAGTAGCCTGCCAGGCGGTCGAGATAGACGGCAAAGCCGATGGCGTCCGAGGTGCGATCCATCTTGCGCATGAGGCGATCGTAGCGGCCGCCCGACAGCACGCCGTCGGGAATGCCCTTGATGTAGCCGCGGAAGACGATGCCGCTATAGTAGGTCATGTCGTTGAGCAGCGAAAAGTCAATTCTAACGTTCCGGCGCACCTCATCCGAGAGGGCCTCGACCGTGCGCGTCAGCTCGTCCACGGCCTCACGCAGCGTCTCATTCTCCTCCGCCAAGGAAGACAGAACGGGCAGCACCTCGTCGGGGGTGCCGTAGGTGGTCACCAGCGTTTGGAGCGCGCTTGCGCGTGCCTCGTCCACGCTCGATTCGCGGCAGATGCGGGCCAAATCGTGCACGTTTTTCTCACCGATGCAGGAAAGCAGCTCGGCCTTGACCTCGTCGTTGACCGTAAGACTGTCAAGCAGGCAGGAAACGACGTCCAGGTGAGAGAGCTCCAAGACGTAGTCGGGAGACTGGAAAAACGAGATATACTGTCCTGCGCGCTTCAAGCTCTTGGCGGCCAGCGTCAGCACCTCGCTGACAAGATACGTGTCCAGCTCGCCGATGCATTCCAGCCCGATCTGGGTGATCTCGCGGAAGTCGCGGCTGCCGGGGGCGGTACGGTAGACGTTTTCATTATAATAGATACGGCTGACCTTGCCGGGGACGTCGCGGCCGCTCTTGACGATGGACAGCGTCACGTCGGGCTTGAGGGCCAGCAGGCGACCCGAATGGTCGGTGAAGGTAATGACGTTGTCCGACACCAAAAAATTCTTGTTGCGGACGTAAAGGTCATACTCCTCGAATTTGCTCATTTTATACTGAGAATAGCCGTATCTGCTGTACAGCGTGCGCAGCTGATAGGAAACGAGCTCTTCCCTTGACATTACGTAAGTATCCATATCGTATCTCCTTATTGCTCGTCGGTCGTCTTATCCAGCACGGCGCGATAGCCCTCTCCGTAAGTCAGGCATTTATTCACGCGGCAGATGGTGGCGGTGCTGGCGCCCGTAGCGGCGCAGATCTCCTGATAGTTTTTGCCCTCGTTGAGCATCATGGCGACGCGCAGACGCAAGGACAGATCCTGCAGCTCTTTGATGGTACAGATATCGTCAAAAAACGCACGGCACTCGTCGATGGTTTCGAGCGAGAGGATGGCTTGGAACAGAGCGTCGTGGGCTTCGGTATTGGCAAGTTTTTTGTTCATTGTCAGATCTCCCTTGTGATTGAAAGAATACTTTAACATTTTACCACGGTAAAGCGATAAAGTCAAGGGGTTAGGGGAAAGTTTTTGGGGGATAATTTGAATTTTTTACAACTACTTCTACAGACGATCATAACGCGGGTTCTTAATTCAGCATTTGCAGGGGTGTTCAGTTACCCGCTTATGAAGAATTTTGCTTGCAAAATTCTTCCCATAGAAATACAAGTTTCATACCGCGCGCTGATCTGTGCCGGTTTTTTGTGTTACTTCTTGTCTCGTGACAAGAAGTAACCAAGAAACACGCCCGGACGTTCCCTCCGGGGTCTCCCTTCGATTGCCGCGCTTCAACGCGTATAGAGGAAAAAGACATCTTTCATCCAATGCTTCTCCCGCCGCTTTGCCACCACGCGCGGCAGGCGGAGAAAGAAAAAGTATTTTCTTTCTCGGTAGGGGCTGGCGCCTCGACAGCCCGTTTTGGTGGCAGGCGCAGAAAACAAAATCGTTTTTGTTTGAAATTTTGTTGAGCTGGGGGGCGTCGCAGATGGCAGAAGCCTTTGCTTTTGTGCTTGCGTGTTACTTTCGTGTTTGCAAGTTTTTTTAACTTGCAAACGCAAAGGCTGAAGATGCTTACTTTCGCGAAAAAATGAGTGAAGCGACAGCGGAACGACTTTTCGCGTTGCGGGTTTCTTAAGGGCATTAGGCCCTTTGGTTCCTTTCTTGGCTACTTCTTGGGGAAAGCCAAGAAGTAGCATAATCGCACAGCGCGACGCGTTGTGTCGCGCCGAAAGAAGATGGCAAAATTTCAGTTCCCCTCTCCCAAAACCCTCTGTGCATTGCGGAAAAAGATCTGCTCCTTTTCCTCATCGGTCAAGGGCAACGCCTTCAAATTTTTCACCTCACTCGCCGCGTTCCAAATGGGAAAGTCCGTGCCAAACAGCACTCTCTCCACGCCAAACGCGCGAACGTACGCCGCGGTCTTTTCGGGCGACATAAACATCATACAGCTGGAAATATCCAGATAGCACTTGGTGTCCTTCAGATATTCCACCGCCTCGTCCCACTTCGACCAGCCGCCCAGATGCGCCGCAATGACGGTCAGATCGGGAAAACGATCGATCACCCGCCGCAAATGCTTCGGATGGGAAAAATCTCTGTGCTCGTCGCCGCAATGGACGAACAGCGGCATACCCTTTTGCTGCAGCCACTCGTACAGTGGAAACAGCCTTTCGTCGTCCGTGTTGATGGCCTGCATATCGGGATGCAGCTTGACGCCGATCAGCCCCGACGCGCGGATATATTCCAGCTCGCCCGCCATATCCTCCATATCGTGATGGACGGTGCCAAAGCCGTAAAATTCGGGATGAGCGGCGAGTTGCTCGACGATAAATTCATTGACGTGGCGCACGCCGTGGGGATGCACCGCCACGGGAAGCAACACGTAATGAGTCACGCCCGCCGCCTGCCCTTTTTGCAGCAGCATATCGACCGTGCCCGTCTGATTGGTGTCAAGACCGTAAAAATCGCAAGTGGCGCGGGTGGCCTTATCCGCGAGACGATCGGGGTAAACGTGGGTGTGGAAATCAATGATCTTCATGGGATTCTCTCTTTTCTGTAGACGCTGAAAGAACAAAGCCCCGCCTGCGTTCGGCGGGGCGAAAATGGCTTATTCGTTCACCGCAATGCACTCGATCTCAATTTTTGCTCCCTTGGGGATGCCTGCTACCTGCACGCAGCTGCGGGCGGGATAGGGCGCGGCAAAAAAGCTCTCGTAGATGCGGTTGACCACGGGAAAATCGTTCAGGTCGGCCAAGAAGACGACCGTTTTGATGACGTTGCTCATAGAGAGGCCGGCGGCGGCGAGGACGCTTTTGAGATTGGTCAGCGCCTGCGTTGCCTGCTCCTCGATGGTGTCGGGCATCGCTCCCGTAGCGGGATTGACGGGGATCTGCCCCGAGATGAAGGTGAGATTGCCTGCGCTCAGGCCTTGGGAATAGGGGCCGATGGCGGCGGGGGCGTTGGGGGTGGAGATTTGTTTCATGGTTGCTATTCCTTTCGGGTGGATTTTTTTAGTTTAGCTAAAGTTGGAACACCCGTTTCTACAGCCTCGCACAGCTGCGCGCGCTCGGTGTGCCGGTTTTGGATGCCACTTCTTGGCGCGTCCCAAGAAGTGGCCAAGAAGGACGCCAAGACGTTCCCTCTTGGATCTCCCCTGTCTGTGCCGCTCTTCAAAGAGTAGCAGGAGAAAGACATATATTCTGTTACTGCATCGCTCGCCGCATAGTCACCACGAGCGGCAGATATGGAAAGCGAAAAGTCTTGCGGGGTGCCAAGGGGTATTAGACCCCTTGGTTCGTTTCTTGGCTACTTCTTGGGGAAGGCCAAGAAGTAGCATAAAATGCTTTCACCGAGCGCGCGAAGCTGGGCGAGGCTGTAGGAGAAGACGTAGGAAATTTTATTTTTCCTTATCTCTCCCCGCCTTGCCACCACGAGCGGCAGATATGGGGAGCAAAATATGTTGCTTTCTTGGTAGGGGAGGGGCTTGCTCCTCCCGTTTAATTGGCGATTTATCTTTATAGCGGGCGAACAATGTTCGCCCCTACGTATTGTGGAGCGGATGGGATAGGGGGACGGAGTAAATCTGCGGAGCAGATTTATGCCGAGCGGCTGGGGTTCCCGAAAACGAGTGAAGCGAGTTTTTGGGGTTCGCAGCAAAGCGAGGAGAGGGCCCCAGGAGCTTACGGGAGCCTATCTCGGCGTGCGCCGAGATGCCGAGCGTTGCTTGCCCGCTGAACACGAGCATATCTCTGCTCTGCGAGCAGAGGGCCAAGGCGCGACCGCAAAGCTCCCGCCCTACGGAACAGCGTACACCCTTTCCCATACAGAGTCAGGAGAAGTTGTCCCGGCTACGCTCCTGTTCCTTCTTTAAAAGTTTTTGAAAGGTCGTAGGAAAACTTTTTTCAAAAAGTTTCCCTAAC
Source organism: Oscillospiraceae bacterium (assembly GCA_015064805.1). Lineage (GTDB taxonomy): Bacteria > Bacillota > Clostridia > Oscillospirales > CAG-272 > SIG644. Next base: position 25,278 of record SVRN01000005.1, read on the forward strand.
GCGCCCCTCGTACTCCTCGTCCTTACGACACCAAATGAAATCCTGCGGCGATGAGAGATTGGCGGATCTCCTCGATCTGTGCGAAGTCGCGGGTTTCCATGCCGATCTTGAGGTAGCAGCTGGCGATGGGCATATTGGCGTCGGAGCGTTCGTGGTGGACGCTGACGACGTTGCCGCCGCAGCTCGAGATGATGCGGCTGACGCCCTCGAGCTGACCGGGCTTATCCTCCAGCGCGATCTGAAGCGTGGTGTTGCGTCCGCTCTTGACCAGACCGCGGGTGATGACGCGAGAAAGAATATTAACGTCGATATTACCGCCCGAAACCAGGCAAACGACGCGCTTGCCGTGGATGGGCAGCTTGCCGAACATAGCAGCGGCCACGCTTACCGCGCCCGCGCCCTCGGCAATCAGCTTTTGCTTTTCGATCAGCGCAAGGATGGCCGTCGCGATCTCGTCCTCGGTGACGGTCACGATCTCGTCAACGTACTGCTCGATCAAAGAAAACGTCAGGTCTCCCGGATGGCGCACCGCGATACCGTCGGCAAACGTCGCCACGCGATCCAGCGTGATAGGCTTGCCCTCCAGATGGCTCTTGAGCATACCCGCCGCGTTCTCGGCCTGCACGCCGTACACCTTGACGTCGGGACGGAGCTGCTTGATGGCGTATGCCACGCCCGAGATGAGTCCGCCGCCGCCGATGGGAACGACGACCGCGTCGACGCCGTCCAGCTGCTCCAGAATTTCAAGGCCGATCGTGCCCTGCCCCGCGATGACCTCCTCGTCGTCAAACGGATGGATGAAGGTCGCGTGAGTCTGTTTTTCCAGCTCGCAGGCGTGAGCGTAGGCGTCGTCGTAAGCGCCGGGAACCAGACACACCTCCGCACCCAACGCGCGGGTGGCCTCGACCTTGGAAATCGGGGCACCGTCGGGCATGCAGATGACGCTCTTGATGCCCATGCGGGAGGACGCCAGCGCCACGCCCTGGGCGTGGTTGCCCGCGCTGCAGGCGATAATGCCCGCAGCCTTTTGTTCCTCGGTCAGCTGGCTGATCTTGTAGTAGGCGCCGCGCAACTTGAAGCTGCCCGTTACCTGCAGATTTTCGGTCTTTAAGTAAATTTCATTGTCGCCCGATAGCTTTTGCGCATAGATAAGGTCAGTTTTACGGGCAACGGCCTTCAGAACGAAGGCGGCCTGATATATTTTATCCAACGTAAGCATGATTACTTCTCCTTTGTTTTTATATCGTCGATAAACTGACGTGCGACGCGGCCCGAGACGCCGCCGTGGCGAAGCTCAAAGCGATTGGCCTCGCGGCAAAGCGTTTCGTCGTCAATATCCAGCCCCTCGCGCGCGGCCAGCGTGCGGACGATGGTCAGATATTCGCCATGCGTCGGGTCGGAATAGTTGATCGACAGACCGAATCTCTCGGCCAAAGAGAGCTTTTCCTCCATGGTGTCCGAGCGGTGGATGTCACCGTCATGCTCCATGTCGTTTCGATCGCTCCAGGTCTCGCGGATGAGATGGCGGCGGTTGGAGGTCGCGTAAATGAGAATATTCTCGGGGCGCGTTTCAACGCCGCCCTCGATGACGGCCTTGAGATATTTGTATTCGATCTCATGCTCCTCGAAGGACAGGTCGTCGATATATATAATGAAGCGATAATTGCGCTTCTTGATGGCAGAAATCACCGAGGACAACAGACCAAACTGGTGCTTGTAGATCTCGATCATGCGAAGACCGTCCTCAAAATACTCGTTGAGCACCGCCTTGACGCTGGAGGATTTGCCCGTTCCGCTGTCGCCGTACAGCAATACGTTGTTGGCGCGCTTGCCCTCGACGAACGCCTTGGTGTTCTGCTTGAGCTGTCCTTTTTGGTGCTCGTAGCCGACCAGATCGGACAGCAAAATGCGATCCGCGTTCTGCACGGGAAGAAATTCAAGGCCACTCTCGTCCTCGGCGATGCGGAAGGCGCGGTTCATGCCGAACATACCAACGCCGCGGTTGCGGTAGTAGGTGGTCAGGTGGTCGAACATTTCATCGGCATCCTTCGCGCTTGCCAGACGGTCGCGGAGCACACGGATATGCAGGCTGACGTCAGCGTTATACAGGCAATCGCGCTTGGGGATGGCGACGTAGTCGGTCAGGATGGAAAAGAGATTGGTTCCCAGCTTTTGTTCCCACGCAGAGAAATCGTAGTGGAACAGCTGATGGAAAATAGCCAGATCCTGCTTTGCCAGCAGATTGATGCTACCGCCCTCAGACGCGCCGACGCGCTCGCAGGTGAGCGAAAAGCTGTTTTCGTTCATGACGAGATAGTAGGTCAGATAGCTCTGCCAGAGATTGACGTCGAAGCCGTAGGCGGTGGAGAGGTCGAGGATGTTTTTGGCGATAGCGTTGATCGCGCGGCGTTTTTCCTCGATGCCCATTTGGCCATCGGTTTTGACGGAAAGAGCCTCGGCAAGACGTTCGAGGATGGAGTCTTTGTTTGGCGTGGTGTATAGAAGGAGGTTGTTGATTAGGTGGTACATAGTGCCTCCGTGGGGGGAGAGATTTGGTTTAGCTAAAGTTTAAGCGTCTTTTTCTTTTGACGCGCGCACAGCTACGCGCCGCGCTGTGCAGTATGGATGCCATTTCTTTGTCGTTCCACAAAGAAATGGCGAAAGAAAGGGAACCAAAGGCTGCCGCCTTTGGAAACTGCTTCCGTGCCGCTCTACAAGGAGGGCCGGGGAGAAAAATATATACGCTTTTGGTACATCTTCCGCCGTAGCAAACACGAGCGGCAGATATGCCCAAGCAAAAAGTTTTGCGGGGTACCAAGGGGCATTAAGCCCCTTGGTCCGCTTTCTTGGTTCGTTCTTTCTCGGATGAGAAAGAATGAACATCAATACAGCACACCGAACGCGCGCGATGAAATCGCGCAGGGTGAGGCATAAGGAGAAGATGTGACAAATTCAGCTAATCTTTAACTCCTCACGAAAGAACCGCGCCCTTGTCGGCGGAGGAAACAAGCTTTGCGTAGCGGGCGAGGTAGCCGGTTTTGACGCGGGGCTCGGGGCAGACCCAAGCGGCGCGGCGAGCGGCCAGCTCGTCGTCGGAGACCTTGAGCGTCACCGAACAAGCGGGAATATCGATGGCGATGATATCGCCGTCCTGAACCAGGGCGATGTTGCCGCCTGCGGCAGCCTCGGGGCTGACGTGACCAATGGCCGCGCCGCGAGTCGCGCCCGAGAAGCGTCCGTCGGTAATCAGCGCCACGCTCTCACCCAAGCCCATGCCGCAAATGGCCGAGGTAGGATTGAGCATCTCGCGCATACCGGGTCCTCCCTTGGGACCCTCGTAGCGAATGACGACCACGTCACCTGCGACGATCTTGCCGCGGTAGATGGCCTCGATGGCCTCCTCCTCCGAGTCGAACACGCGGGCAGGACCCTCGTGCTTCATCATCTCGGGAGCAACGGCCGACTGCTTGACGACGCAGCCGTCCTGGGCCAGATTGCCCTTGAGCACGGCGATGCCGCCGTTTTGCGAATAGGGATTGTCGATGGGGCGGATGATCGACGGGTCGCGATTGACGATACCCTCCAGATTTTCGCCCATGGTCTTGCCCGTAACGGTCATGACCGACAGATCGAGCAGATTCTTCTTGGTCAGCTCCTTCATAACGGCATAGACGCCGCCCGCACGGTCAAGATCCTCCATGAAGGTGTCACCCGCGGGGGCGAGGTGGCACAGATTGGGCGTGCGTGCGCTGATGGCATTGGAGTAGTCCAGGTCGATCTCGTAGCCCGCCTCGTGCGCGATGGCAGGCAGATGCAGCATGGTGTTGGTCGAGCAGCCCAGCGCCATGTCGACCGTCTCGGCGTTTTCAAACGCGGCGTGGGTCATAATGTCGCGGGGACGAATGTTCTTTTCGATCAGCTCCATGATCTTCATACCGGCATGCTTGGCCAGGCGAATACGCGCGGACAGAGGCGCGGGGACGGTGCCGTTGCCGGGCAGAGCCATACCGATGGCCTCGGTCAGGCAGTTCATGGAGTTGGCGGTATACATACCCGAGCAGGAGCCGCAGGAGGGGCAGGCGTTGTTCTCGTACTCCTCCACGCCGCACTCGTCCAGCTTGCCTGCGTGGTAAGCGCCGACGGCCTCGAACATATGCGACAGGCAGGTGCGGCGGCCGTCGTTCAGATGTCCTGCCAGCATGGGGCCGCCCGAGCAGAAGATGGTGGGGATATTCAGACGCGCGGCGGCCATGAGCAAGCCGGGCACGTTTTTGTCACAGTTGGGGATCATGACCAGACCGTCGAAGCGGTGTGCCATGACCATAGCCTCGGTCGAGTCCGCGATGAGGTCGCGGGTGACGAGCGAATATTTCATGCCGATATGTCCCATGGCGATACCGTCGCAGACGGCGATGGCGGGGAACATGACGGGAGTGCCGCCTGCGGCGCGGACGCCGGCCTTGACGGCTTCGGTGATCTTGTCCAGGTGCATGTGACCGGGGACGATCTCATTATAGGAGCTGACGATACCGACAAGAGGTCTTTCCAGCTCTTCTTTGGTATAGCCCAGAGCGTAGAGGAGGCTACGGTTGGGGGCGCGTTCGACGCCGAGTTTGATTTGATCGGAATTCATAGGTGTATTCCTTTCTGTGGGAGATTTTTTGGGATTTAGCTAAAAGTTTAACAACCGTTTCTACGGACGCTCACACAGCTGCGCGCGTTCGCGGAACGTGTTTTTTATGTTACTTCTTGCTGCGCGGCAAGAAGTAACCAAGAAACGCGCCCGGACGTTCCCTCCGGGGCCTCCCTTTCCGTGCCGCTCTTCAAAGAGGACAGAGGAGAAAAACATAAGAGTTTATTTTGCATCTCTCGTCACGTAGCTACCACGAGCGGCAGATATGGGGAGCAAAATATGTTGCTTTCTTGGTAGGGGAGGGGCTTGCTCCTCCCGTTTAATTGGCGATTGATTTTTATAGCGGGCGAACAATGTTCGCCCCTACATTGTGGAGCGGATGGGGGAGGGGCCCCGCCGCTTGCGGCAGCCGATTTCGCCGCAGGCGAAATCACCACGGAACAGCGCACACCCTTCCCCATACAGAGTCAGGGGAAGTTGCAAAGGCGAGCCTTTTCTTTCCCTTCCATTAAAGTTCTTGGGGGGCGTGGGGGACTTCTTGAAAGAAGTCCCCCACATCGTTCCCCTCGTTCTCTTATCAGTTCGAAGCGCTATCCAGATCAGAGTCGTTCTTCCAGAGCATCTTTTCACGCAGCTCGGCGCCGACGATCTCCATGGGGTGCTTTGCCAGAGCGGCGCGCTTGGAGTTGAAGAAGCAACGGCCGTTCTTATTCTCTGCGATCCAGCGGCCTGCGAAGGTACCGTCCTGAATGTCGGACAGAACTGCCTTCATGTTCTTCTTGGTCTCCTCGTAAGGAAGCACGCGGGGGCCCGATACGTACTCACCGAACTCTGCGGTATCGGAGATAGAGTAGTTCATGGCCGCAACGCCGCCCTTGTTGATCAGGTCGACGATCAGCTTCATCTCGTGGATGCACTCAAAGTAAGCGTTCTCGGGCGCATAGCCTGCCTCGACCAGCGTCTCAAAGCCGCAACGCATCAGGTCGACGACGCCGCCGCACAGAACGGTCTGCTCGCCGAACAGGTCGGTCTCGGTCTCCTCGTTCATGGTCGTCTCCAGAATGCCCGCACGAGCACCGCCGATGCCTGCAATGTAGGCCAGCGCGATGTCGTAAGCCTTGCCCGTAGCGTTCTGCTCAACGGCAACCAGACAAGGAACTCCCTTGCCTGCGACGTACTGGGAGCGAACGGTGTGACCGGGGCCCTTGGGAGCCGCCATAAATACGTCAACGTCTGCGGGAGGAACGATCTGCTTGTAGCGGATGTTGAAGCCGTGCGCGAAGGCGATCGCCTTGCCTGCGGTCAGATTGGGCTCGATGTCCTTTTTATACATATCGGCCTGCGCCTCGTCGTTGATGAGGATCATGATAATGTCGGCCGCCTTTGTCGCCTCTGCTACCGTCATGACGGTGAAGCCGTCCTTCTCTGCCACGGGCCAGCTCTTGCCGCCCTTGCGCAGACCTACGATGACGTTGCAACCGCTGTCGCGCAGGTTGAGTGCGTGTGCGTGGCCCTGGGAGCCGTAACCGACGATGGCGATCGTCTTGCCGTCAAGCTTGGAAAGATCACAGTCCTTCTCATAATACATTTTTGCCATAGTTGAATTCTCCTTTTTCTTTGGTTTCATCATGGATGGTGTTCTGACCTCGTTCAAGAGCAATGACGCCCGTACGGACAAGCTCCATGATCTCGAACTCCTTCAGTAAATTTATCATGCCCTCGATCTTCTGCTCCTCACCGATCACGGCGATGGACAGCGTCCCGATGGAAACATCAATAATAGAGGCGCGGAAAATGTTGGCGATCTGGGTAATCTCGTTGCGCACGCCGGCGTCGGGGGTGCGCATCTTGATGATGATCAGCTCGCGGCGAATGGATTTCTGATCGGTCAGGATCTTGACCGAATGAACGGGAATGAGCTTGCGCAGCTGGTTGGATAAGAGCTGCACGTGGGCGTCGTCCGTCAGAACCTCGATGGTAATGCGGGAAAGGTTGTCCCGCGCGGTGGCACCGACGGCCAGCGACTCAATGTTGTAGCCCTTGCGGGAAAACAAGCGCGACACCTGCGAAAGAACGCCTGCCTCGTTGTCGACCAGCACGACCAGCGTTTGCTTTTTGATCTGATCCATACGGTTCCTCCTTAACAAATGATAAATTTGGTGATGGGACTGCCGCCGCCGACCATGGGACGAACCATTTCGTCCATGTGGATGGCACAGTCGATCACGTAGCCGTGTCCCCATGCGAGTGCCTCGCGGATGGCCGCCTCGAGCTGCTCGACGTTGCTCACGCGAGCGCCGCGCAGACCGTATGCCTCGGCCAATTTTACGAAGTCGGGCGCGCGGTCAAGCGTCGTCTGGGAATAGTGCTTGTCGTAAATGAGCGACTGCCACTGGCGGACCATACCCAGCACGCCGTTGTTGAACACGAAGGTGATGATAGGCAGATCGTAATACTGCTCGGTCGCCAGCTCGTTGCAGTTCATGCGGAAGGAGCCGTCGCCCGTGATGTGGATGACCGTCTTGTCGGGATTGGCCACCTTGGCACCGATCGCCGCGCCAAGACCAAAGCCCATCGTACCAAAGCCGCCCGAGGTCAGCAGCTGACCGGGATAGCTGAAGTGGAAATGCTGAATGGCCCACATCTGGTGCTGACCGACGTCGGTCGCGACCACCGTGTCCTCGGGCACCATTCTCTGGATGGTGTTGAGGATCTGCTTGGGCGTCAGGGCGTCGCCGCCCTCGTCGTACATGGTCTCCGTCGGGAAAGAGAACACGTAGTCCTTCCATTCGTTGTGCTGCTTCTGTCCGACCTTTTCGTTCAAGAGGGCCAGCACCTGTGCCGCGTCGCCTACGATGTAGTGGTCGGTCAGCACGTTTTTATTGATCTCGGCGCGGTCAATGTCGATCTGGACGATCTTGGCCTGCGGCGCGAAATTGTCGGGATTGAGGGCCACGCGGTCGGAGAACCGACAGCCAAAGGCGATGAGCAGATCACAGCTGGCGGCCGCGCGGTTGGAGGCTTGCGAGCCGTGCATACCCAGCATACCCGTGGCGAGCGGACCGTCGCCGGGATAACCGCCCGCGCCCATCAGCGTGATGGCAACGGGAGCGTCCATCTTCTCGGCAAAGACGGCAAACTCGTCCTGCGCCCGTCCGCGCACGACGCCGCCGCCGCAGATGATCAGAGGCTTGTCCGCCTCGTCGATCAGACGAACCAACTCGGCAATATCGTCGGCGTTGGGCTCGGGAGCGACGAATTTGTCCGTCGCGCGCTCCTTGAGCGTCGCCAGCCGTCCGCCCTGGAAATGGCGATCACGAGGCAGGGGCTCAAAATCAGCCGTCTCGGCCGTGACGTTTTTGAGAATGTCGATAAACACGGGGCCGGGTCTGCCCGAGCCTGCAATGGCAAACGCCTCGCGGACGGTATCGGCCAGCTTGTTTACGTCACGCACCAGATAATTGCTCTTGGTGATGGGCATGGTGATACCCGTGATGTCGACCTCCTGGAACGAGTCCTTGCCGATGAGATTTTCGGCAACGTTGCAGGAGATAAAGACGACGGGCGAGGAGTCCATGTAGGCGGTCGCGATGCCCGTGGTGAGGTTGGTCGCGCCGGGACCCGAGGTGGCGAAGCAAACGCCGATCTTGCCCGTACTGCGAGCGTAGCCGTCGGCCGCGTGGGCCGCGCCCTGCTCGTGGGCGGTCAGGATATGACGAATGCCCTCGCATTGATACAGCTCGTCGTAGACGTTGAGGATGGTACCGCCGGGGTAACCGAAGATGGTGTCAACGCCTTGCTCGAGGAGGCATTCCATTAAGATTTTTGCACCGTTCATTTGCATGGGGTGGGGTTCCTTTCGAGGGGAGATATTTTATGTGGTTGAGATTTTTTACTACTTTTTCTTTTGACGCTCACACTGTGCCTTCGGCACGCGTTCGCTGTGCCGGTTTTGGTGTTCATTCTTTCTCATCCGAGAAAGAACGAACCAAGAAAGCGGACTTAAGGGCCTAATGCCCTTAAGAAACCCGCAAAACTTTTTGCTATCTGCGTCTGCCGCTCGTGGTGGCAACATGGCGAGAGATGCACATAAAAACTTTATGTCTTTCTCCCGTTCCGCTTTGAAGAGCGGCACGGAAGCGGTTTCCAAAGGCGGCAGCCTTTGGCGCGTTTTCTTGGTTCGTTCTTTGCCGCGTGGCAAAGAATGAACATCCAATGCCGCACAGCGCGGCGCGAAGCTGTACGCGCGTCCGTAGGAGAAGACGCTTAAAATTCAGTCCTTACTCCTCACTGAATCTCACTAATATCATACGGTGTCGTCTGGTAAACGAAATAGTTCAACCAGTTACACCAGAGAAGATTCGCGTGGGCGCGCCAGGTGACCAGCGGCTGCTTTTGAGGATCGTCATCGGGAAAATAATTCTTGGGAATGATGGGGTTCAGCCCTGCCGCCAGATCGCGCAGGTACTCGTTCTTGAGGGTATCGGCGTCGTACTCCGAGTGACCCGTGATGAACACCTGGCGTCCGCCGTCCGTCGCGATGGCGTACACGCCCGTTTCGTCCGACGAGGCCAGCAGCTTGAGCCCGGGAACGGCCAGCACGTCCTCGGTGCGCACCGTCGTGTGGCGGGATTGCGGCACCATGAACACGTCGTCAAAGCCGCGGAAGAGGATCGACCGCTTGTAATCGACGCGGTGGGGATACACGCCCGAGATCTTCTCGGGCAGCGGCACCTTCTGAATGCCGTAGTGGTAATACAGACCTGCCTGCGCGCCCCAGCAAATGTGAAGCGTGCTGTGCACGTGGGTCTTGCTCCACTCCATGATGGTGCAGAGCTCGTCCCAGTACTCGACCTCCTCAAAGGGCATCTGCTCTACGGGCGCGCCCGTGATAATCAGACCGTCGAAGGTCTTGTCCTTGACGTCGTCAAAGGTCTTGTAAAACGCCAGCATGTGCTCGGCCGAGGTGTTCTTGGACACGTGGTCCTTGGTTTTGATCAGCTCCAGCTCGATCTGCAAGGGCGTGTTGCCGAGCAGGCGGGAGAGCTGGGTCTCGGTCTCGATCTTTTTGGGCATGAGATTGAGAAGCAGGATCTTCAAGGGACGGATGTCCTGCGTGATGGCGCGCGTTTCGGTCATCACGAAAATATTTTCGTCCGCCAGCGTCTTGACCGCGGGTAATTCGTTCGGAATTTTAATCGGCATACGTCACCTCACGCGTCCAGCGCGTCGAGCGCCTGACGGATGTCGGCGATCAGATCGTCGCTGTTTTCGATGCCGCAGGAGAAACGGACGAGATCGGGCGAAACACCGGCCGCCTCCAGCTCTGCATCGTTCATCTGACGGTGAGTTGCGCTTGCGGGATGCAGGCAGCAGGTACGGGCGTCGGCCACGTGAGTCTCGATGGCGGCCAGCTTCAAATTACCCATGAACTTCTCTGCCGCCGCGCGGCCGCCCTTGACGCCGAAGCTGACGACACCGCAGGTTCCCTTGGGCATATATTTTTGCGCCAAATCGTAATATTTGTCGCCTTCCAGACCGGGATAGGTCACCCAGGCGATGCGATCGTCGCTCTGCAAATACTTGGCCACGGCCAGTGCGTTTTCGCAATGGCGGGCCATGCGGACGTGCAGGCTTTCCAGACCAAGGTTAAGAAGGAACGCGTTCTGGGGCGCCTGGATCGAGCCGAGGTCGCGCATCAGCTGGGCGGTCGCCTTGGTGATATACGCACCTGCCAGACCGAAGCGCTCGGTGTAGGTCACGCCGTGATAGCTCTCGTCGGGGGTGCACAGGCAAGCGAACTTGTCGGGATACTTGGTCCAGTCGAACTTGCCGCTGTCGACGATACAGCCGCCAACGGCCGTACCGTGACCGTCCATATACTTGGTGGTCGAGTGGGTGACGATGTCCGCGCCCCACTCAAAGGGACGGCAGTTCACGGGAGTAGCAAAGGTATTATCGATGATCAGCGGCACGCCGTGTGCGTGAGCCGCCTTGGCAAACTTTTCGATATCCAGCACGGTCAGCGCGGGGTTGGCGATGGTCTCGCCGAACACGGCCTTGGTGTTCTCGCGGAAGGCGGCATTCAGCTCCTCTTCGGTGCAGTCGGGGGACACGAAGGTGAACTCAATGCCCATGCGTTTCATGGTAACGGCGAACAGGTTGTAGGTGCCGCCGTAGATGGACGAGGAGGACACGACGTGGTCGCCGGCCGAGGCGATATTGAACACGGCGAAGAAGCTGGCCGCCTGACCCGACGAGGTCAGCATGGCGGCAGTTCCGCCCTCCATCTCGCAGATCTTGGCCGCGACGGTGTCGTTGGTGGGGTTCTGCAGACGGGAATAGAAATAGCCCGAAGCCTCCAGGTCAAACAGCTTGCCCATCTCGGCACTGCTTTCGTACTTGAAGGTCGTGCTCTGAATGATGGGGATCTGGCGGGGCTCGCCGTTGCCGGGGGTGTAGCCGCCCTGCACGCATTTGGTTTCTATTTTGTAATTTTGGTTGCTCATAAGTTGCATCTCCTTTTTTTCGTCGGGAAAGATCTCCTCGCGCGCGTGCGCATTTGTGCGCTTTGCTTTGTTTTGAGGTGGGTTTTTCCGCGATGTTTGTGAATGTTTTATATCATTAATATAAATGCGGGGGAAATATTCTTCATTGTAACACAAAAAAAGGGGATTGTCAACGGGGGAAAGAGGATTTTTGATGAGAAGGATGCGATTTTGCAACTTTTTGGGTTGATTCTTGCATTTTACGGCGGGAGGACATTCGGGCTTTGAACGGCTTCTCCTTTTGACGCGCGTACAGCTGACGCGCCGCGCTGTGCAGTGGGGATGCCACTTCTTGCTGCGCGGCAAGAAGTGGCGGAAGAAACGCGCCAAAGGGCCTAATGCCCTTTGGATTCCCGCAGTGCGTCTTTGCGGGCGCGCAAGCGCGCAGCACGACGCAAAAGGTTGCATCTTCAGTTTTTGCGAGTGCGACTTAAAGAAAGTCGCACTCACGAAAGTTGCACGGACCTTGCTTTTGCAAACGGCGCCAGCTCTTGCCTCTTTCCCCGTGATAGATAAAAGTTGAAACAGGACGGAATAGCAAAAGCTTTTGCCTCTACTACCCCATCTTGGGCGTGCGCTTATGCGCCCAAGATGGAGGAGGCTTGCCGACACAAAAAGCCCCGACGGCTATTCCCAAGCCGTCGGGATGCAGGGGGTTCCCAGGGGAACGCCTGGGCGCGCAATGTTTGCGCCCGTGCGAAGCACGATGTTCGCGTTTAGCGAACAAGCAAACTTGCGATTTCGGCTTGCCGAAATCTGTTTTCTTGGTTCGTTCTTTGCCGCGCGGCAAAGAATGAACATAAATGCGGTACAGCGCACGCGCGAAGCAGTGTGCGCCCGGCTACGAAGTCGTGAGAAATTCAGCTAAACCTTTCACAACTCTTTCTCTTGACGCGCGTACAGCTGACGCGCCGCGCTGTGCAGTGGGGATGCCACTTCTTGCTGCGCGGCAAGAAGTGGCGGAAGAAACGCGCCAAAGGGCCTAATGCCCTTTGGATTCCCGCAGTGCGTCTTTGCGGGCGCGGCAAGCCGCGCAGCACGACGCAAAAGCAGGCATCTTCAGCTTTTGCGTTTGCAAGTTAAAGAAACTTGCAAACACGGGAGTCGCTCGGATTTTGCTTTAACAAACGACGTCAGTTTTTGCCTCTCTCCCTGTGATAGAGGAACGTTCAAGCAGAACGGGATAGCAAAAAGTCTTGCCTCTGCGAACTCATCTGCGGGGTGGGCTGTGTGAGCCCGCTACGAAAAAGTGGAACGTTTAGCGCCCCCTCCCCTTCCCTCCCCCCATTGTCAAAAATCCATAATTTTTCATCCAAAAAAACATGAAAAACAGCACAACGACGATTGACAAAACAAGTACCTTATGATATAATAATAAAAATACGCGCAGAGGCCAGAACTCTGCCCTCATCACCGATAAAAAGAGGAGGCTCTACCATGGCAGATCGTATGAACATCAACGCTTTCGGCTTTTCCGACACTTGCGTGATCGGCACCGTCCACAAGACCTTGCTGTCTCTGCCTGCCGCTGACATCGGTGTTTTTTCTTCCCCTTCATACGCTGTTTTTCCCGGTTTTTGTGATGTGCATGTGCATTTTCGCGAACCGGGTTTTTCTTATAAGGAGACCATCGAAAGCGGTTGCGCGGCGGCCGCGCGCGGCGGCTACACTGCCGTTTGCACCATGCCAAATCTGAATCCCGTGCCCGACAGCGCCGAGCATCTGAAGGCCCAGACCGATCTGATCGACGCGGGCGCGACCATCGGCGTCTACCCTTACGGCTCCATCACCGTCGGTCAAAAGGGCGAGCGGCTTGCCGATCTTGATGCCATGCGTGATCGCGCCATCGCCTTTTCGGACGACGGACGCGGCGTGCAGAGCGAGGAATTGATGAGAGCGGCTATGATCGAGGCCAAGCGACTGGGTAAGATGATCGTCGCCCACTGCGAGGACAATTCCCTGCTCCGTGGCGGCTACATCCACGACGGCGACTATGCACGCGAGCACGGTCACCGCGGCATCTGCTCCGAGAGCGAATGGGGGCCAATCGCCCGCGATCTCAAGCTGGCCGAGGAGACGGGGTGCCCCTACCACGTGTGCCACATCTCCACCAAGGAAAGCGTTGCCATCATCCGCGAGGCCAAGGCGCGCGGGGTGGACGTCACCTGCGAGACGGGACCGCACTATCTGGTGCTGGACGACAGTGATCTGCGCGAGGACGGCAAGTTCAAAATGAACCCGCCGCTGCGCTCGCGTGAGGATAAAGAGGCGTTGATCGAGGGCATTCTTGACGGCACGATCGACATGATCGCGACCGACCACGCACCCCACTCGGCCGAGGAAAAATCGCGCGGACTCGAGAAGAGCGCGTTTGGCATCGTCGGGCTGGAAACGGCCTTTGCCGTGATGTACACGCACTTCGTCAAGACGGGGAAGATGAGCTTGGATCATCTGCTTCGTCTGTTGGTTGACAACCCGAGGAAGAGATTCGGCTTGCCGCTGGGCAACGAGTTTTCCGTTTGGAAGTTGGATGAAGAATTCACGGTAGATCCTGCGGAATTCGCCTCGATGGGCCACGCAACGCCGTTTGAAGGCGCGAAGCTGTTTGGTAAATGTGTGTTGACCGTCTGCGACGGGCGGGTTGTTTATAAGGCTTAAGGTTTTTACAACTTCTCCTACGGCCTCACCCTGCGCGGCAAGCCGCGCGCGTTCGGTGTACCGGCTTTGTGTTCATTCTTTCTCATTCAAGAAAGAACGAACCAAGAAAGTGAACCAAGGGGTCTAATACCCCTTGGCACCCCGCAAGACTTGTTGCTTCCCATATCTGCCGCTCGTGGTGGCAAAACGGCGAGAGATGTAGAATAAGCATTTATGTCTTTCTCCACTATCGCCCTTGAAGAGCGGCAATCGCAGGGAGGCCCCGGAGGGAACGTCCGGGCTGACTTTCTTTGGTACTTTCTTTGTTCAGCGACAAAGAAAGTACATCAAAAACCGGTACACCAAGCGCGCGCAGCTGTGCGAGGCTGTAGAAACGGTTGTCAAAAATTTCGTCTACACAAATCTATTTTTTCATATATACAGGAGGCCACCCATGGCAAAAAGAACGGACATCAAAAAGGTACTCATCATCGGCTCCGGTCCCATCATCATCGGACAGGCCGCGGAATTCGACTACGCAGGCACCCAGGCTTGCCTTGCACTCAAAGAGGAAGGCTACGAGGTCGTGCTCTGTAACTCCAACCCCGCGACCATCATGACCGACACCACCATCGCAGACAAGGTCTACATGGAACCGCTGACGCTGGAATATATCGCCAAGATCCTGCGCTACGAGCGCCCCGACGCCATCGTCCCCGGCATCGGCGGCCAGACGGGCCTGAATTTGGCCATGCAGCTCGAAAAGAAGGGCATTCTCAAGGAGTGCGGCGTCGAGCTGCTCGGCACCAGCTCCGAGTCCATCGAGCGCGCCGAGGACCGCGAGCTGTTCAAGGAGCTGTGCCAGTCCATCGGTGAGCCCACCATCCCCTCCGAGATCACCTACTCCATCGACGAGGCCCGCGCCGCGGCCGAACGCATCGGCTACCCCGTCGTTCTTCGCCCCGCCTTTACCCTGGGCGGCACGGGCGGCGGCTTCGCCAACAACGAAGAAGAGCTGGTTGAGATCGGTCTGAACGCCTTCAAGCTCTCCCCCGTTCATCAGGTGCTGATCGAGAAGTCGGTCAAGGGCTACAAGGAGATCGAATTTGAGGTCATGCGCGACTCGAACGACCACGCCATCACCATCTGCGGCATGGAAAACATCGACCCCGTCGGCGTCCACACGGGCGACTCGCTGGTCGTCGCTCCCATCCAGACGCTGAGCCGTGAGGACGAAAAGATGCTCAACGACAGCGCCATCAAGCTGATCAAGGCGCTCAAGATCGAGGGCGGCTGTAACGTTCAGTTCGCACTCAATCCCCATTCCTCCGAATACTACCTCATCGAGGTCAACCCCCGCGTCTCCCGCTCGTCCGCACTGGCGTCCAAGGCGTCGGGCTATCCCATCGCCCGCGTGACCGCCAAGATCGCCGTCGGTATGGCGCTGGAGGATATCAAGATCGCCAACACCACCGCGGCGTTTGAGCCCAGCCTTGACTACGTCATCGCCAAGCTCCCCCGCTTCCCCTTCGACAAGTTCACCTCCGCCTCCAACCTTTTGGGCACCCAGATGAAGGCAACGGGCGAGGTCATGGGCATCGGCTCCAATCTGGAGGAGTGCCTGCTCAAGGGCATCCGCTCACTCGAGATCGGCGCGCATCATCTGTACCTGTCCAAGTTTGACAACATGAGCGTGGACGAGCTGCTCGACTATATCAAGGAATTCCGCTCGGACAACATCTTTGCCATCGCCGAGCTGATCTACCACGGCGTTTCCATCGAAAAGCTGCACGAGATCACCCAGATCACCCCCTACTTCCTCGAGGCCATCAAGCACATCGTCGAGATGGAGGAAACGCTTAAATGCCATCCCTTCGATCTTGAAACGCTGACGGCCGCCAAGAAGATGGGCTTTGGCGACAAGTACGTCGCCCGTATGTGGAAGTGCACCGAGCTGGACGTTTACAACTTCCGCCGCGAGCACGCGCTGTTCCCCGTCTTCAGAATGGTCGACACCTGCCACACGAACGCCTATATTCCTTATTTCTACTCCTCCTACACGGGCGAGAACGCCTCGGTTCTGACCGACAAAAAGAAGATCGTGGTATTGGGCGCAGGTCCCATCCGCATCGGTCAGGGCGTCGAGTTTGACTATTCGACCGTCCACGCCGTTCAGACCATCAAGAACGCGGGCTACGAGGCCATCATCATCAACAACAACCCCGAGACCGTTTCGACCGATTACACCACGGCCGACAAGCTGTACTTCGAGCCGCTGACGCCCGAGGACGTCATGAACATCGTTGAGTTTGAAAAGCCCATCGGTGTCGTTGCTTCTCTTGGCGGTCAGACCGCCATCAACCTCGCACAGCCCTTGACCGACCGCGGCGTCAAGATCATCGGCACCGACTGTGCCGCCATCGACCGCGCCGAGGACCGCAACGAGTTTGAGCATCTGCTCCGCGAGCTGAACATTCCTCAGCCCCGCGGCAAGGCGGTGACCAAGATCGAGGACGGCATCGCGGCCGCCGCCGAGATCGGCTATCCCGTGCTGGTTCGTCCCTCCTTCGTTCTGGGCGGTCGCGCCATGCAGATCGTTGCCAACGAAGAGCAGCTGCGCCATTATCTGCGCACCGCCGTTGAGATCGACGAGGACAAGCCGGTGCTTGTCGACAAGTATATCCAGGGCAAGGAGGTCGAGGTCGACGCCATCTGCGACGGACGCGACGTCTTCGTTCCCGGTATCATGGAGCTGGTTGAGCGCACGGGTATCCACTCGGGTGACTCCATCAGCGTATATCCCTCCTTCAGCATTTCCAACCGCGTCAAGGGCATCATTCTCCAGTATGCAAAGAAGCTGGGCTTGGGCATTGGCATCGTGGGTCTATTCAATATTCAGTTTATCGTTGACGAGAACGACAACGTCTTCATTATTGAGGTCAACCCCCGCTCCTCCCGTACCGTTCCCTTCCTTTCCAAGGCAACGGGCTACTCGCTGGCCGACATCGCCACCGAGGTGATTCTCGGCAAGTCGCTCAAGGAGCTGGGCATCTTTGACATCTATCCCGAGGAAAAGAACCGCTACTACGTCAAGGTTCCCGTCTTCTCCTTCAACAAGCTGCGCGGACTTGACGCTTACCTCTCCCCCGAGATGAAGTCGACGGGCGAGGCCATCGGCTACGACGACAAGCTCCCCCGTGCGCTGCACAAGGCACTGCGCGCGTCGGGCATGACGCTGCAGAACTACGGCACCGTCTTTGCAACCATCGCCGACAAGGACAAGGAAGAGGCACTGCCTCTGATCCGCCGCTTCTACAACCTGGGCTTCAACATTCAGGCCACCACGGGCACGGCCAAGTTCCTCAAGCAAAACGGCATCCGCACCCACGCGCTGTCCAAGATCAGCGACGGCAGCGACGAGATCCCCGAGGCGATCCGTCAGGGCCATATCGCGTATATGATCAACACCCGCGATATTAGCTCGACTGACCAGATGAGCGACGGCCTCCAGCTTCGCCGCTGTGCGACGGAAAACAACGTCGACATCTTCACTTCCCTTGACACCGTTCGCGTATTGTTGGACGTTTTGGAAGAGACTACGCTGACCATTTCGACGATCGACGCGTAAGTTATTCTAAAGTTTCAGCAACTTCTCCTTTTGACGCGCGTACAGCTGCGCGCCGCGCTGTGCCGGTTTTTATTGTACTTTCTTTGCCGCTGAACAAAGAAAGTACCAAAGAAAGTCAGCCCGGACGTTCCCTCCGGGGCCTCCCTTTCCGTGCCGCTCTACAAAGAAAACAGAGGAGAAAAACATTAAAATTTCTCGTACATCTCTCGCCGGCTTGCCACCACGAGCGGCAGGCAGGGAAGGCAAAATCGTTTTTGTTAGAAATTTTGTTAAACTTGGGCGCGGTAAGCAATAGCAAAAATTCTTGCTATTGTGCTTGCGTGCCACTTTCGTGAGTGCGGCTTTCTTTAAGCCGCGCTCTCAAAAGCTGAAGAAGTGAGCCCTCGCGTCGTGTTGCGCGGAGCGAGAGCGCAGCGCCCACAAAGACGCGCTGCAGGGTTCCAAGGGACATTAAGTCCCTTGGCGCGCTTTCTTGGTTCGTTCTTTGCCGCGTGGCAAAGAATGAACATCAAAAAACCAAACCGCGAACGCGCGCAGCTGTGTGAGCGTCCGGCTACACAAGCTCTAAAAAATACAATCTCCCAAAAGGAGTTACCATGAAACAATCCATCTTTGAAATTAGAACCAACGAGGCTCTGACCTCCACCGTCTATAAAATGACCCTCGCGGGCGACACCTCCCCCATCACCGCCCCCGGTCAGTTCGTCAACATCAAGCTCGAGGGCCAGTTCCTCCGCCGCCCCATCTCGGTCTGCGACTGTGAGGAAGGTCTCTTGACTCTCATCTATAAGGTCGTCGGCCGCGGCACCGAGCAAATGAGCCAAATGCTCCCGGGCGAGAAGCTCGACCTGCTCACCGGCCTTGGCAACGGCTACGACACCTCCCTCACGGGCGACCGCCCCCTGCTTCTCGGCGGCGGCGTCGGCGTGCCTCCCCTCTACATGCTCGCAAAGCAGTTGCGCGCCGAAGGTAAGAGCGTGTCTGTCGTTCTCGGCTTTAACACCAAGGACGAGATCTTTTATGAAAACGAATTCAAAGCTCTCGGCTGTGACGTGACCGTCACGACGGCCGACGGCTCGTACGGTGTCCGCGGCTTTGTGACCAACGCCATGGACGTCGACTATACCCACGTCTGCACCTGCGGCCCCGAGCCTATGCTCAAAGCGGTCTACAAGGCTTGCAAGACAGACGGACAGTTCAGCTTTGAGGAGCGCATGGGCTGTGGCTTCGGCGCCTGCATGGGCTGCTCCTGCAAGACTATCACGGGCTACAAGCGCATCTGCAAGGAAGGCCCGATCATGAGAAAGGGGGATATCTTATGGGAAGATTAAACGTCAACCTGTGCGGACTGGACATGGACAACCCCATCATCCCCGCGTCGGGCACGTTCGGCTTCGGCTACGAGTTTGCCGAGCTGTACGACATCAACGTGCTTGGCACGTTCTCCTTTAAGGGAACGACCCGCGATCCCCGCTTCGGCAACCCCACGCCCCGCATCGCCGAATGCCCGATGGGCATGATCAACGCGGTAGGACTTCAGAACCCCGGCGTGGAAAAGGTCATCTCCGAGGAGCTGCCCAAGCTCGCCAAATGTTTTGACAAAAAGGTCATGGCCAACGTCTCGGGCTTTTCGATCGAGGACTACGCCTATACCTGCGAAAAGTTAGATAAAGAGGATCAGGTCGGCTGGCTGGAGGTCAACGTCTCCTGCCCCAACGTTCACGGCGGCGGCATGAGCTTCGGCACATCTCCCGAGGCGGCGGCTGAGGTCACGCGTGCGGTCAAGGCCGTGACGACCAAGCCCGTCATCATCAAGCTCTCGCCCAACGTCACCGACATCGTGTCCATCGCGCGGGCGTGCGAGGAGGCGGGGGCGGACGGTATCAGCCTGATCAACACCCTGCTCGGCATGCGCATCGATCTGCGCACCAAAAAGCCGGTGATCGCCAACAAGATGGGCGGATTCTCGGGTCCTGCGATCCTGCCCGTGGCGCTTCGCATGGTTTACCAGGTAAGCTCGGCCGTTTCCATTCCCGTGGTGGGCATGGGCGGTGTATCCTGCGCCGAGGACGTCATTGAGATGATGCTGGCAGGCGCAACCGCAGTCGAGGTAGGTGCGGCCAATCTGGTCGATCCCTTCGTCTGCAAGACCATCATCGAGGAGCTTCCTTGCGTGATGGACAAATACGGAATCAAAAATTTGAAAGATATTATTGGAGGTGCTCACTAATGGGTAAGGACGTTATCATCGCACTGGACTTTGACAGCAAGGCAAAAACGCTGGCATTTCTGGATCAGTTCACGGGCAAAAAGCCCTTCGTTAAGATCGGCATGGAGCTGTTTTATGCCGAGGGACCCTCGATCGTTCGCGAGGTTAAGGCACGCGGCCACAAGATCTTCCTGGATCTGAAGCTGCACGACATTCCCAACACGGTAAAGAAGGCCATGGCAGTTTTGTCGGGTCTTGACGTTGATATGACCAACCTGCACGCTGCCGGCACGGTCCGCATGATGCAGGGGGCTCTGGAGGGCCTGACTCGTCCTGACGGTACCCGTCCTCTTCTGATCGCGGTCACTCAGCTGACCTCGACCGACCAGGAGAGCATGGAAAACGATCTGCTCATCAAGGAGCCCATCGCTGACGTCGTCATGCACTACGCGTCCAATGCCGCCAAGGCAGGTCTGGACGGCGTCGTCTGCTCCCCCCTGGAGGCAGGAGTGGTTCACGACAAGTGCGGCAAGAATTTCCTGACCGTCACCCCCGGCGTTCGTTTCGCTGACGGCGACATCGGCGACCAGAAGAGAGTTATGACGCCCGCCGCCGCCAAGGAGATCGGCTCCGACTACATCGTCGTCGGCCGCCCCATCACCGCCGCCGCTGACCCCGTGGCTGCATACGAGCGCTGCGTGGCAGAGTTTGTTGATTAAAGAGGACGCGCAGGGGAACTTCTTGAAAGAAGTTCCCCCACACCCCCTCAAGAACTTTCAAAAAAGGAATAGAAGCGCTCGCCCCCACAACTTCTTCCAACCCTGTATGGGAAAGCGAGTGCGCTGTTCGACAGAATAGCTACCGCAAGCTCCTGGGGCCCCCGCCCCATCCGCTCCACAAAATTAGAATTACTTTAACAAATTTTGCTTTTTCCGTCTGCCGCGCGTGTTATCTGCCTTGAAGCATAGCACAAGAAACTTTCCTGTCTATCTCTTGGTGCTCTATGTAGCGCGGCAATGCCAGGGAGATCCAAGGGGGAACGCCTTGGCGTCCTTCTTGGCCACTTCTTGGGACGCGCCAAGAAGTGGCATAAAAAACCGGCACAGATCAGCGCGAGCCAAAGGCTCGCAGTATGATCGTCCGTAGAAGTAGTAGTAAAAATTTTCGCTAAACAAAGGAACTCCCCATGTACCACCACCTGCTTTTCGACCTCGACGGCACACTCACCGACCCCGGCGAGGGCATTACCAATTCGGTCGCCTACGCGCTGAAAAAACGCGGCATCGAGGTAGCCGACCGCCGAGAGCTCAACTGCTTTATCGGCCCACCACTCGCTCAAAGCTTCATGAAATATTACGGTCTGTCCGAAGACGACGCAACGAGGGCCGTGACCAACTACCGCGAGTATTTCGTACCGCACGGCATGTTTGAAAACGAGGTTTACAGCGGCATTCCCGAGATGCTTGCCGATTTGAAAGCAAGCGGCAGGCGCTTGATCGTTGCCACCTCCAAGCCGGAAAAATTTGCTATTCAAATTTTGGAGCATTTCGGTCTTTTGTCCTATTTCGATCGCGTATACGGCGCGACGATGGACTCGTCCCGTTCGAAAAAGGGCGATATTATCGCCTACGCGTTGGGAAATGAGAAGATTTCTCCCGACGAGGCGCTGATGATCGGTGATCGCCATCACGACATTGACGGTGCGCATGAAAACGGCCTTGCGGCAGTTGGCGTGCTGTACGGATATGGCGACAGAGCCGAGCATGAGGCTGCGGGGGCGGAGTATATCGTTGCCACCGTAGGAGAGTTGGGGGAATTGTTGGGGAAAATCTAAATTTCCCACACCTTCTCCTCTTGACGCGCGTACAGCTTACGCGCCGCGCTGTACCACACTTGATGCCATTTCTTTGTCGCTGAACAAAGAAATGGCGAAAGAAAATCAGCTTAAGGGCCTAATGCCCTTAAGAAACCCGCAAAAACTCTTGCTTTGGCATATCTGCCGCTCGTGGTGGCTATGTGGCGAGAGATGCACTTATAAATTATATGTCTTTCTCCTCTGTCCTCTTTGAAGAGCGGCACGGAAAGGGAGGCCCCCAAGGGTTCGTCCGGGCTGACTTTCTTTGGTACTTTCTTTGTTCAGCGACAAAGAAAGTACATCAAAACACGAACCGCGAACGCGCGCAGCAGTGTGAGCGTCCGGCGGCGCAGTAACCCAAAACTTTAGATATCTAAAAAATCAACCATATAAAAAAGGAGACCACACATGGAAGCTTACAAAAGAGAATTTATCCAATTCCTCCAGTCCGCCGGAGTCCTGAAATTCGGTGATTTCACCGCCAAAAGCGGCCGCAAGATCCCCTATTTCATCAACGCCGGCATGATCAAAACCGGCAACGATATCGCAACGCTGGGCGAATTCTACGCCAAGGCATATTTCGAAAAACTGGGCGCTAAGCCCGCCGTTCTCTACGGCCCTGCCTACAAGGGCATCTCGCTGTCCGTTTCCGCCGCTGTGGCTCTCTCCAAAAACGGTCTCAACATTCCCTTCTTCTTCAACCGCAAGGAGGTCAAGGACCACGGCGAGGGCGGCGTGTTCGTCGGTTACGTTCCCACCCCCGGCGAGGAGATCGTCATCATCGAGGACGTCATCACCGCCGGCACCGCCATCCGTGAGAGCATGGAGATCCTCTCTCACCTGGAGGGCGTAAAGGTTGCCGCAACCTTCATCATGGTCGACCGCAAGGAAAAGGGCCAGAGTGACAAGGGCGCGATGCAGGAGATCGAGGAGCAGTTCGGCTTCCCCGTTTACTCCATCGTCGACGTCTACGATATCATCGAATACCTCGAGGAGGACCCCGCCAACGAGGAAAACGTCACCCGCATTAAGAATTATCTCGCCATCAACGGTGCGAAAGCATAAGGAGCGAACGCATGAAAAGAAGTCTGATCGACATTCTTGATCTGTCCGTCGCAGAGCTGGACGAGCTGATCGCCTCCGCCTGCGACATCATCGACAACCCCGCCAAATACGCCCACGTCTGCGCGGGCAAAAAGCTGGCGACGCTGTTCTTCGAGCCCTCTACCCGTACAAGATTGTCCTTTGAGGCGGCCATGTACGAGCTGGGCGGCAACGTGCTGGGCTTTGCGGGCGCACAAAGCTCGTCCGCGGCCAAGGGCGAGAGCGTGGCCGACACCGCCAAGACGGTATCCTGCTACGCCGACATCATCGCCATGCGCCACCCCAAGGAGGGCGCGGCACTCGTCGCAGCCAATAACGCCTCCATCCCCGTCATCAACGCGGGCGACGGCGGCCACTGCCACCCGACACAGACGCTGGCAGACCTTCTGACCATCTACCGTGAAAAGGGCGGCTTTGACAATCTGACCATTGGCCTTTGCGGCGACCTCAAGTTCGGCCGCACCGTCCACTCCCTCATCGGCGCCATGTCGCGCTACAAGGGCATCCGCTTCGTGCTCATCTCGCCTGCCGAGCTGCGCGTTCCCGACTACGTCAAGGAGGACGTGCTGGACAAGAAGGGGATCCCCTACGAGGAGGTCACCGATCTGGAAACGGCCATCCCCGAGCTGGATATTCTGTACATGACCCGCGTTCAGCGCGAAAGATTTTTCAACGAAGAAGATTATCTGCGGCTCAAGGACAGCTACATTCTCGACCTGAAAAAGCTGACGCACGCCAAGAATGATCTGTGCGTCATGCACCCGCTGCCCCGCGTCAACGAGATCAGCGTCGCTGTGGATAACGATCCGCGCGCCTGCTACTTCAAGCAGGTGCTCAACGGCAAATACATGCGCATGGCGCTCATTCTCAAGCTGCTGAAGGAGGCCGGAACGATATGAATATTGACTCTACCGTCCGCACGGGCATCGTCATCGACCACATCACGGCAGGCCGTGCCATGCTTTTGTACGAGCTGCTGGATCTTGGAAACGAGGAAGGCTCCGTCGCCATCATCAAAAACGTGCACAGCGGAAAGATGGGCAAAAAGGACATCATCAAGATCGAAACCGAGCGCGATCTGAACCTGGACATCATCGGCTACGTCGATCCGGGCGCAACCGTCAACGTCATCCGCGACGGCTGTCTGATCGAAAAGAAAACGCTCGATCTGCCCGAGACGCTCACAGACGTTATTTTCTGCAAGAACCCCCGCTGTATCACCTCGGTCGAGCAGGAGCTCTCTCACGTGTTCCGTCTGACCGACAAACAAAACAAAGTCTATCGTTGCCTGTATTGCGAAACGCAGGCGAAACAATAATTACAGAAAAAGGAGAATCGCAATATGGCAACCTTTATCAACGAACCTTCGCATACCTTTAACGAATATCTGCTCATCCCCGGCTACTCCTCCAGCGAGTGCATCCCCGCCAACGTGTCGCTCAAGACCCCTCTCGTTCGCTATAAGAAGGGCGAGCAGTCTGCCATCACCATGAACATTCCCATGGTTTCCGCTATCATGCAGTCCGTTTCGGGCGAAAAGCTGGCGGTTGCTCTTGCGACCGAGGGCGGCGTTGCCTTCATCTACGGCTCGCAGACCATCGAGGACGAGGCCGCTATGGTCCGTCGCGCCAAGGGATATAAGGCCGGCTTTGTCAAGAGTGACTCCAACCTGACTCCCGATATGACCATGGCTGAGGTCGTCGCGCTCAAGGAGAGAACGGGACACAACACCATGGCCGTCACCGACGACGGCACCGCCGAGGGCAAGCTGCTGGGCATCGTCACCGGCCGCGACTATCGCGTCTCCCGTATGGACCCCTCCACCAAGGTGCGTGAGTTCATGACGCCGTTTGAAAAGCTGATCACCGCCCCCGAGGGCACTACCCTCAAGACTGCCAACGACATCATCTGGGAGCATAAGCTCAACTCCCTGCCCATCATCGACAGCGAGGGACACCTCGTCCATATGGTCTTCCGCAAGGACTACGACACCCACAAGCAGAACCCCAACGAGCTGCTCGACGCCGAGAAGAGATACGTCGTCGGCGCCGGCATCAACACCCGTGACTACGCCGAGCGCGTACCCGCTCTGATCGAGGCAGGCGTGGACGTGCTTTGCATTGACTCCTCCGAGGGCTTCTCCGAGTGGCAGAAGCGCACCATCGAATGGATCCGTGAGCACTACGGCGACAGCGTCAAGGTCGGCGCGGGCAACGTCGTAGACGCCGACGGCTTCCGCTTCCTCGCTGACTGCGGTGCAGACTTTATCAAGGTCGGTATCGGCGGCGGCTCGATCTGTATCACCCGCGAGACCAAGGGCATCGGCCGCGGTCAGGCAACCGCGCTGATCGAGGTCTGCGCCGAGAGAGACCGCTATTTTGAGGAAACGGGCATTTACGTTCCCGTTTGCTCGGACGGCGGTATCGTTTACGATCACCACATCACGCTGGCTCTGGCCATGGGTGCGGATTTCGTCATGCTGGGCCGTTACTTTGCCCGCTTTGACGAGTCTCCCTCCAATAAGGTCAGCATCGGCGGCACCTACTACAAGGAATACTGGGGCGAGGGCTCTGCCCGTGCCCGCAACTGGCAACGCTACGACCTGGGCGGCGACAAAAAGCTGTCGTTCGAGGAGGGCGTTGACTCCTACGTTCCTTACGCGGGCAGCCTGAAGGACAACGTGGCCATGTCGCTGGCCAAGGTCAAGTCGACCATGTGCAACTGCGGCGCGTTGACCATTCCCGAGCTGCAACAGAAGGCCAAGCTGACGCTGGTATCCGCTACAAGCATTGTCGAGGGCGGAGCACACGACGTTATTCAGAAGGAAAAGAGCACATCTATGAAGGGCTGACGCCCATATGAAGCCCCCCACTGCGGCGGTATGTCGCGGTGGGGGGGTTAATTTTGTTTGGTCCGGGCTTTTACGACTTCTCCTTTTGTTGGCCGCCGCACAACGCGCGGCGGGAGAGAGGGTGTTCATTCTTTGTCATCCGACAAAGAACGAACCAAGAAAACGGACTAAGGGGCCTAATGCCCCTTAGAACCCCGCAGTGCGTCTTTGCGGGCGCGGCAAGCGCGCAGCACGACGCAAAAATAAGCATCTTCAGCTTTTGCGAGCGCGACTTAAAGAAAGTCGCACTCACGGGAGTTTCTCGGACTCCGCTTTAGCAAAAAACGATAGTTACTGCCTCGTTCCCTGTGATCGACGAAAGTTCAAACAGGACGGAAAAGCAAAAAGTTTTGCCTCTGCGAACCCATCTTGGGCGTGCGCTTATGCGCCCAAGATGGAGGAATCTTGCTGCACGTTGCCTTTCCGCCGTTCTTTTTTCAGAACGGCGGACGGAGCAGTTTCCAAAGGCGGCAGCCTTTGGCGCGCTTTCTTGGTTCGTTCTTTGTCGCGTAGCAAAGAATGAACATCAAAACCGGTACAGCGCGCGCGAAGCAGTGTGAGCCCGGCTACGAAGATGTGGGAAGTTTAGCTAAACTTTTCACAACTTCTTCTCTTGTTTGCCGCCGCACAACGCGCGGCGGTGGTAAGGATTGTCCTTTTTGTCACGCGACAAAAAGGACGAAAAAACGCGCCAACGGGCCTAATGCCCTTTGGATTCCCGCAGTGCGCCACGGCAAAATAAATTTTGCCTGATCGTGGCGCAAAAGTAAGCATCTTCAGCTTTTGCGAGCGCGACTTAAAGAAAGTCGCACTCACGGGAGTTTCTCGGACTCCGCTTTAGCAAAAAACGATAGTTACTGCCTCGTTCCCTGTGATAGACGAAATTTCAAACAGGACGGGATAGCAAAAATTTCTGCCAAGCTAACCCATCTTGGGCGTGCGCTTATGCGCCCAAGATGGAGGAAGCTTGCGAGGGCAAAAGCCCCGACGGCCATAAAAGGCCGGAGGGATGGCGGGGGGCCCCGGAGGGAACGGCCGGGCGTCCTTTCTTTCGCCATTTCTTTGCGACGAGGCAAAGAAATGGCATCCTTGCTTTTACCGAGCGCGCGAAGCTGGGCGAGGCCCAAGGAGAAGTTGTGGAAAATATAGCTAAACCCGTTTACAGCTTTGTAGCTTTACGCGCCGCACCCATCGGATAGAAAAAGTTGTTTGAAATCACCTCAAATCCACCTCAAAAAATCAATAATTTGTCCTTTCTGTCGCTTGACTTATACTATATTATATGCTATAATGTATTTGGTAAGATTTTTCTTTCCGAATATAACCTTTTTTCGCAAACGACATACGCTGACATCGATGCCTGCGAATCAAAACAAGGGATACGTTCTCCCCGCCGGCACACGGTCTCACAGTGTGCCTTTTTGCTTTTTTATGAGAAGTTTTTCCACCCCGCAACCAAAAGGAAGGATCGTCAACATGAAAAAAATCGGAATCGTCATGGGCAGTGACAGCGACCTGCCCGTCATCCAAAAAGCCACCGACACCCTGCTCGCCCTGGGCATCCCCTTCGAGGTACACGTGTACTCGGCGCACCGCACGCCCGAGGAAGCACGCACCTTTGCTCTGTCCGCGCGCGAAAACGGCTTCGGCGCTATCATTGCGGCCGCAGGCATGGCGGCTCACCTGGCAGGTGCCATTGCAGCCAACACCACGCTGCCCGTCATCGGCATTCCCTGCGCCTCGGCAAATATCGGCGGCATTGACGCCCTCCTGTCTACCGTACAGATGCCCTCCGGCATCCCTGTCGCTACGGTTGCCATCGGGGGTGGTGTCAATGCCGCTTTGCTTTGCGCTCAGATCCTCGCCGTCGAGGACCGCGAGCTGGCCGCCAAGCTGGACGCCAAGCGCGCCTCCGACAGTGAGGCCGTGCTCCAGAAGGATGCCCGCATCTCGGCGGACTTTGCCGCCCGTCAGGCGTAAGGAGGCAGTATGGGAGGATTCTTCGGCGCGGTCTGCAACCACGACGCCATTGAGGACGTCTTTTTCGGAACGGACTACCATTCTCACCTCGGCACCCGCCGCGGCGGCATGGCGGCCTACGATCCGATCAAGGGTCTGCAGCGCGACATACATAACATTGAAAACTCGCCCTTCCGCACCAAATTCTCGGGCATTTTTGAGGAAATGACGGGAACGTCGGCCATCGGCTGCATCAGCGACAGCGATCCCCAGCCGCTCTTGATTCGCTCGGCGCTGGGCAAGTTCGCCATCTGCACCGTCGGACTGATTAACAACGCCGACGAGCTGATCGATCGCTATTTTTCCGCAAGCTCGGGGCACTTCAACGCCATGACGGGCGGAGCAGTCAACACGACGGATTTGGTGGCGGCTCTGATCAGCCGCAAGCCCTCCTTTACCGAGGGCATCAAGTTCGTGCAGGATCTGATCGTGGGCAGTCTGTCCGTGCTGATCTTGTGCGAGGACGGCTCTATCATCGCCGCCCGCGACAAGCTGGGCCGCATTCCCGTGCTGGTCGGCAAGAACGACGGCGGCTATTGCGTGTCGTTTGAATCGTTTGCATATCAGAAGCTGGGCTACATGGACGAGCACGAGCTGGGCCCGGGCGAAATCGTCCGCATCACCAAGGATTCGATGGAGATCTTGCAGGAGCCCGGTAAGAAAATGTGCATCTGCTCCTTCCTTTGGACCTACTACGGCTACTCGTCCTCCAATTACGAGGGCGTCAACGTCGAGGCCATGCGCTACCGCGACGGCGGCATCCTGGCCGAGAACGACAAAAACAGCGGAACGATGCCAGACATCGACTACGTAGGCGGATTTCCCGATTCGGGCACGCCCCACGCGATCGGCTACGCCAACCGAAGCGGCATTCCGTTTGCCCGTCCCTACATCAAGTACACCCCGACATGGTCGCGCAGCTTTACCCCTGCCAAGCAGGTGGACCGCAACCGCGTGGCCAAAATGAAGCAGCTCCCCGTCAAGGAGCTGATCAAGGACAAAAAGCTGTTGTTCGTGGACGATTCGATCGTTCGCGGCACCCAGCTCAAGGAGACCGTCGAATTTCTGTACGAGAACGGCGCGCGCGAGGTTCATATGAGAATCGCCTGCCCACCCATCATGTACAGCTGCAAATATCTGAATTTCACCAGATCCAACAACGAAATGGATCTCATTACCCGCCGCGTCATCATGGAGCTGGAGGGCAAGGAGGGCTTTGAGCATCTCGATGAGTACAGTGACTCCTCCACCGAGCGCGGCCGCAAGCTGCGCGAGGCGCTCTGCCACCGTTTCCGCTTCGATTCGCTTGAGTTCCAAACCCTTGAGGGCATCATCAAGGCCATCGGCATCGACCCCGAAAACCTCTGCACCTACTGCTGGACGGGTAAGGAGTAAGGGGAACGAGGGTACGAGGGGCGCGTTAGGGAAACTTTTTGAAAAAAGTTTCCCTACAACCCTTCAAAAACTTTTATGGAAAAAATAGGAGCGTTCGTCCTTGCGACTTCTTCTAACACTGTGAGGGGAAGAATGTACGCTATTCCATAGAATAGCTACCGCGAGCTCATGGGGCCCTACCCATTACGCTCCACGAATGTAGGGGCGCATTCCATATGCGCCCGCCAGGAAGAAAAACGCCAATTAAACGGGAGGAGCAAGCCCCTCCCCTACCAAGAAAGCAACATATTTTGCTCCCCATATCTGCCGCTCGTGGTAGCTATATGGCGAGCGTTGTATAACAAACTTTTATGTCTTTCTCCTAAGCCCTCTTTGAAGAGCGGCACGGAAAGGGAGGCCCCGGAGGGAACGTCCGGGCTGACTTTCTTTGGTACTTTCTTTGTTCAGCGACAAAGAAAGTACACCAAAAGCGAACCGCGAGCGCGTGCCGCAGGCACCGTGTGAGCGACTGGCTACACAAGCTCTAAAAAATCTAATCTCCCAAAAATATCACCCGAAAGGACCCACCACCATGCATTCTAATTCCAGATCCGAATCCTACGCCGCTGCAGGCGTCGACATCACCGCCGGCTACCGCGCCGTCGAGCTGATGAAAAAGCACATCAACCGCACCAAGAACGAAGGCTGCCTTGACGACGTCGGCGGCTTTGGCGGCTGCTTTGGCCTGCCCATCGCCGGCATGGAAGAGCCCGTGCTCGTCTCGGGCACCGACGGCTGCGGCACCAAGGTCAAGCTGGCCATCCTCATGGACAAGCACGACACCATCGGCATCGACGCCGTGGCCATGTGCGTCAACGACATCATCTGCTGTGGCGCGCGTCCTCTGTTTTTCCTGGACTACATCGCCTGCGGTAAGAATATCCCCGAAAAGATCGCCGAGATCGTCGGCGGCGTGGCCGAGGGCTGCGTTCAGTCGGGCGCGGCGCTGATTGGCGGTGAGACCGCCGAGCACCCCGGCATGATGCCCGTCGAGGAATACGACCTTGCCGGCTTTGCCGTCGGTATCGTCGACAAGAAGAAGATTCTCGACAACACCCGCATGGCCGAGGGCGACGTGGTCATCGCGCTTCCCTCCACGGGTATCCACTCCAACGGATTCTCGCTGTGCCGCAAGGTGTTTGACATCGACAACAACAATCCCGAATTGTACGTCCCTCGTGAGGAGCTGGGCGGCAAGACCATCGCCGAGGCGCTGATCGTTCCCACCCGCATTTACGTCAAGTCCATCCTGGCGCTGCTCGAAAAGGTCGACGTCAAGGGCATCTCGCACATCACGGGCGGCGGCTTCTACGAGAACATCCCCCGCTCCATCCCCAAGGGTCTGACCGCCAAGATCGACAAGAGCGCCGTCAAGGTGCTGCCTATCTTCGATATGATCGCCAAGTGGGGCAACATCCCCGAGCGCGATATGTTTAACACCTATAACATGGGCGTCGGCATGAGCGTCGTCGTTCCCGCCGCCGAGGTGGAAACCGCGCTCGAAATCCTCCGCGCGGGCGGCGAAGACGCCTATGTGATCGGCGAGATCATCAAGGGTGACGAGGGAGTCATTTTGGAGTAAGTTATAGCTCTCTCACGTCTTCTCCTACAGACGCGCGTACAGCTGCGCGCCGCGCTGTATAGCATGGATGTTCATTCTTTCTCGTTCAAGAAAGAACGAACCAAGAAAGTGAACTTAAGGGCCTAATGCCCTTAAGAAACCCGCAAAGCTTTTCTCTTTGGCATATCTGCCGCTCGTGGTAGCTATATGGCGAGCGATTCTTTCCGTAGGGCGGGAGCCTTGCGGTCGCGCCTTGGCCCTCTGCTCGCAGAGCAGAGATATGCTCGCGTCCAGCGAGCAAGCAATGCTCGTGTGTCTCGGCGTAAGCCGAGATGTGAAGAGCGGCAATGCCAAGGGAGTTCCAAGAGGGAACGTCTTGGCGCGCAATGTTTGCGCCCGCGCCCCGTGCGATGTTCGCGACCGCGAACAAGCAAACTTGCGATTTCGGCTTGCCGAAATCTGACTTCTTGGTTACTTCTTGGGACGCGCCAAGAAGTAACATCAAAAACGGCACACCGAGCGCGCGAAGCTGGGCGAGGCCGTAGAAGCAGTCGCAAAAACACAGCGAAAACACAAACATTCCGGCAGAGCGAGTGGGAAGGGGCCCACGAGCTTGCGGCAGTACCTCTGCGTCAGCAGGTGAACAACCGGTTTTGCCATGAAAATTCCCCCATTGAAAGTTCTTGAAAGGGGTTTGGGGAAAACTTCTTTCAAGAAGTTTTTCCCAACAAAAAAGGAGACAACACTATGTCCACCCCGAAAAAAATCGCCGTCTTCGTTTCCGGTGGCGGCACCAACCTCCAAGCCCTCATCGACGCGCAAGAGTCGGGCATTCTTCACAGCGGCAAGATCGTCCTGGTCCTTGCCTCCAACCCCACAGCCTACGCGCTGGAGCGCGCCAAAAACCACGGCATCGCCACGGCGGTCGCATGGAAGAAAGAGCTCGGCTCGCAGGAGGCATTTGAAGCGGCCATTGAGCGCGAGCTGGCAGCGCACAACATCGACCTGATCGTGCTGGCAGGCTTTATGAACATTCTGTCGGCCGCCTTCACGTCCAAGTGGCCCGAGCGCATCATCAACGTCCACCCTGCCCTTATTCCTTCCTTCTGCGGCAAGGGCATGTACGGTCTTGCCCCCCATATCGCCGCTTTGGAGATGGGCGTCAAGGTCACGGGCGCGACGGTGCATTTCGTTAACGAGATCCCCGACGGCGGCAAGATCATTGCCCAAAAGGCCGTCTACATTGAAGAAGGCGACACCCCCGAGGTGCTGCAGCGCCGCGTGATGGAGCAGGCCGAGTGGATCATTCTCCCCCGCGCGGTCGAACAGGTCGCCGCAAGCATGGCGTAACGGGCACATGCCGTAGGGGAGGGGGGAACGGAGTCAATTTGCTCTGCAAATTGATGCCGAGCGATAGCGAGGAGAGCTTGCTCCCCCCCACAATAAAAAAGCACCACATAAACGGGAGGACCAAGGCCCTCCCCTACCACATAACGAACAAGGAGCATTTACCATGAAAATTTCCACCATCCAAGAAGAACTCAATTCTCTTGCCTACCACGGCCGCGGTATCATCATCGGCAAGTCAGCCGACGGCAAAAAGGCCGTCACCGCCTACTTTATCATGGGCCGCAGCGTCAACAGCCGCAACCGCGTGTTCGTTGCCGAGGGCGAGGCCATGAGAACCAAGGCGTTCGACGAGTCCAAGATGGTCGATCCCCATCTGATCATCTACTACCCCGTCAGAGTTTTGGGCAACAAGACCATCGTCACCAACGGCGACCAAACCGACACCATCTACGACCTGATGGACAAGCAGATGACCTTCGAGCAGGCGCTGCGCACCCGCGAGTTTGAGGACGACAAGCCCAACTTCACCCCCAGAATTTCGGGTATCATCCGCCGCGAGCAGGACGGCATGAATTTCGCCATGTCCATTCTCAAGAGTGCCGAGGGCGACGACAGCTCCTGCGAGCGTTTCACTTATGCGTACTCCAATCCCCTTTGCGGCAGAGCGAAGTTCATTCACACCTACAACGGCGACGGCAATCCCCTGCCGAGCTTTGAGGGCGAGCCCAAGACGTTGGAGCTGCCGGATGTGGATATTGATGCTTTGACCGATTTGATTTGGACGAATCTGAATGAGGACAACAAGGTTTCTTTGTTCGTTCGTTACATTGACATCGCTACGGGCGAGACCGAGACGAGAATTGTAAATAAGAACGTATAAAGAAAACTAAAGTTTCCACGACTTCTTCTTTTGACGATCATACTGCGCGACTGCGTCGCGCGCTGATCTGTTCCGCCTTTTATGTTCATTCTTTGTCATCCGACAAAGAACGAACCAAGAAAGCGGACTTAAGGGCCTAATGCCCTTAAGAAACCCGCAAAACCTCTTGCTTTGGCATATCTGCCGCGCGTGGTGGCTATGTGGCGAGAAATGCACTTAAAGGCCCTATGTCTTTCTCCTCTGTCCGCTTTGAAGAGCGGCACAGACAGGGGAGATCCAAGAGGGAACGTCTTGGTTCCCTTTCTTTCGCCATTTCTTTGTGGAACGACAAAGAAATGGCATCCATACCGGCACAGCGCGGCGCGAAGCTGTACGCGCGTCTGTAAGAGAAAGTATGAAAAACATTCAATTTTCCCCCACAGTACCTATGGTTAGAACGCGAGCATTCCCCTTTAGCCAACCAATATTTTTTGAATAAAGTTCTTGAAAAGGGTTTGGGAAAAACTTCTTTCAAGAAGCTTTTCCCAGGAAAACATAAGGAGACAAAAATCATGAAAGAATTCGAACTGAAATACGGCTGTAACCCCAACCAGAAGCCTGCCAAGATCTTTATGGCAGACGGCGCTGATCTTCCCATTGAGATCCTCAACGGCCGCCCCGGCTTTATCAACTTCCTGGACGCCTTCAACTCCTGGCAGCTGGTCAAGGAACTCAAGGCCGCGCTGGGTCTTCCTGCGGTCACCTCGTTCAAGCACGTTTCTCCCACCTCGGCGGCCGTCGGTATTCCGCTGTCGGACAAGCTGAAGAAGGCCTGCTTCGTTGACGACATCGAGGGTCTGGACGACTCTCTCCTGGCCTGCGCTTACGCCCGCGCCCGCGGCACTGACCGTATGTGTTCGTTCGGCGACTGGGTCGCTCTGTCCGACGTCTGCGACGTGACCACCGCCCTCATGATCAAGCGCGAGGTTTCCGACGGTATCATCGCCCCCGGCTACGAGCCCGAGGCGCTCGAGATCCTCAAGTCCAAGCGCAAGGGCGGCTACAACATCGTCAAGATCGATCCCGATTACGTTCCCGCCGCCGTTGAGCACAAGGACGTGTTCGGCATCACCTTCGAGCAGGGCCGCAACAATTTCGAGATCAACCGCGAGCTGCTTTCCAATATCGTCACGGCCAACAAGGACATGCCCGAGAGCGCTGTCCGCGACCTGATCGTGGCGCTGATCACCTTGAAGTACACCCAGTCCAATTCCGTTTGCTACGCCGTTGACGGTCAGGCGATCGGCGTTGGTGCCGGTCAGCAGTCCCGCGTTCACTGCACGCGTCTCGCAGGCGGCAAGGCTGACACCTGGTTCCTGCGTCAGCACGACAAGGTGCTGAATCTGCCCTTCAAGGACACCCTCGGCAGACCCGACCGCGACAACGTCATCGACGGCTACATCAACCAGAACGAAGAGGACGTCTGCGCTGACGGCAACTGGCAGAAGTATTTTACCGAGCAGCCCGCCGTCTTTACCCGCGAGGAGCAGAGAGCTTACCTTGACACCATCGACGGCGTTGCCCTGGGCTCCGACGCCTTCTTCCCCTTCAGCGATAACATCGAGCGCGCCAAGAAGTCGGGCGTTAAGTATATCGCCGAGCCCGGCGGTTCCATCCGCGACGACCTCGTTATCGAATGCTGCGACAAGTACGGTATGGCTATGGCCTTCACCGGCATGAGATTGTTCCATCATTGATGCTAAGGGGCGCGTGTAGGGAAACTTTTTGAAAAAAGTTTCCCTACGACCCTTCAAAAACTTTCAAAGAAGAAATAGGAGCGTAGCCGGGACAGATTCTCCTAACCTTGTATGGGAAAGGACTTCGCTGTTCCAAAGGGATTTCGCCTGCGGCGAAATCGGCTACCGCAAGAAGTGGGGCCCCCACCCCAACTTCTCCGCAAAATTAGATTTACCCTTGAAACGGGAGGACCAAGGCCCTCCCCTACCAAGAAAGCAACACATTTTTCTCCCCATATCTGCCGCGCGTGGTGGCAAGGCGGGGAGAGATAGGGGAAAACTAAATTTTCCACATCTTCTCCTACGGCCTCACCCTGCGCGGCAAGCCGCGCGCGTTCGGTAAAAGTCATTTTGCCCATTCTTTGCCTTGCCGCAAAGAATAGGCGAAGATATGGTGGGCTTTCGTGACAACGATACTTCTAAAATTCAGTTTGCCCACCTCGAAGAATTTTGCAAAGCAAAATTCTTCCCATAGAACGCAAAATTTCATTCGGGGCCTAATGCCCTTAAGAAACCCGCAAAACCTTTTGCTGTCTGCGTCTGCCGCTCGTGGTGGCTGCGTGGCGAGAAATGAACTTAAAGGCCCTATGTCTTTCTCCTCTATTGCCCTTGTAGAGCGGCAATGCCAAGGGAGTTCCAAGAGGGAACGTCTTGGTTCCCTTTCTTTCGCCATTTCTTTGTGGAACGACAAAGAAATGGCATCCATACCGGCACAGCGCGGCGCGAAGCTGTACGCGCGTCCGGCTACGAAGTTGCTTCAACTTTAGATATACACCCCAAAATCCCTCCGAAAGGAATACAAAATGAACATCCTCGTCGTAGGCAGTGGCGGCCGTGAACACGCCATCATCAAAAAAATCAAACAAAACCCCACCGTAGACACCATCTACGCCCTCCCCGGCAACGGCGGCATCGCATCTGACGCAACGTGCGTCCCCATCGGTGCGACCGACATCGCAGGAATTGTGACCTTCGCCAAGGAAAACGCCATCGACTACGCCGTCGTCGCTCCCGACGATCCGCTCGTCCTCGGCTGTGTCGACGCGCTGAACGAGGTCGGCATCCCCTGCTTCGGCCCGCGCGCGAACGCGGCCATCATCGAGGGCAGTAAGGTGTTCTCCAAAAATCTGATGAAAAAATACGGTATTCCCACCGCAGCCTACGAGGTATTCTCGGACATGGAGGCGGCGCTGACTTACCTTGAAACCGCCCCCATTCCCACCGTCATCAAGGCGGACGGTCTGGCGCTGGGCAAGGGCGTCATCATCGCCATGACCCGCGACGAAGCCAAGGAGGCCGTCGTGTCCATGATGCAGGACAAAAAGTTCGGCAAGAGCGGTGACAATATCGTCATCGAAGAATTTTTGACCGGCCCCGAGGTGTCCGTTCTGGCCTTTACCGACGGTAAAACCGTCAAGCCCATGGTCTCGTCGATGGACCACAAGCGAATCGGCGAGGGCGACGTGGGCCTCAACACGGGCGGCATGGGCACCATCGCCCCCAACCCCTGCTACACCGAGGCTTTGGCCAAGGAGTGCATGGAGACCATTTTCATCCCCACGATCAACGCAATGAACGCCGAGGGCCGTCCCTTTACGGGCTGTCTCTACTTCGGCCTGATGATGACCCCCAACGGCCCCAAGGTCATCGAATACAACTGCCGCTTCGGCGACCCCGAAACGCAGGTCGTCCTGCCGCTTCTGGAGAGCGACCTGCTCACCGTCATGCAAGCGACCACCAACGGCACGCTCGCCGAAACGGAAGTAAAATTCTCAAGCGGTGCCGCCGCCTGCGTCATCATGGCCTCGGCAGGCTATCCCGAAGCCTATGAAAAGGGCAAGGAGATCACCATTCCCGCGCAGCTTTCCGACAGCGTCATCGTCGCAGGTGCCAAGCTGGACGGTGAGCGTCTTTTGACAAACGGCGGCCGCGTGCTGGGCGTGATCGGCACGGCTGACACGCTGAAGGGTGCGCTTGACCGTGCCTACGACAACGTCAGCCACATCCACTTTGAAGGTGCATATTACCGCCGCGACATCGGTGCGCGCGCACTGGCGGCTATGGAGGAATAAATCGACATGGTATACAGAATATTTGTAGAAAAGAAAAAAGAACTGGCGCACGAGGCACACGCGCTGCTTTCCGACGCCCGCACGCTGCTCGGCATCACCGCGCTTGAGGACGTCCGTCTGTATAATCGCTACGACGCCGAGAACATCACGAGCGAGCTGTTCGACTACGCGTCGCGCACGGTATTTTCCGAGCCCCAGCTTGACCTGATCTCGGATGAGCTGACCGCCACCGACGCCGACGTCGTGTTTGCCGTTGAATATCTGCCCGGCCAGTTTGACCAGCGAGCAGACTCGGCCGCCCAGTGCATTCAGATCATCTCCCAGGGCGACCGCCCCACCATCCGCACCGCCCGCATCTACGCGCTGTACGGAAAACTGACCGAGGCAGAAGTAAATGAGATCAAGAAGTACGTCATCAACCCCGTCGAGTCGCGCGAGGCTACCATGGACAAGCCCGAGACGCTGGCGGTGGAATACGCCATCCCCGAGACGGTCAAGACGGTCGAAGGATTTATCGGCATGGACGAGGCGGCGCTCTCCGAGCTGCTCGACACCCTCGGTCTTGCCATGGACCTGGACGATCTGAAATTCCTGCAGAATTATTTTAAGGGCGAGGAAAAGAGAGATCCCACCATCACCGAAATTCGCGTGGTCGACACCTACTGGTCCGACCACTGCAGACATACCACCTTCTCGACGCACATCGACAACGTCAAGATCGACGATCCCGCCGTTGCCGCCGCTTACCGGCGGTATCTCGACGCCCGCGTTGAGGTCTACGGTGAGGAGAAGGCTGCAAAGCGCCCCCAGACGCTGATGGACATTGCGACCATCGCCGTCAAGACGCTCAAAAAGAGAGGCGAGCTGCCCGAGCTTGACGAGTCCGAGGAGATCAACGCCTGCTCCATTCACGTCACGGCGGAAATTAACGGCGAGGAGCAGGATTGGCTGCTCATGTTCAAGAACGAAACTCACAACCACCCCACCGAGATCGAACCCTTCGGCGGCGCGGCCACCTGTATCGGCGGTTGCATCCGCGACCCGCTGTCGGGTCGTGCTTACGTCCACCAGGCCATGCGTGTCACGGGTGCGGGTGACCCCACAAAGCCGTTGAACGAAACGCTTTCTGGCAAGCTGCCCCAGAGAAAGCTGTGCCAGACGGCCGCCGCGGGATATTCCTCCTACGGCAACCAGATCGGCCTTGCCACCGGTCACGTAGCCGAGATTTACCACGACGGCTACGTCGCCAAGAGACTGGAGTGCGGCGCGGTCGTTGCCGCAGCACCCGCGACCAACGTTCGCCGCGAGCGTCCCGCCCCCGGTGACGTGATCGTCCTTCTGGGCGGTCGCACGGGCCGAGACGGCATCGGCGGTGCCACGGGTTCCTCCAAGAGCCACAACCTCAAGTCGCTGACCTCCATGGCCTCCGAGGTCCAGAAGGGTAACGCGCCCGAGGAAAGAAAGATCCAGAGATTGTTCCGCAATCCCGACGTCACCCGTCTGATCAAGCGCTGCAACGACTTCGGCGCGGGCGGTGTATCGGTTGCCATCGGCGAACTGGCCGACGGCTTGAAGATCGATCTGGATGCCGTTCGCAAGAAGTACGACGGTCTTGACGGCACCGAGCTTGCCATTTCCGAGTCGCAGGAGAGAATGGCCGTGGTCGTTGCGGCCGAGGACGCTGACAAGTTTATCGAATACGCCACCGCGGAAAACCTTGAGGCTTATCGCGTGGCGGTCGTCACCGAAGAAGCGCGCATGGTCATGAGCTGGAAGGGTCAGACCATTGCCGATCTGTCCCGCGAGTTCCTTAACACCAACGGTGCGAACAAACACACGACGGTCGAGGTTCAGGAAAAGGATCTGTCCGCGTTGAGCAAGCCGCTTTATACCTCGCTCCGCGAAATGGCGGGAGATCTCAAGACCGCCAGCCGCCGCGGCCTGGTCGAGAGATTTGACGGCTCGATCGGCGCAGGCTCGGTGCTCATGCCCTTCGGCGGAAAAACACAGAGAACGCCCGCGCAGGCGATGGCAGCGCTGTTGCCCACCCTGCCCGGTCAGACCACCGACAGCGCCAGCGTCATGGCCTGGGGACTGGATCCCGATCACATGTGCATCGACACCTACACGGGTGCCCGTGCCGCCGTATATAACTCGATGGCCAAGATCGTTGCCGCAGGCGCGGACTACAAGGACGCCTACCTGACGCTTCAGGAATTCTTTGAAAAGCTCCGTCAGGAGCCGACGCGCTGGGGCAAGCCCTTCGCGGCTCTGCTCGGCGCGATGGACGCACAGCTCGAGCTGAACGCGGCCGCCATCGGAGGCAAGGACTCCATGTCGGGCTCCTTCCTCGATCTGGACGTTCCCCCCACCCTGATCTCCTTTGCGATCGCCCCCATCAAGGCAGGCGACGTGATCTCCCCCGAGTTCAAGGAGGCAGGACATCCCGTTTATCTGTTTGCTCCCGTCGATAACACGCCCGAATCCACCAAGGCGGCGTGGGAAAAGTTCCATTCCCTGTGCGCCGAGGGCAAGGTCAAGGCCGCATGGGCCGTTGAAAACGGACTTGCCGAGGCGGTCATGAAAATGTCGTTTGGTAACAATATCGGCTTTACGTCCTGCGGCACGGTCAAGGATCAATGGTACGCGGCCGGTCAGTACGATTTCATCGTCGCAGAGCTGATCGAGGAGGTCTCCATGCCCTGCACGCTCAAGATCGGACAGACGACCGCCGAGCCCGAGATCGTTCTGGACGGCGAGCGCGCGACCATTGCCGAGCTGCTGTGCCTGAACGAGGGCAAGCTGGAGAGCGTTTATCCCACCACGGCACCCGCCAAGGAGAGCGCGCTGGGTCTGCCCGTCTTCTCCTACGAGGGCGGATCGACGGCCGCGCCTGCCATCAAGGTGGCACGTCCCAAGGTGCTCATTCCCGTTTTCCCCGGCACCAACTGCGAATACGACAGCGCTCGCGCGGTCGAGGCGGCAGGAGCCGAGGCGGATATTTTGGTCGTTCGCAACCTGACGGCCGACGACGTTGCCCGCAGCGTCGAGGCGGCGGCAGAGAAGATTAAAAAGAGCCAGATGATCTTCATCCCCGGTGGATTTTCGGGCGGTGACGAGCCGGACGGCTCTGCCAAGTTCATCACGGCCTTCTTCCGCAACCCTGCCATCAAGGAGGGCGTGACCGATCTTCTGGACAATCGCGACGGTCTGATGTGCGGTATCTGCAACGGCTTCCAGGCGCTGATCAAGCTGGGTCTTGTACCCTACGGCAAGATCATCGACACGGACGAAAATTGTCCGACGCTGACCTTCAACACGATTTCCCGCCACCAGTCCAAGCTGGTTCGCACCCGTATTTGCACCAACAAGTCGCCCTGGCTGTCTCTTGCCAAGGTAGGAGATATCTATACCGTTCCGATCTCGCACGGTGAGGGTCGCTTCCTCGCCTCCGACGAGCTGATCGCCAAACTGGCAGAGAACGGTCAGATCGCAACGCAGTACGTCGATCTTGACGGCGCACCCACCATGGACACCGCCTTCAATCCCAACGGCTCTATCTGCGCCATTGAGGGTATCACCTCGCCCGACGGCCGCGTCTTCGGTAAGATGGGTCACTCCGAGCGTATCGGCGCCGACCTGTATAAAAACGTCCCCGGCGAGTATGATATTCGTATGTTCGAGGCCGCGGTGAAGTATTTTAAGTAAGAACGAAGGTACGAGGGGAACGAAGAGGACGAGGGGAACTTTTTTGAAAAAAAGTTCCCCTGCCCCCCTCAAAAAACTTTATTGGAAGAAAAAGGAGCGTAGCCGGAACAACTTCTTCTAACCCTGTAGGAGGAAGAACGTGCGCTGTTCCATAGAGATTTCGCCTACGGCGAAATCGGCTGCCGCGAGCTCAGGGGAACCCCTGCCCCTTTCGCTCCATCAAAATAGACTTGCTTTAACAAATTTTGCTCCTCATATCTGCCGCTCGTGGTGGCAAGGCGGGGAGAGATGAGGGAAAACTAAATTTTCCACGTCTTCTCCTACAGACGCGCGTACAGCTTCGCGCCGCGCTGTATCGCATTTGATGCCATTTCTTTGTCACTGAACAAAGAAATGGCGAAAGAAACGCAGGCATCTAATTCAGTGCTTATGGGAAAGTTACGTTACCCGCTCCCGAAGAATTTTGCAAGCAAAATTCTTCCTACAGAAAATAAAAATTCAATCAGGGCCTAATGCCCTTAAGAAACCCGCAAAACCTTTTGCTGTCTGCGCCTGCCGCTCGTGGTGGCTATGTGGCGAGAGATGCAGAAAAAACTTCTATATTTTTCTCCCCAGCCCTCTTTGAAGAGCGGCAATGCCAAGGGAGTTCCAAGAGGGAACGTCTTGGCTGACTTTCTTTGGTCCTTTCTTTGTTCAGCGACAAAGAAAGGACAATAAAAACCGGCACACCGAGCGCGCGAAGCTGGGCGAGGCCGTAGAAAAAGTTGTAAAAACCTTAGCTATACCCCCTAAAATCCCCCTGAAAGGACCATACCCATGAACTTTTTTGATGAACTGAAAAACTACGACCCCGCCGTCTTTGAAGCCTGCGACGCAGAACTCTCCCGTCAGCAGCATAACATCGAGCTGATCGCATCCGAAAACATCGTCTCGAAGGCCGTTCTTTTGGCCGCAGGCGGTGTCCTCACCAACAAATACGCCGAGGGCTACCCCTCCAAGCGCTACTACGGCGGCTGCTATTGCGTTGACGTTGTGGAAAACATCGCCCGCGAGAGAGCTTGCAAGCTCTTCGGCGCCGAGCACGCCAACGTCCAGCCCCACAGCGGCGCCAACGCCAATCTGGCCGTCTTCTTCGCTCTGCTTCAGCCCGGCGACACCGTCATGGGTATGAACCTCCAGCAGGGTGGTCACCTCTCCCACGGCTCGCCCGTCAACATTTCGGGTAAGTATTTCAACGTCGTTCCCTACGGCGTCGATCCCGTGACCGAGATGATCGACTACGACGAAATGCGCCGCATCGCCCTTGAGTGCAAGCCCAAGCTGATCGTCGTGGGAGCCTCCGCCTACTCCAGAACCATCGACTTCCCCCGCTGCCGCGAGATCGCAGACGAGGTAGGCGCCTATCTGATGGTCGACATGGCGCACATCGCAGGTCTGATCGCCGCAGGCGTTCACCCCTCGCCCGTGCCCTACGCTGACGTCGTCACGACGACGACCCACAAGACGCTCCGCGGTCCCAGAGGCGGTATGATCCTTTGCCGCGAGGAGCTGGCAAAGCAGATCGACAAAGCCGTCTTCCCCGGCACGCAGGGCGGACCTCTGATGCACATCATCGCCGCCAAGGCCGTGGCGTTTGGTGAGGCGCTGACCGACGAATTCAAGGAATATCAAAAACAGATCGTCAAGAACGCGGCCGCGCTGGCCGACGCGCTGACCGAGGGCGGTATCAAGCTCGTTTCGGGCGGCACGGACAATCACCTCATGCTGCTCAACCTCGTTGACGAGGGCATCACGGGCAAGGAGCTGGAGCATCGCCTTGACGAGGTGCATATCACCGCCAACAAGAACACCATCCCCGGCGATCCCCAGAGCCCCTTCGTTACCAGCGGCCTGCGCATCGGCACGCCCGCCGTCACGACCAGAGGCTTTAAGGAGCCCGAAATGAAGCTCATCGCCTCCTGGATCATCGACGTCATTCGTGACTTTGATAATAGCAAGGATCGCATCACCGCAGAGGTTCAGGCTCTGTGCGAGAAGTTCCCGATCTACAATTAAAGAGTACGAGGGGTACGAGGGGTACGATGTGGGAGACTTCTTGAAAGAAGTCCCCCACGCCCCCCAAGAACTTTAATGGAAGGAAAAGAAAAGGCTCGCCTCAACAACTACTCCTATCCCTGTATGGGGAAGAGTGTGCGCTGTTCAAAAGGTACTACCGCTAGCTTAGGGGCCCCTCCCCCTTTCGCTCCACAAAAATAGAATTGCTTTAACAAATTTTGCTCCCCATATCTGCCGCTCGTGGTGGCAAGGCTGGGAAAGATGAGGGAAAACTAAATTTTCCACGTCTTTTCCTTTTGACGATCATACTGCGCGACTGCGTCGCGCGCTGATCTGTACAGTCTTTGTGTTCATTCTTTCTCATTCAAGAAAGAACGAACCAAGAAAGTGAACTTAAGGGCCTAATGCCCTTAAGAAACCCGCAAAACCTTTTGCTGTCTGCGCCTGCCGCTCGTGGTAGCAAAATGGCGAGCGATGCAGAATAAACATTTATGTCTTTCTCCTAAGCCCTCTTTGCAGAGCGGCACGGAAAGGGAGGCCCCGGAGGGAACGTCCGGGCTGGCAATGTTTGCGCCCGCGCTTGCGCGATGTTCGCGACTGCGAACAAGCAAACTTGCGATTTCGGCTTGCCGAAATCTAATTTCTTTGGTACTTTCTTTGTTCAGCGACAAAGAAAGTACATCAAAAACCGGCACACTGAACGCGCGCGATGAAATCGCGCTGTGTGAGGCCGGTTACGAAAT
The DNA here is from genome assembly GCA_015064805.1 of Oscillospiraceae bacterium. Lineage (GTDB taxonomy): Bacteria > Bacillota > Clostridia > Oscillospirales > CAG-272 > SIG644. The sequence continues at coordinate 68,379 of SVRN01000005.1, forward strand.
TGTAAAAACCTCAGCTAACCCCCAAAATCCACTCGAAAGGATCTACTACCATGGCATACCTCTCCGACATCGAAATCGCCCAATCCTGCCAGATGAAACACATCCGCGACATCGCCGCAAAGGCGGGCGTCGACGAAAAATTCATCGAGCAATACGGCAACTACAAAGCCAAAATCGACCTTTCTCTTCTGAATGAGGATCGCCCCAACGGCAAGCTCATTCTCGTCACCGCCATCACCCCCACCCCCGCAGGCGAGGGTAAAACGACCACCACCATCGGTCTGGCCGACGGTCTGTCCCGCATCGGCAAAAACGTCACCGTCGCTCTGCGTGAGCCCTCTCTGGGCCCCGTGTTCGGTGTTAAGGGCGGCGCGGCCGGCGGCGGATACGCCCAGGTCGTTCCCATGGAGGACATCAATCTGCACTTTACCGGCGACTTCCACGCCATCGGCGCGGCCAACAACCTGCTCGCGGCCATGCTGGATAACCACATTCAACAGGGCAACGCCCTCGGCATCGACGTCCGCAAGATCACCTGGAAGCGTTGCGTCGATATGAACGACCGCCAGCTCCGCTTCATCGTGGACGGCATGGGCGGCAAGGCCAACGGCGTGCCCCGCGAGGACGGCTTTGACATCACCGTTGCCTCCGAGATCATGGCAGTCTTCTGCCTGGCCTCCTCCATCACCGATCTCAAGGAGAGACTGTCCCGCATCATCGTGGGCTACACCTACGACGACAAGCCCGTCACGGCAGGCGACCTCAAGGCTGTCGGCGCAATGACGGCGCTGCTCAAGGACGCCTTCAAGCCCAACCTGGTACAGACGCTGGAGGGCACGCCCGCCTTCGTTCACGGCGGTCCGTTTGCCAACATCGCCCACGGCTGTAACTCGGTCATGGCGACCAAGCTGGCGCTGCGCATGGGCGACTACACCGTCACCGAGGCAGGCTTTGGCGCGGATCTGGGTGCGGAAAAGTTCCTGGACATCAAGTGCCGCATGGCAGGGCTGACCCCCGACGCCGTCGTGGTCGTTGCGACCGTTCGTGCCCTCAAGATGCACGGCGGACTCCCCAAGACTGCGCTTGTAAACGAGGATCTGGTTGCGCTGGAAAAGGGTATTCCCAATCTGCTCCGCCACGTATCCAACATCAAAAACGTCTACAAGCTGCCCTGCGTGGTGGCTGTCAACCGCTTCCCGACCGACACCGACGCGGAGATCGACTTCATCATCGCCAAGTGCCGTGAGTTGGGCGTCAACACCGTGCTGTCGACCGTTTGGGCCGAGGGCGGCAAGGGCGGCGAAGCGCTGGCGTGCGAGGTTGTGCGTCTTTGCGAGGAGGAGCAGGGTGACTTTACCTTCTCCTACGAGCTGGACTGCTCCATTGCCGACAAGATCGAGGCCGTCGTCAAGAAGGTCTACGGCGGTGACGGCATTATCATCACCCCCGCGGCCAAGAAGCAGATCGATCAGCTGACCGCTCTGGGCTTTGATAAGCTGCCCATTTGCGTGGCCAAGACGCAGTACAGCTTCTCGGACGATCCGACCAAGCTGGGCGCTCCCGAGGGCTTTACCGTGACCGTCCGCAACGTCAAGGTCTCCGCAGGCGCAGGCTTCATCGTCGTCCTGACGGGCGATATCCTGACCATGCCGGGGCTTCCCAAGTCTCCCGCCGCCGAACGCATCGACGTGGATGAGAATGGTAAGATTACCGGATTGTTCTGATAAGAATAAAAGTACGTTGAGGGGAACTTCTTTCGAGAAGTTCCCCTCAAACTCCCCTCAAGAACTTGAATGAGGGGAAAAGAAGCGTTCGCCCTTATAACTTCTCCTAACCCTGTATGGGGAAGGAAGTGCCCCTGTCCAGGCAATTGCTACCGCAAGCGGCGGGGCCCTCTCCTCGTTTCACTCGGCATCAATTTGCTTTGCAAATTGACTCCGTCCCCCCTACCCCATCCGCTCCACGAATGTAGAGGCGCATTCCATATGCGCCCGCCATGAAGAAAAACGCCAATTAAACGGGAGGAGCAAGCCCCTCCCCTACTAAGAAAGCAACACATTTTGCTTCCCATATCTGCCGCGCGTGGTGGCTGCCTTGAAGCACAGCACAACCGAGAAATATGTTTATCTCTTGATATGCTTTGTAGCGCGGCACAAAAAGGGGAATCCAAGGGGGAACGTCCGGGCGCGCAATGTTTGCGCCCGCGCCCCGCGCGATGTTCGCGACCGCGAACAAGCAAACAAGAGATTTCGGCTTGCCGAAATCTGACTTCTTGGCTACTTCTTGGGAAACGCCAAGAAGTAGCATAAAAAACCGGCACACCGAACGCGCGCACCGCAGGTGCGCAGGGTGAGGCTGTAGAAAAAGTAGTTAAAACCTTCCCTCCCCCTCCCCCTTTCTTAATAATTTTTGAAGATTCCTCTCCTTCTATTGATATAAATTTTTCCTTATAGTATAATACACCCGAAATAAACAACCGAGGCAACAAAAGCCAAAAGGAGTTTTTATGAATTTCTGGGTTCAACTGCAACAGATCTGCGAGACGGAAATGCCCCGTCCCGAAAGCTACGGCTGGTTCCATCTTCTGTTTTTTGCGTTATCCATCATCGCAGGCATTCTCTTGTGCGTGACGCACAAAAAGGGCGACGACGCACGCGTCAGGCGCGCCGTCTTCGTCACGGGCGTTCTCGTCATCCTGCTCGAGGTCTTCAAGATGTTCGTTTACAGCTTTTATATTGAAGATAATCGACTGATCTGGGACTTTCAATGGTACGCCTTCCCCTGGCAGTTCTGCTCCACGCCCATGTACGTCAGCCTGCTGACGGGCATCTTCAAAAAGGGCAAGGTGCATCATAGCCTGATGGCCTATCTTGCCACCTACGCTTTGTTTGCGGGGCTGTGCGTCATGTTCTATCCGGGCGACGTCTTCATCGGTGAGATCGGCGTCAACGTCCAGACCATGATCTGCCACGGCTCGATGCTGACCATCGCCATCTACCTGTACGGCTCAGGCTACGTCAAGACCGAGCACAAAACCATCCTGCGCGCCATTCCCGTGTTTGCCGCAGCCGTCGGTATTGCCGCGCTGCTCAACGAGGTCATGTTCCACAGCGGGATCATCGGCGACGAGACCTTCAATATGTTCTTCATCAGCCCCCACTTTGAGGGCACGCTGCCCGTCTATTCGTCGGTGCAGGCCGTCGTTCCCTTCCCCTGGTGCCTCATCATTTATATCCTCGCCTTCTCCGCCGCGTCGTATATCATGGTGCTTGGCGCGTGGGGCATCAAAAAGCTGATCAAGCGGAAAAAAGCATAAAAAACACAACACCCCGACAGATTTTGAAAATCTGTCGGGGTTAGCCATTATTGACGATTATTTTCTTTCCATTTGAACATTTCTTTGAAATCATTGTAACAAGTAGGACATATCCAATAGTAATTATCTTCTGTCGTATATCCCTCATGTAGTGTGTCGGGATAATCGGAAAATTTCTCCCAACAAAATTCGCAATGATCGTGATCCCATTCTTTCTTGGGAGCTTTCCATTTGCGAAAATATAATGCTTTGCCTGATAAATAATCTTCTTGACCTCTTAATCTCCAATCATCCTTATCTATCATGAATATATCTCCTTTGCTTTTTATTGCCAGTTTCGCCTTCGTTTTACAAAGGCTTTGGGCAAAGCCCATACCCTATTCTTCCGAATACAATTCGTCATAATACCACCGCATAGGGTTTTCATAGATATATCGCAAATGCTCATCATAGTCCTGACGGTTGCGAATGATGTGATCATTGGAGCGATATTGCCATATATTCACGCCGTATTCCTTGTTACAAAATCGTTTGAACGTAGATACGAACCGCGACGGAACGGAGTTCTGCACTGTAGGGACCGGCGTCCTCGACGGTCCGTTTTCCGTACCTTTTACCCACAACATAATATGGATATGATTCGGCATGATTACATAACTCTCAACCGATAGATTTTCGTAAAAGTCGTTGAGCTGATTGATATATTTGTCTGCGATTTGTCCGTATTTTGTCAATTCGATTTGTGGACCGTCGAGGACGCCGGTCCCTACAATACGAGAAAGAATACAGCGTCTTTCTTTCGTGCATATCGTGAGAAACACGGCTTGATTTCGATTATAGTCCGCACCCTTCAACCGAGTGGTCTTGCGATTTTTAAGTTCGTCCATTTTTCATCACCAACCCCATTATAACACAAATCGGCAGAGAAAACAATCTCTCTGCCGATTTTTATGTGTCACGGACCGTCGAGGACGCCGGTCCCTACAATTTGTAAACATCCTTATGAGAAGGAGCGAAAATCGTCGGTTCTTCTTTTTATATTCCCAATACCTCGCCAAGTCCGCTGATATCAAACAGAAAACCAAAGACGAGGCCGACGGCGAGCAAAAGACCGATGACGCGCAGGCTGTCCTTGACCGGGCGATTGACGCGGAGCAAAACGAGAATGCCCACGCCCGCGCCGACGAGCAGACCCGAGAGCATCGCGCCCGCCGACAGCACGCCAGACAGATACAGCTGGGTGATGGCCACGGACGAAGCGCAGTTGGGGATCAGTCCGACCAGCGCCGAGAGCAAGCAGCCCAGCATGGGCGAGGCACCGAGCAGATCGGTCAGCACGCTCTCACCCAGCAGCTCGAGCGTCAGATTGAGAAGGGCGCTGACGGCAAACACGCTGAGCGCGATCTGGGCGGTGTGAATGAGGGCCGCCAGCCAAAGACTGCGGTCGTCGCAATGGCAATGCCCCGACCGGCACATCTCGCCAATGTGATGCTCGTGCCCGTGATCCTTGTGGAGCAATCGCGCCACGGCGTCAACCGCAAGGCCTGCCAGCATGGCAAAGACGACCTTAACGCCCAGAATGGTCAGTATTTTGCCCGCAGGCGCGCCCGAGGAGATCAGCAGCGGCAGCATTTCGTCCGAGGTCGACCAGAAAATGGCCAGCAGCGTACCCGTGCTGATGATGCGCCCCGCGTAAAAGGTCGCACCCGCGGCACTAAAGCCGCACTGGGGCAGTACGCCAAGCAGCGCACCGACCACGGGGCCTGCACGGCCCGCCTTGGCGATGGCCTGCTCGGTCTTCTCGCCTGCGCGACGCTCCAGCATCTCCATGCCAAGATAGGTCAGGTACAAAAACGGAACGAGGGGCAAGGTATGCTCGATCGCGTGTAATATTGCATGAAGTAAGGACTCAAAAAACGCCATGCTCACTTTTAGGTCTGCACATTGTTCTCTAAAATATTTCGGTTTCGCTTGCGGAATGTTGCTGTTAAAGCAACAAGAAATATTTTGGAACGGTGTAAGTTGACTTTCAACTTACCGCTTACTGCACACACCGTTCTCCTTTCTCTTGTTTTGACAATCCAGGCACACGCCGTGCAAAATAGAATCGCCGCAATGGACGACAAATCCGTGATGCTCGCGCAGATGCTGCGCCACCGTTTCGGTCAGCTCGCACTCCAGATGGCTGACGCGGCCGCAGACGCTGCATTTGAGGTGAAAATGCGCCTCGCAGTCCTGCTCGGGGGCGACGTACTGGTAGGTATGTACCGCGCCGCCTGCGCCGTCGGTCTGCTCGAAGCGACGGAGCAAGCCGCCCTCGCAAAGCTGAGCGAGCTGGCGGTAGACGGTGCTTCTGCCCATCAGCGCGGTGCCCTGCTCGTTGGTCTGACAGACGAGCGTGCAGACCTGCTCGGCGGTGAAATGGCGGTGGGGATAGGATTGGAATAAGGACAACACCGCGCGACGAGCGGGGGTGGTGTATTGTTTTTTCATGGAAACCTCCGTGGGAAATCATTGTTGTTTGAGATTTCGTTTGACTGGGGCGCGTCGTAGATAGTTAAAGCATTTGCTTTCGCTCGTTGCGTCCGTCTTCCGTGTTGGCGTTTTTATTGAAAACGCCAACGCAAAAGCTGAAAATGTAACACTTCGCGAAAAAATGAGTGAAGCGACAGCGGAACGACTTTTCGCGTTGCGGGTTTCCAAAGGGCATTAGGCCCTTTGGTTCCCTTTCTTTCGCCATTTCTTTGTGGAATGACAAAGAAATGGCATTCAGCCGCACAGCGCGGCGCGTCGTGCCGCGCCCAGCCGTAGAAGAAGTAGTAAAAAATTGCTGATGCTCTTCCTCTCCCACGCCCTCAAAATTGAGAACCATTCTCATTTTTAACTCCGTTATTATACCATCCTCCCCCTTTTTTGTCAATAGAAAAAACTCAATTTTCCCCTTGATTTTCCTTGCATTTTTCACGTTTTTCAATATCTGTTAATAAATACACCAAAATACCACCCTTATTTTTGCCATTCTTGGTCACAAACGACAAAATGCCACTTGACAATTTCAAAAATTGTGGTAAAATATATATTGAGACTTTGTAGGAAGCGATTCACGCTTCGAAATTTAATTAGGAGGCCTCATATGAAAAAATTTTTATCCCTTTTACTGGCACTGCTGATGGTTGTGTCCGTATGCGTGGGTCTGGTTGCTTGCAACCCGTCTGAAGAAGACCCCGGCAAGACGGAAACCCCCAACAAGCCAAACGAAAACGAAAAGGATCCGAATGAACCAAACAAACCGCAAGAACCCGTTCGCATCGAGCTGAAGTTCCCCGAGGAATATAACTTCTCCGATAACGGCACCGCTGCATCCTTCCACATTCTTCAGTGGTCCGTTGACCAGGAAGACCAGGCAGGTACCGCTTGGATTCCGTGGGAAGAGGGCGACGTCAGCATGGACGACGGCGACCTGATCAGTAAGCAGATCCTCGAGCGTAACTCCGTTGCAGAGTACAAGTACGGTGTTGAAATTACCGCTGAATACAAGGGCGTTAACGCAGGTTACGTTGACAGAGTCAAGTCTGACCACATGACCTCCGCAAACGAGATCCAGCTGCTCACCATCCGTTCTCTGGGCGCATGGGAGCTGGTTGACAGCGAGTACCTGACCGACATGAACGTCTACTCGGACCAGAACATTCTGCACACCGAGCAGCCCTGGTGGGTTCAGGATGCCGTTGCCTCCTACACACTGGGTGAGTCACTGTACGTTTGCGCAACCGAAATGCTGCTGCGCGACAAGGGTGCTACCACCGCTATGTACTTCAATCCCTCCATCGCTGAGGACCACGGCCTGGACGATTTCTACGCTATGGTCGAGGATGGCACATGGACTTGGGAGGCTATGCTCGAAGCCGCTGAGACCGTTGGTTCGTCTACGGACGGCAACGACCTGATGGACTCCGTTGAGGATATGTGGGGCGTACAGGGCTCTGACGACGATACCCACATGCTGTACAACGCACTGGGCTTCCTCTATGCTCACATCGACGAGGACGGCTTCGTTGTTTACGATCTGGGTGAAACGGATGAATCCATCACCATCCTGATCGACATTCACGAGGATTTCCACTACGCTGACTGGAACACCAACCGCATCGACAACAAGCTGGTTGGCGGTGAGGACGTTGAAGATATCTTCACAATCGACCGCGCTCTGTTCAAAACCGCGTCTTGCGTTAAGACCGCCGTTACCAAGCTGCGTAACATGAACACCGACTACGGTATTCTCCCCATGCCTAAGCTGACCGAAGAGCAGGAGAACTACTCCTCGCTGGTTTGGGTACACCACGACTGCGTTCTGGGTATTCCCGCCGCTACGGCTAATCCCGAGATGTCTGCCGTTATCCTTGAGGTTCTGAGCTACGAGGGCTACTATGAAGTAACGCCCGTTCTGTACGATACCATTCTGTACGGCCGTGCTGCTAAGACCGCTGAGGCTAAGAGAAGCTTGGAGATTATCTTTGAGACTCGTTCGTATGACCCCGGTCAGTACTGGGATGATCCCGCAGGCCTGCAGGATAAGCTGCTGCGTCTGTGCAACGAGGGTACCTCTGATATCCAGTCTCTGATCGCTCAGTACATCGGCCAGACCGAGGAAGAGATCAAAAAGGTTAACGAATTCGTTGAAAAGAAGTACGACGAAGAGTAATACTTAAACAAAAAAATCACTTGCGGCAAAAGCGTGATGTTCTTATCGGAGAAATCACAATATTACAGATTTGCTCTGCAGTAAACAAATAATTAGCCCCGACAGATTTCAAGTCTGTCGGGGTCCTCTTTTTAAGGATGTTGAAGTTTTATGTTCAAATCATCAAACGAATCCACTTGTTCTCCTGAATATTGCTCGTTATATCTGTTAAAGAGAATAGAGGGTATTCCAAGCATTTGGGCAGATAAAATATTAGCAATGCTATCATCTACAAAAAGGCATTCGTCTGCTGATGCTTGTATTTGTTTTAACGCAATACGGTATATTTGAGGATCAGGTTTTCTGTAATGCACATCTCCACTGATTATTCTGTATTTGAAATACTTGTCAATGCCATAATATTCGGTAATATATCTACTCCACTCCGATACATCCGTAGACAATAAAACAAAATCATATTGTTTATAATATTTTTCTGCAAATAAAACAAACGATTTGTCAAAAGAAAGATAATTTTCGATATAGTTTTTCATATGATATCCAGGGTCTTTGTAACCCAATTTAGAAAGGAATTCATATGAACTTATATGACCTAATCCTGCTTTTGTAAACAATTTTTGATTTTCAAGCAAATCCTTTATTCGTCCATGTTCCGATACATCGAAGTGTTCATACGTATAAGGAACAAAGTTTCCTGTTCTGTCTAATAATATTACTCCGTACATATCGATTATCAAAGTTGTAATCTTTTGGGACATCATCTCGTTGCTCCTTGATATTTTTATCGCAAGTTTCGCCTTTGTATTACAGCGTTGCAAGCAACGCGGGCTTCGGGCAAAGCCCATACCCCTAAGGTAGCACGTATCAAAGGCTCCCTCCGGGAGGGAGCTGGCGCCGTAGGCGACTGAGGGAGAGCACGTTACAATAAAGCTAATTCAAACCCAAAGTCGCGCAGGCTCCTTCCACCGCTAACGCGGTCCCCCTCCCTCTCGGAGGGAGGCTTTTACGGCGGCATCGATATACTCGCAGACACCCGAAAAGTTTGTGTTGATTTGACGGTTTGTAAACCGTATGACCTTCAGATCATACCCTTCAAGTATTTCCGTGCGAAATTCATCCTTTTGTCTGCCTTCTTCGGTATAATGCTGTGACCCATCAATTTCTATGATCAGTTTGGCTTTATGGCAGTAAAAATCCGCAATGAAACTGTCTATGGCTTTTTGCCTTTGAAATCTGATTTCATATTTTGATAGGAAATCATACCACAAATGTTTTTCCTGCGGTGTTGCATTTTTACGAAGATTTTTTGCAAGAGTAATATTCTTTTCGTTGTAATCAAGCGACATACTTACTCCTCCAAAGTTTTATCGCTTCCATTATATCACAAATCGGCAGAGAAAACAAGTGTTTTCTCTGCCGACTCTCTGTGCCTTCAATTTCTCCGTTAAGGACAACAGAGAAAGCCGCGAGTGATTTTTTCGTTTTCTTTTCTATCGGTTGACAAAACGGGCAATCTGTGGTATACTCCCCATATCATCATTATTCCGAGGTGTGCCATGCCAACGCCAAATTACACCCGCACCAAACGGGCCTGCTTTTTCGCCTATCTTGCGATGTCGTCCGTCTTCAGCCTGCCGCCCCTTTTGTTTATGACCTTCCGCGAGATGTACGGCATCTCCTACACCCTGCTCGGCACGCTGGTCTGCGTCAATTTCTGCACCCAGCTGACGGTCGACCTCATTTTCAGCTTCTTCACCAAATATTTCAATATCAAAAACACGGTGCGCGCCATGCCGCTTCTGACCTCGGCGGGTCTGCTCGTCTACGCGCTCGTTCCGTGGCTGTTCCCCCAATACGCCTACGCAGGGCTTTTGACGGGCACGGTGCTGTTCTCCGTCGCGGCGGGTCTTTGCGAGGTGCTGATCAGCCCCGTGGTGGCCGCCATTCCCTCGGAGCATCCCGAGAAGGATATGAGCCTGCTTCACTCCCTTTACGCCTGGGGCGTGCTCAGCGTGGTCATCATCAGCACGGTCTTTTTGCGACTGTGCGGCACGCACAACTGGACCTACCTGACGCTGTTCTTCGCTCTTTTGCCTCTGATCGCCTGCCTGCTGTTTTGCCTCTCTCCCATGCCCCCTGTCAGTGTGTCACACAACGACAATGCCACCCCCTCCGCCGCCAAAAAGCGCGGTATCGGCATGGCGCTGTGCGTGGCCTGCATTTTCCTTGGCAGTGCCGCCGAGAACGTCATGACCAACTGGATCTCGGGCTACATGGAAACCGCGCTGCAGGTCGCCAAGGTGATCGGCGACGTATTCGGCATGGCCTTGTTTGCCCTTTTGCTCGGCTTTGGACGCACGCTGTACGCCAAATTTGGACGCAACATCATGGGCGTTCTGCTCGCCGGTATGATGGGCGCTGTCGTGTGCTATCTGACGGCGGGACTTTGCAATATTCCCCTTGTGGCTTTGATCGCCTGCGTACTGACCGGTCTTTGCACCTCGATGCTCTGGCCCGGCACCCTCATTCTCATGGAAGAAAAGCTGCCCAACCCCGGCATTGTGGCCTACGCGCTGATGGCGGCAGGCGGCGACTTTGGCGCGTCGATCGCGCCGCAGGCCATGGGTATTATCGTTGACACGGTGTCCGTCAGCTCTTGGGCACAGAGCATGAGCCCAACGCTTGGCATCACGCCCGAGCAGCTCGGCATGAAGACGGGCATGCTCCTCTCGGCGCTGTTTCCCATTCTCGGCGTGGCGTTGCTGCTGGTAATGAAGCGGTATTTTGGTAAAAAAGAAAATGCGTAAAAGGAAAGAGAGTGGCTTGGGCCACTCTCTTTTTATCAGGTATCAATTTTTATGTTCTCCATGATATGGTCTTAAATATAGCGGCAGTTTACGTTAAATCAAGCGTAGTAAACCCTAAATCATTCAGCTTTTTTTGAAAAGCATGAAATTTTGAACGCTCTTTTCTATACGGATCCAACCTCAATCCTTTCAAAAATCGTGTGAATGCTGTTTCTTTTAAAGGTATGTAAAATCTTGTATGATTTTCTGCGGTAAAAAATTCAAAAAAAGGAAAGCATCGGCCGCCGACGCATGTTAGACTGCCCTCACGCTGCCCGGGCGATATGCCTTGTGCCAGATCGAAATTGCGCGCGCACTCGCTCAGATCAATCCTTTTCTTATCCAAATATCCTCTCTTGTAAAACAAAGCTTCCGTTGTTATCTCATAAACATCGTCCAGCAGTACTTTGATTACCGTAGATTCATCTTCTATATGATACGCTTCTTGAATGGATTTATAAAAGTCGTTCCAGCTCATATCCGCACCGCCTTTCTTACATTATTATATCATGGTTTTATTTAATTGTAAAGTGCGACTTGGCCGGGGTACTAGGGTACTCGTTTTGCTTTGCAAAACGAGAATTCTTCGCCGAGCCGCTGGTGTGCAAGCACCCCGACGGCTTTCGGCTCGAATGCGAACCTAATTCCGCGGCGCTAAACATACGGATTCAGAACCCGTTTTGCGCAAAAATACAGCTGATATCGTTAGAACATTTCGCGCAAAACTTGCAAATCCTTACGGATTTGCGTAGGTTCTCATGCTTTATACTCATCTATAAAACAAAAAAGAGTGGTAAACCACTCTTTTTGTTTTATGTGATTAACGACCGAAATAGATGACATGCCCAAAATGTAGATTTTATAAGGGTTTTAAGGCTTTTTTGAGAAATTTTGAGCCGAATTTTTAATGTTTCTTGTGCTGGGGCTATATTTGTGCGATTTTTGCTCGCAACCGAAATAGATGACATCGCCATTTCGCCTTTTCTTTGCTTACTGCGGTTATAGATTTGACCTCATAATGATGCGGAACATCCACATCCACGGTGGACCCGGGAAGCAATCTTCCAGCCCTGATTTTGTCAAATCAAATCCTGAATAGTGGCTAAATCAAGAACGTATTCTTTTGCCACCTGATTGTATCTTGCGTTGCTTCTGATCGAAGACTGTTTGCTTTTCAACTTGTGATGGTATTCCCAATAAGTAAGTGCTTCGGTAAGTTCCTGCTTTGCTTTTGGATTCAAAGTAAAGATGTTTTCATGAATATCACCTGTTATGTAAACCATTTTCAACCTCCTTTGGCTTGAGCTGTGGCTTTTCGTGTTGCATTTGCTCGTATTCGATGGCTTGTTGTAAGCCTTGCCGGATGTCTTCGAATACTGTTG
>SVRN01000006.1 GCA_015064805.1 Oscillospiraceae bacterium
ACGGGTTTCCCGTCACGGTCGAGGTCGACGCGCGCCCCAATCTTCCCTCCTTTGAGCTGGTCGGTCTGCCCGACATGGCCGTCAAGGAGGCCAAGGAGCGTGTGCGCACCGCGTGCGAAAACAGCGGTCTGCGCTTTCCCGAGACCTCGCTGATGGTCAATCTCGCCCCTGCCGACCGCCGCAAGGAGGGCTCGGGCTTTGACCTTGCCATCCTGACGGGCATTCTGCACGCCGTCGGTGCCATCCACCGCGATACCAAGCTGGACGATTGCTGCTTTATCGGCGAGCTGTCGCTGTCGGGGAAATTGCGCGGCGTTCGCGGTGTGCTTTGCATGTGTGCCGCCGCGCGCGACGCAGGCTTTCGCCGCGTGTACGTGCCCCTGGAAAACGCCGCCGAAGCGGCCGCCGTTCGCGGCATCGAGGTCTACGGCGTTGAGAGCATGGCGGCGCTGCTGGACCATTTGAGCGGTCGCAAGCCCATCTCGCCCATGACGGTCAGCGAAACGGTAACCGACACCGAGACCTACGCAGGGCTGGATTTTGCCGACGTGCGCGGTCAGGCCATGGCCAAGCGCGCACTTGAGATCGCCGCGGCAGGCGGTCATAACGTCTTGCTCATCGGCCCTCCCGGCACGGGCAAGTCCATGCTGGCCAAGCGACTGCCCTCCATTTTGCCGCCTCTGACCTTCGAGGAGGCTCTTGTTACGACGAAAATTCACTCCGTTTCGGGGATCTTGCCCGACGGACATTCCCTGGTCATGCGCCGTCCCTTCCGCTCGCCCCACCACACCATGAGCGCGGTCAGCCTGGTCGGCGGCGGTGCCAACCCCGCGCCGGGTGAGATCTCGCTTGCCCACAACGGCGTGCTGTTTTTGGACGAGCTGCCCGAGTTTCCCAAGCAGGTGACCGACGCGCTGCGTCAGCCGCTGGAGGATCTGCAGGTGACCATCACCCGTGCCAGCGGACGCGTGACCTTTCCCAGCGCCTTTATGCTGGTGGCGGCCATGAATCCCTGCCGCTGTGGCTATTTCGGTCATCCCAATCGCAAATGCACCTGCCGCGCAGGCGACGTGTCCCGCTATCTGTCGGGCGTCAGCGGACCGATGCTCGACCGCATGGATATTCAAATCGAGCTTCCCTCGCTCTCCTTTGACGAGATCTCGGCCGAGGACCCGCACGCAGAGTCCTCCGCAACCATCCGCGCCCGCGTCATCAAGGCGCGTCAGTTTGCCCGAGAGCGCATGGAGGCGGACGGAGCGATGCCTCGCTGCAACGCCCAGCTCGATCCCGCAGGCATCCACCGCTACTGCCGCACGACGGACGGCGCGATGGTGCTTCTCAAGCAGGCCTACGAGCGCCTTGGACTGAGTGCCCGCGGACACGACCGTATTTTGCGCGTGGCACGCACCATTGCCGATCTTGACGCCTCGGACATCATCCGCGAGGAGCATATCGCCCAAGCCATTCAGCTTCGCAGTCTGGACCGCAAATACTGGCACTGATCCATCTACATAACGAAAAACGCAGGGCGGCCGAGGGTCGCCCCTGCTCTCGATAGTAAGCGAAAGGAGGAGTAGCATGCTGTTTTCATCGCTGGAATTTTTATATCTGTTTCTGCCGCTGACGCTGCTGCTCTACTTCACCCTGCCGCTTCGCTGGCGCAATCCCGTTCTGCTCGTCGTCAGCCTCGTCTTCTACGGCTGGGGCGAGCCCGTCTACGTCTTTTTGATGGTGTTTACCATTCTTGTCGACTACGCGGCGGGCCTGCTCATTGAGCGTGCCGAGACGGACAAGGGGCGCCGCGCCTGGCTGATTACGGCCATCGTCATCAACCTCGCCCTTCTCGCCTTTTTCAAGTACAGCGGCTTCGTGCTGGACAATCTGCGCTGCATACCCGCCCTGTCCTCCCTGCCCACCTTTTCCGTTCCCTTGCCCATCGGCATTTCCTTTTACACCTTTCAGGCGCTGTCCTACGTCATCGACGTCTACCGCCGCGAAGTCAAGGCACAAAAAGATCCCGTCGCCTTTGGCACCTACGTCACGCTGTTTCCTCAGCTGATCGCGGGCCCCATCGTGCGCTACAGCGACGTGGATCAGCAGCTGACCGACCGCACGCACACGCTGCTTGACGCGGCAAGCGGCGCGCGGACGTTTATCTGCGGCCTTTGTAAAAAGGTCCTGCTGGCCAACGCGGCAGGCGCACTTTGGGCGGCTATGCGCGACACGCCGACCGAGCAGCAGACGGTCGTCGGGGCTTGGTTTGGCGTGATCTGCTTTACCATTCAGATCTATTTCGATTTCTCGGGCTACAGCGACATGGCCATCGGCCTTGGGCGTATGTTCGGCTTCCGCTTTCCCGAAAACTTTTTCTATCCCATGACCGCCCGCTCCGTCTCGGACTATTGGCGGCGCTGGCACATCACGCTGTCCACCTGGTTCCGCGAGTACGTGTATATTCCCCTTGGCGGCAACCGCCGCGGCGCGGGACGCACCTATCTCAATCTGCTCATCGTCTGGGCGCTGACGGGCCTTTGGCACGGCGCCAACTGGAACTTTATTTTGTGGGGACTGTATTTCTTCGTCCTGCTTGCCGCCGAACGCCTCTTCCTTGGCAAGCTGCTTGACAAGTTTCCACGCGCCGTCGGGCATATCTGGACGCTTTTGTGCGTCGTATTCAGCTTTTATATCTTTGTCTTCGACGGCTCGCTCCCCACGCTTTCGGGCACAGCCGCAATGAATTATCTCGGCGTGATGTTCGCCCGGGGCGGCGCAGGATTCTTTGGCGGCGTGACGGGCTACGAGTTGCTTCGCAATCTGCCTCTGCTTACTATTTGCATCGTCGGCATGACGCCGCTGCCCAAAAAGCTGTTTTGGCGCGCGTATGAAAAAAGCCGCGTGACGGCATGGGTGTCAGTCGCTCTTTGTGCCGTTGGTCTTTTGCTTTGCACGGCCTATCTCGTCGACTCCTCGTATAACCCATTTTTGTATTTCAGATTTTGATTTTTTAGAAACGGACGGTGAATGATTTGACGGAACTTTTATGTCGTATCTTTGTCAAAAACTCGGACAAGGTCAAGGATCCCCGCGTGCGCAGTGCCTATGGCACGCTCAGCGCCATCGTGGGAATCGTACTTAATATTTTGCTTTTCGTCGGCAAATTCTTAGTCGGCACGATCAGCGGCTCGGTCGCCATTCGGGCGGACGCCATCAATAATCTGACCGACGCGGCCTCCCAGATCGTGTCGCTGATCAGCTTCCGCATCGCGGCCAAGCCTGCTGACCGCGACCATCCCTTCGGTCACGCCCGCATCGAGTACGTCGCCTCCATGATCGTTGCGATGTCCATTCTTATCATCGCCTACCAGCTGCTCATGGATTCGATCGACAAGATCATTCATCCCGTAGCGACCGAATTCCGCTGGGTGTCGGTCGGGGTGCTGGCCGCCTCCATTCTCGTCAAGCTGTGGCTGGGGCTGTTCAACCGCCGCATCGGCAAAAAGATCGACTCCGAGGTACTGCGCGCGACCATGACGGACAGCCTGTCCGACGCAGGTGCGACCTTCGCCGTGCTGATCGCCACGCTGGTCTACCACTTCACGGACTTTGATCCCGACGCCTATATGGGCATCATCGTTGCCATCCTGATCGCCGTGGCAGGCGTTCGCATTCTGAACGATACCAAAAATTCCATCCTCGGCGGCGCTCCCGCACCCGAGACGGTCGAGGAGATCCGCCGCATCGTCGAGTCCTATCCCGAGACGCTGGGCATTCACGACATGGCCGTTCACAGCTACGGCCCAGGCACGACCATGGCCTCGCTTCACGTTGAGGTAGACGGCTCGGCCAACGTCTTTGACATGCACGACGCCATCGACCGCATGGAAAAACAGCTGTTCACCGACGCGGGCATTCACGCGACCATTCACATGGATCCCATCGTGACAAACGACCCCATCGTGACCGAGGTGCGCGAAAAGATTACGGTGCTACTCAAAAACATCGACGAACGCCTGTCCATGCACGACTTCCGCATGGTCATCGGCCACACGCACTCCAATCTCATCTTCGACGTCGTCATTCCGTTTGAAATGACGATCGACGCATCGGCGCTCAAGCGCGATATTGACCACCTCGTCAAGCAGATCGATCCATCGTACAATACCGTCGTCACGGTCGACAGAGCGTGACACGTCATATTAAAACATAAGGAGAAGCATCATGGAATACGGATTACAGCTTTACAGCGTTCGCGACATCACGGGAGAGGACCTGGAGGGCGCACTGGCCAAGGTGGCCACGCTCGGCTATCGTTTCGTCGAGTTTGCCGGCTTTTTCGGACATAGCGCCGACAAGGTCAAGGCAATGCTTGACACCTACGGCTTGACCGTCAGCGGCACCCACACGGGCTGGCAGGAGCTGACCGCCGAGCACATCGACGAGACCATCGCCTACCACAAGACCATCGGCAACAAGAACATCATCATTCCCGGCGCAGATCTTTCCACTCGCGAAAAGCTGGACGATCTGATCGCGCTCATCAACGAGGCACAGCCCAAGCTCGCCGCGACAGGCATCGCGCTGGGCTATCACAACCACTCGCACGAGTTTATCGAAACCGGCTACGGTGCCCTCATCCACAAGGAGCTGGAGGAGCGCACGCAGGTCGAGTTTGAGATCGACACCTACTGGGCCTACGTAGCAGGGCTTGATCCCGTCGCACTGCTTGAGCGTCTGGGCGACCGCGTCCGTGTCATCCACCTCAAGGACGGCTACTCGGACGGTCACGGTATGGCGCTTGGCGAGGGAACGGCTCCCGTTGCCGTTGTCCGCGACTACGCCATCGCGCACGGCCTCGCCATGGTCGTCGAGAGCGAGACCTGCCAGCCCACGGGCATTGAGGAAGTGGCAAGATGCATGGCGTATCTCAACAAGTTGGACAATGAATAACAGCACGCAAAAAGGGCGAGGAAATTCCTCGCCCTTTTGTTGTGTCGTTTATTCAAACTTCTCCGCGACCTTCTTCAGATGCTCCACGATGGGCAGCTGCTGGGGGCAAACGCCCTCGCATTGCGCGCATCCGATGCACTCGCTCGCACGGCCGAAGGTTTCGGTCAGCTTGGCGTACTTCTTGTCGATGGAGGCATCGTCCTCGGCGACCTTGGCCGTATTATACAGCGCAAAGTACTGGGGGATGGCAATATTCATGGGGCAACCGTCCACGCAATAGGCGCATCCCGTGCAGGGAATGGCAATCTCGGAGCGGATCAGGCTGGCGGCGCGATGCACCAGCGTCTGCTCGTCCAGCGTCAGCGGCTCAAACTCCTGCATATAGGAGGTGTTGTCAAGCAGCTGCTCCATATTGCTCATGCCCGAGAGCACCATCATAACGCCGGGCAGACCCGCGACGAAGCGGATGGCCCAGGACGGCACCGACATCTCGGGATTTTGGGACTTGAACAGTCCCTTGACGGCGGGAGGCACGTTGGCCAGCGTTCCGCCCTTGACGGGCTCCATGACGATGATGGGGACGTTGTGCTTACGAGCGACTTCATAGCACTTGCGCGACTGCACGCTCTCGCTCTCCCAGTCCAGATAGTTGATCTGAAGCTGGACGAACTCCATGTCGGGCTGCTCGGTCAGGATCTGATCGAGCACCTCGGCGGTATCGTGGAAGGAAAAGCCCATGTGCTTGACCAATCCCTTGGCCTTTTTCTCGCGCAGCCACTCAAAGCAGTGCAGATCCTTGTAGATCTGGTAGTGCGACACGCGCAAATCGTGCAGCAGATAGTAGTCGAAGTACTCCACACCCGTCTTGGCAAGCTGCTCGTTGAAGATACGGTCGCGGTCGTCCTCGCACTTGATGTAGGCCGCGTGCAGCTTGGTCGCCAGCGTGTAGCTGTCACGGGGATAGCGCTCGACCAGCACCTTGCGGGTGGCGTTCTCGCTCTCGTGTCCACAATACATCCAGGCGGTGTCAAAATAGGTAAATCCTCTCTCAATGAAGGCGTCGACCATCTTGCAGGTCAGATCGATGTCAATGCTTTTGGCATCGTTGGGATCGGTCAGCGGCAGGCGCATTAGACCAAAGCCGAGTTTTTTTGCGTTCATGTTATTCTCTCCTTGCGTTTTGATCAAATATCGTATTCCACGATGGTCAGGTCGGCCACGGTCGTATCAAACGTCGTGCCGTCGGGGCGGGTGAAGGTGCGCTCCACGTCGTGTCCCGCATAGTTCATGGTCATCAGCTTGCCGTATTTCTCGGCGGTATAAACGCCGTCCATCTGGCCGTCGGACACGTACAGTCCTTTGTCGGCAAAGAAGGCGGTCATCACGTCGGCCACCTCGATCTGCATGGCGCGCAGATGCTCGGGGGTATTCTTAAGCTTGAAGCTGGAGGAGGTGTTGGTCTCGGTCGCGCGCCCGCCCATCTGGCCTTTGATCAGCAGCGTCTTGCCGCGCCCCAGCGTCTGTCCCTTGGCGTCCTCGCCAAAGAGGATGGTCAGGTAGTCCTCGTCGCCGTCAAGATCGCGCAGCTCGTTCAGGTTGATACCGACGAGCAGGCCGCCGCCCTCGACGAACGCGCGGATAGCCTTCAGCGTTGCCGTCTTATAGTAGCCGTCCATGGTGATGACCAGCGCACGCAGACCGTCCAGAATACCGTCCGCGATGGTCAGGTCGCAGGCGTAGGCATAGTCGGTATAGTCGCGCATCAGGGCAAACGAGCCGTGCATCTGGCCCATGCGGTAGGTATCCAGCACCATAGGCGTGTCGGGATACAGAAGACCAATATCGCGGCGCACGCCGCCCTCGCGCAGAAGATGGACGTTATCGGCAAAGTTGGTGGCGCGCTCCTCGTTGCCAAGGATATTGTCACTGTAATAGTGAAGCGACTTGGCACCCGTAGCCGCGGCGTTATACACACGGCAGACCACGCCCCGCTCGGTCACCTGCCCTGCAGGCTCAAAGCTGAAGTGGCCACCGTAGTGATTAGAGGCGGTCGCCACCCAGTTGGTGACGACGAAATTCGCGCCGTAGTTGGAGGCCTCGTTGGTGATGCGGACACCGCCGCCCACCTCGGCGCACACCTTACACTGCTGGGCAAACTCGGAGGCGTGCCAAGGCTCGGCGCCGCCGCCCGTGCAGAGATACAGCTCGACGTCGGGGAAATATTTGCGCGCCGTCTTCATCCAGAAAGAAGCGTACTCCGTCATGGAAGCGCGGTACCAGTCGATAAAATCGATCCAGCGGCGGCGGTCAGCCACGCACTTGGGAGCGAAATAGCCGGGGCCGGTGCACTCGTCGATGCGGAAGTTTTCAGGGCCCGACTCAATGGGCGGGAAATCCACCGCGCCAAAGGCGGCGTAGCTCGTGCCCCACGAGGCGTTGAGCGCCTCGGTCGTACCGTACTTTTGCTCGGCAAATCTCTTGAAATCGGCGCGGGCAAAGCGGTCGCCGCACCAGTATCCGCCGTGGGCGTGATACAAGCCGGGAATATTCGTCGGCCAGTTGCCGTGCCATACCGACACAATGGCCTCGCCGAAGTCGCCCGTGATACCGAACAGAAGGCCCTCGAAGATCTCGTGGTCGCGGTAGTGATCGGCAAAGGCGGCGAGGAAACGGTCGATATAATCGTAAAAATGCTTATCCCAGAAGGTCTGGATCTTACTCTCGATATTATGTTCCAGACAACGCAAACCCTCAAAGTCGCGCGACGCGCGGTACCAGTCGGGCAGTGAGTAGGCAGGACCCGCGATCAGGAAGGGCAACCACTTCAGCCCTGCTTCGCGGATCTTTTCAACCTCGCGGTCCCAGTGTGAGAAGTCCCACTGACCCTCGCCCTTATTTTCGCAGGTCTCCCAGGTGACGTACTGCTCGACAGACGTCACTCCCATGTTACGCAGACGGCGCAGCTGGGTGGGATCGGCCACCGTGCCAATGCCGATACACAGCTCCTGTCCCTCGGGGATGGTCACGCGCATGGCGTCCAGCTTTTCATCCCAGCCATCCGCCGAGCGCTTATGAACGACGCGGTCCTTTTCCACGTGGACGACGCCTTCCATATCGCACACGCAACGGAAGCCGACCGAGGCGTTGGAGCCGCCGCCCAGCACCTGACGGCGACGGGCGATGCGCAGATCCTTTTTCGGCGAGTGGTAACAGCCACCGCGGCAGACTTTGTTGCCGCCCCAGCCGTCCTTAAATGCTTCGGTATCGTGCGTCTTGTCGGTATAGGGGAAGAACCAGTCCTCCACCCATTCGAACACGTTGCCCGCCATGTCGTAAAGGCCGTAGCCGTTGGGGGCGTAGTTGCCGACGGGCGAGGTGTACTGATAGCCGTCGTTCTGGGCGCTGTCACGCCACTCAAATTCACTACATTTATCGGCAAAATTCACAATTTTTCCGTCGGGATCACCCTCGCCCCAGGGGTACGTAGGATGATCCAGACCGCCCGCGGCGGCATATTCCCATTCCTGCTCGGTGGGAAGACGCTTTCCTGCCCATCTGGCGTAGGCGGCCGCCTCGCCCCAGGAGACGTTGACAACGGGATAGTCGGGGTAGTTGATGAAATAATCGGGCATGCTGCTCCAGCGGGGCGAGCCGGGATAGCCGCGACCGACCGCGTCGCAATAAGCGCGGAACTCGCCGTTGGTTACGGGCTTTTCGTCCATGTAAAAGGGCGCAACCTCGACCTCGTGCAAGGGCTTCTCCTCCGCATAACCGCGCTCCGAGCCCATGACGTATTTGCCGCCCGGTATGTAACGCATCGTCTTGCCGTCCTTGGTAATCTTGATCTGTTCCATAGGTACCTCCTTTGGTTGTGTGCCTTCGGCGACCAAGGGGACTTTTTGAAAAAAGTCCCCTTGGAACCCCAAAAACTTTCAAAAAATATATTGGATAAATGGGTAAGTTTGTTCGTTATTCGATAGGTACTATCGCAAGCTCGTGGGTCCCCTCCCACTCGCTCTGCCGAAAAGTTAGGTTGCCTTTGAGAAAAGTTTTGATCAAGCTTTTTCAAAAGTTTGCGGTTTCCAAAGAGGGGAAAACCGCAAGTGGGGTTTCCCTTTTCCATCAGCCCCATTATACCAAAAAAATTTCCCTGCGTGTACCCTTATTGCGCATTTTTTCATTTTTCGTACGATTACACAAAAGCGAGGGCAAAATGCACAAAGCGGCAGAGCCGATAAAGGCTCTGCCGCTTACTTCAATGCTTGAATTTTCGATATTCGTTTGTCTTTTTCGGGGGGAACTTGACGTTCTGCGTGCTCACAGGGCGGAAGAACTGATACAGATAGCAGGGCAGCATACCGTTATACAGCTTGCGCGTTTTATCGGCGCGGCGACCGTACAGCCGCTCAAAGCTCTCGCAGGAGGTCAGCACGTAGATCTGCCAGGGCTCAAACGTCGCAAACCGTTTACCCATGGCCCGATACAGCTCTGCGACCTCGGTTTCGGTCATCAACCTCTCACCGTAGGGGGGATTGCACAGAATGGTGCCGCGTCGGTCGGGCTTTTCGATCAAGCGCGCGTCGGCTGTGAAAATGTTCATCACGTCCTCCACGCCCGCACGCACGGCGCAGTCGTAGGTCATATCCGTCATGTCCTCGTCAATGTCCGACGCCCAAACCTCACAGCCGTTGTCCGTTACGATGGCCGCGCGAGCCGCCTCACGCGCGCTCTCCCAAAGGGGCGACGGCAGGCGGGCAAAGCTCTCACCCGCAAAGGAACGGTTCAGGCCGGGCGCGCGATTTTGGAGGATCATGGCCGTCTCAATGGCGATCGTGCCCGATCCACAAAAGGGATCCCAGAACAGCACGTCCGCGCGGGGACGGGCCGTCAGAGCGATGGCCGCCGCCAGCGTCTCGCGCAAGGGAGCCACGCCCGCATGAGGGCGGTAGCCGCGCTTGTGAAGCGCCATGCCCGAAGTGTCGATGAGCAGCATGGCCTCGTCCTTGAGCAAGAAAAACTCGACCGAATAGGTCACACCGCTGTCCTGCTCGAACCACTTGATGCCGTACTTGGCCGACAGCGCGTCGACCACGGCGCGATTGACGATCTTCTGGCAGGCAGGGATAGAAGTAAGTCTGCTTTTAATACTGTGCCCGCTGATGGGAAACGCATCGTCCTTGCCGATCCACTCCTCCCAAGCCAGAGCGCGCGTGCCCTCGTACAGCTGATCGAAATTCTCGGCGTGGAAACGCCCCATGAGCACAAAGACACGCTCGGCACAGCGCAGAGCAATATTGGCGCGGGGAATATCCCCCTCCTCGCCCTCAAATATCACGCGACCGTCCATGGTCTCGATCCTCTTGAGCCCCAGCGCGTCGATCTCCTCGCCCAGCAGCTTTTCAAGGCCAAAAAGGCAGGTTGCTACCAATTGCAGTTTCATATCGTTTCTCTTTCCTTATTGTATATGCTCGTATGAACGAAGCAGTATTTATCGGTATAGCCCACGGGACGATAGCCCGTCCAGATGCAGGGCTCCTTGTAGAAATGACCGGGACCGACCGCAAAAAGCTCGCCGCCCGTATGGTGATGTGGCCCCAAAAGGTTACGCAGATTATTGACCAGCGTCAAACGAATGACGTTTTCTCCTGCGTGCAGATATGGCGAAAGCTCCAAGGCATACGGCCGCCACAGAAGCGTTCCTGCATCTCGGCCGTTGACGTTGACACGCAGGGCGTTGATGCCCGTTTTATCAAACGCCAGCGCGCGAGCAGTCTCACCCTCGTCAAGCGTCAGCGTCCGCTCGACCGTGAGCTCTCCCGCAAAGAAGGGATAGCCCTGGCGTTCAATATGACAAAGCGATACCGTTTCGGGCGGCGCGGTAATGACAAACGTTCCGTCAAAGAAAGCGGCATCATGCGCCACCTCCTCGTACGTTCCCTGCGTCCGAACGCCAAACTCTCCAACGAGATACATGGCCTCGATCTCCATATCGAAGGTCAGCTTATTCTTCTCGCTCTCAAAGCGCCCGGCCTTTTTCATGCTCTCGTACACCGCGTCGGATTGGGCAAATCGGACGCGCGTTTCGATCACGTTCTCTCCCCAGCGAAGCAGTCCGGATACGTCCAGCTTCTCAAAGGCGCGATCGCGGAAATAACCGCTTCGTCTTTCAACATCCACAAGGATGCCGTTGACGGTAATATCAAAGATTCCGGGCGTTTCACAAGCGAGATACACCTGCTCGGGCAGATATTCAGCCTGCACGGTAAATCGACAGCGCACCTCCACGGGGCGCGCAAGCGCCAACGCGCGCGAGCCTACGTTGAGAATATAGCCGTTTTCCTCCTGCAGTACGCCGTCAAACCAATAGTCACACCGATCCAGCGTCAAGGCGTTTTCGGTGCGATCCGCCACCCGCCATTCACCGCCAAGATCGATCGGCTTTCGCATAGGCGGATTCTCTGCAAGAACGGGAGGCGTGCCGTCGTCCAGGATCAGCAAGCTGCTCCATTTTGGGAAGATGTGCTTGCCGCCAAACGGCGTCATATCGCCCGTCACGAGATCCACCACCCGGCCGCCGCAGGCAATCGTTGCCGTTTGGTCTTCATCAGTGGAGTTGACGAAATAGCGCAGAGTCATTCCCTCCTCGGGATATTCGCGCATGGTATAGGTCACGGCAGAATTGTCAACGATAGGGTCGGAGGGTAGCTCGTCGACCGTCACGATGCGTCCGCCGTTTTGGACAAATTCATTCAGAAGTGCCTCGGTGTAAGGCAAAAAGGCGACGTGCGGAGGCAGGATGATCTTGGAATAGCGCATCTTTCCGATGACGAGCGTGCTTCCATCCACCCGTCCGTGGCGCTCCATCAGGATCTCGTCGCCCAGATGGTACAAAATATGCTTTTCGTCCAGCGCTCGCATCACGTCGAGCAGGGCCTGGTTATAATCGTTCATACCGGGGCAAGCGGCATCGTCATAGCAGATCCAGGCAGACGTCTGGGTATGCATGACAAGGACGTCCACTCGGATTTCACCCTTGCAGAGCAGCATGCCGACGCGGCTCATGGCGTCGTTGAACTGCTTGTAGTCCGGCCACCAGGGCTGCTGGTAGTACATAGCGGGAGGGTAATCGCGCTTACGGATGCCCCGAAGGGAATATCCCTCCAGATGCTGACACAAAAGATTGACGCCACGCACCATCATCCATTCGTAATTGCGCTTGAGCTCGTCATGCCCGACGTTGTGACCACACAGGGCAAAGGTCTCCGAAAGGATCTGCCGCTTGCCCATCTGGGCGGCGGCCGAGCAAAGCTGGGCCATCGTCAGGCAGTCGGAAATCGGTCGGCAGAGCCAGTCCATGCCGGGAACGGTAAAATATTCATAATGCGGCATGCAGGCACCGTTGGAGGTCAGCTGAGAGTGAAACGTCTCCTCCAGCACCATGTGGCCGGTGAAACCTAAACCGCGGGCAGTACACCAGTCGTAGATCTGCTTCATGAAGTTTTTTGAAAACAGCTCGGTCACCAGCTTCCAGAAGCGCATACGTGTGGTTTGATACTCTCCCGTTGCCTCAAACAGCTCGTTCAGGTGAGGA
The DNA here is from genome assembly GCA_015064805.1 of Oscillospiraceae bacterium. Classification (GTDB taxonomy): domain Bacteria; phylum Bacillota; class Clostridia; order Oscillospirales; family CAG-272; genus SIG644. Next base: position 12,539 of record SVRN01000006.1, read on the forward strand.
TACAGCGCGTCGCCGTAAGCCGCCTCGTATTCCTCGGGCAAAATGAAGCTCCAGGGAATACCGTCACGAGAGATTTGCGGCTCGTCGGTAAAAAAGCCGGCTAAGGAGGTGCCGTATTTTTGATCATAAGGCTCATAGATCTCACGGATAAAGTCCGCAATCACTTCTTTGTCCAGCGTGTCAACGTAAAAGGGGTTGACGTCGTAATAAAAGCAATACTCACCATGATGGCAAAGGATACGCTCCTCTCCCACCGAACCGTCCATTTCGATCGCCTTGCGGCGACGAAGATATTTTTGTTGATATTTCAAGCCCTTGCCGCTGACAAGACCTCCGCCAAAGCCGGAGGGCCAGCCGTTTTCGTCGTAGGCCCAGGCGTACATCCCGCGCGCGTTTGCCTCGTCCACACAGGCAGTGACGTTGTCAAACCATTCGTCGCCCATGTATTCTGTTTGCAATCCACCGCGGGCGTGCATAAAGAAGCCGCCGATGCCCGCCTTGTCCATCAGGTCGACCTGACGGAGCGTCTCGGGTACGTTCAGCCGCTCGTTCCAAGACCAGAACGGTACGGGACGATATTTGTTATCAATACGCTTGACGTCCATGCAACGACTCCTCCCGGGTGTGCCTTTTATTTTTTGCTTTGAATTGCCTCTCCTATGGCGTCAGACAGCGCGACGAAATCGGCAATGCTCAGCTTTTCGCCGCGGATGTCAGCGCGGTGACCGCAGGCGACGATAATATCGGTCAGTTGCTCCTTGCTCAGCTCCGAAAAGCCCGCGCTCAGGGCGTTGGACAGCGTTTTTCTTCTCTGCTCGAACGCCGCCTTGATGGTGCGGAACATCAGCGCCTCATCCTTAGGATGGTAGGGCCGCTCCTTATACAGACGGATGCGCACGACGGTCGAATTGACCTTGGGCGCAGGAACGAAGCGATCGGCAGGCACGGTAAACAGCGCCTCGGCCTGACCGTAATAGGCCAGCACCGCCGTGATGGCACCATACTCCGACTTGCCCGCGCGGGCGCACAGACGATCGGCCACCTCGGACTGGATCATAATGGTAATATTGTCAAACGGCAGACCGCTCTCCAGCAGCTTCATGAGAATGGGCGTGGTAATGTAATAGGGCAAGTTGGCGCAAACGGACACGCTACCGCGGGCGAAATCCTCGGCAAGCAGCGCTCCAAGATCGGCCTTCATGACGTCCTCGTTGACGACCGAAAAATTACGGTATTCGCCCATCGTAAAGGACAATACGGGTATGAGCCCCTTGTCGATCTCCAGCGCGACAACCTTGTCGTATCGCTCGGCCAGCGCCCAGGAAAGGGTGCCGATGCCGGGGCCGATCTCAAGGATGGTACTGCGTCTGTCGTCGCAACAGCCGTCGGCAATGTCCTCAACCACGCATCGGTCGGTCAGAAAATTCTGTCCCAGCTCCTTGCGGAAATTGAGGTGAAACATATTCATGATCTGTTTGATTTCGCGAATATCACAAAGGTTCATACAAGTCTTCCCTTCTTACGGCTATAATTAGAATTATTATATCACAAAATACGGCAAAAATCAAGCGCCTGCGCCGCTCGCCCCGCGTGCTTTGCAACTTTTTTATAAAAAAGTGTATTTTTCCGAAAAAAACACTTGCAATTTCAAAAATGTTGTGTTATAATATCATGCGTTGAGCAAAAACGCTCCGCTGGTGTGGCTCAGTTGGTAGAGCAGCTGATTCGTAATCAGCAGGTCGCCGGTTCGAGTCCGGCCATCAGCTCCAAAGCTTCAGGATGTTTCCTGGAGCTTTTTTATTTTTTGAACATTACAATTCTATTTTGATTGACAGCCCAAAAAATCCATGGTATAATGTGCTTGACCAACGAGAAAGGAGAGTGCTGACATGAGTGATCTTCACCGGATAGAGCAAATTGAAAACGACGACACGCCCAAAACGGTTGGGACGCCCCCGAAGCCTCCCCTTGCCTTTCGCATCGTCGTCTGGATCCTTCTCGGCGCATTGGCCACCTACCTTTTGTACGTATTGCTGGTCCATCCCATTGACAAGCTAAAGCTACAGATGCTTGTTGATAGAAGCTACGAGATCAGCGTTCTGTCCCCCGACAAAGAAACCTGCTTGGCCAACGTAAAGGTAGACGGAAATCTCATTTTCATAACCGGGCAATGGATCGACCCATGCTATTACGAGATCGACGGCAGGACGGTCTATCAATACTCCTGCAAGACCGACGGTACTTGGCAAAAGACGGAAGCTGATCCGTCCTCCCTTCCCTTCGCGAAGGAGCAAGACACCGACGGCTTACAGTTTTCCGATCTGATGAAAAGCCGAAATTATAAAAAAATCCCCGGCAGAATACACGCGTATCGTCTCAAGGATAAGATCGATATTGGCGAGCTTGATGCCGTAGAGCTTTATTACGGAGAGGGCAAGTATGAAATCCGCGGATGCCGTACGACAGAATACGGTTTCACCTATTCCGCCGCGTTCTATATTGTTTTCGACGGATTCGGGGAAACCGAAATTACATTGCCATCAAAGGAATAACAAAACAACATACGAAAAACTCCGGAAAGCGAATTGCCTTCCGGAGTTTTGAATTTATGGATCACTTTTTGCGCAGCAATGCCGCAGAAAGAGCGGCAGCCAGCATCATAATGGCGGTCACGCCAAGGCTAAGTACGGATGCACAACCCATAGACATCATGCTTCACCTTATCCTTTCTTCTTATTCAGGACGGTCACGCCAAGAGAGAGTGCCATCACGATCATCGCGATACCGCCAAGCGCCACGCTCGCACCACAGCCCGTCTTTTCATCTTCAGGCGGCTGCTCGTCCGAGCCGTCGTTCTCTTCGCCCGTCGTATCCCCGTTGGTTTCATCCTTGGGCTGCTCGTCCGCAGGCGGATTTGCCTCAAACGCGGCAATCTTGGCTTCCGTGAACTCCAGCTTATCCAACGCGGCGCGGGTCACGTAGGACTTGGCCTTGTTGCCCAAACGGTCGTATGCACGTCTTGCGGCCGCGACCTCGGTTCTGAGTGACTTATAGTTCTCCTCCGTGACCTCCTCGATCTTTTCGATCTTTTCGATCACCTTCTCTGCCGCCTCGCGGTAAAGCGCCTCCTGGCGCTCTGCCTCGGCAATGGCGTTCCAGTCGGACAGACGCATATTGTCGATCTTAACGACGATGCCCGTATTGGTTTTCTCCCCAACCATAAAGAAACGGATAAAATTGATGGAAGAAATGTCGAAGGGCCCCTTGAGCGTCTCATCCTTCCCCTGAGACTCATTTGCCGTGTTCAAAGGCAGAATAATGTGATTCCAACCTTCAACGATCTCCTCGCCTTGGTTGTTCTTTTTGATGGCAGCCAAATTCCACGAAATTTCCTGATTATCCTCCTTGCCTGATGACGTAATCTCCAGCCCGGAGTTCATGCCACCCTGGGCAAACAGATCAAACAGCGCAGCATCGGACACGTACAGATCAAATTCCAGTGTATCATAATCGGTACCATCCACCGTCTCAGGCAACCGCATATTATTGATCTGCCCTGCAGCAACGTTGAACTTCAACGAGGCCTCTCCCTCGGTCTTATCCTCGGCATCCACCGAATAGGCATTGCTTCCTGAGGGCTTGGTGTCGCAGTTAAACAACGGAATAGAGGTAACGCCCGTTTCCTCGTCCGTTACGGGTTCGGATGCAAAAACCGACACGGAAAGAGACAACGTAAGCACCAAAATAAGTAAAACGCTCAATACCTTTTTCATAGATCAATTCTCCTGATTATTCACAAATTTTGCTATTTGAACATGGCTGTATTCCACGGCAGACATCGATCTCAAACGTCGTTTCAAAGAAGGGGAGTCGAACGCTCCCCTTCTTTTGTTGATTATTTCTTGCGCAGCAATGCCGCAGAAAGAGCGGCAGCCAGCATCATAATGGCAGTCACGCCAAGGCTAAGTACGGATGCACAACCCATAGACATCATGCTTCACCTTATCCTTTCTTCTTATTCAGAACGGTCACGCCAAGAGAGAGCGCCATCACGATCATCGCAACGGCACCAACGCTCATCATGCCCTTGCAGCCCTTGCCGTCGTCGGGCTGCTGATCGTCGTCAGGCTTCTCGCCATCGGGCTGCTGATCGTCAGGCTGCTCCTCGGAGGGAGGATTGGCCTCGTAGTGTGCGATAGCGGCCTCCGCTGCCTCCAGCTTTTTGAGCAGATCCGCAGGAACGTACTCTCGGCCCTCTTCGCTGAGCTTGTCGTACAGACTTCTGCCGCTGGCGACCTTCAGCTTATAGTCCTGATAATTCTCTGCCGTGATCTCGGGCAGCTCGTTGATCTTTTCGATTACCTTATCGGCAGACTTCTTAAGAGCCGCCTGCTTTTCGGCCTCGGCTGTAATCGCCTTGCGGTCAGTCAGACAAATGTTGTCGATCTTAACGGTGATGGTATGCTCGACGCTTTCGCCAACCATGAAGAAGCGCATGAAATTGATATTGGTAATATCAAAGGGACCGGCGACGTCGGGGTGATGGCCGTCTTCCGATCTGGGAATAGCAGTATCCAAAGGCAGGATGATATGGTTCCAGCCCACGGCCAGCTCGCCGCCCTCGTTGCAATCTCTGATTTCACCCAGCTTCCAGGACAGCTCCTGGTTGTCGCAATAACCCGACGAAGTGATCTCAAAGCCCGAGTTCGTGCCGCCGACGGCAAACAGGTCAAACAGGGTCACGTCGGACACGTACAGATCGAACTCCAGCGTGTCGTAGCCCTCGCCGTCAATGGCCTCTTCAAGGATCATTTCGTTCACCTGACCGCTGCCAACATTAAAGGTCAGACAAGCGTCGCCCTCCTGCGCATTCTCGACGTCTACCTCATACGCGCTTCTTCCTCCCGGCTTCGTATCGCAGTCGAGAAGCTGCAGATACGAAATACCCGTATCGGAATCGACCCACGATTCGCTTTCCGCAGACACGGAAAGGACCAACGTCAACGCCAGCACGGCGACCAGTAGCATTGCAATTACTTTTTTCATAAGGAAATCCTCCTTCCTTCGTTACACAGATACTGTGTATCATTAAAAACATTATATCACGCCTTTTTTCATTTGACAAGGGCGGCGTTCAAAAAAACGCCGCCTGAATGTCGATTTGGTGCAAATGACCGAATTTGCTCTTGATTTTTTGAGCAAATCACCCATCAATTGTGCGAACGATTTGCCGTGATCTCGTCCCAGGTCTTGAACGCCTGGTAGGCGTTCTCGGGGCGGCAGCCCGGACCGAACTCCAGCTGTGCGATACAGCCGCCGTCCTGCCACAGGGTATCGTGTACCTTTTTGACCGCCGCGTCGATGTCCTGCACGGTGCCGTTTGGCAACAGGTGCTGGCGGTCGATCTCACCCCAGAAGGTGATCTTGCCGCGGAACTGCGCGAGATTGTCGATGCCCATGCAGAACAGCTGGGAGTTGATCGCGTCCAACCCCAGCTCGATCAGATGGGGATAGATCTCCAAAATATGTCCGTCCGAGTGCATGAAGATCTTTTTGCCGTGGCTGTGCGCGATGTCGATGTAATCGCGGTACATGGGCTTGAAATATTCCACCCACAGTTTGGGCGAGATGAGAAGTCCGCGCTGCGATCCCCAGTCGTCCATAAAGGACAGCGCGTCCACGTCCGTTTTTGCCCAGGCCGTCAGCTGTCGGCAGTAAAAATCGTGCAGACGCTTCATAAATTCGATCATTTTGGGAGGCGGGTCCATCAGATCCATATACAGATTGGTCGTGCCGCGGATGAACTGCAGCTGCTCAAAGGGACGAGGCGTGCAGCCGCACTGGGTAAACATATCCGTTCCCGCGCAAGCGCGATTGACAAAGTCGCGGTCAAAGGTCAGCATTTCCTCGGGGATATGCACGTGGTCCGCGCCGTCCCAGTCGGGATCGTCCTCGCCAATCTGGGGATGTTTGACCTCGCCGATGATACCGCCGTGAATATTTTCAAACACGCAACCGAACTCGTCGGTGTACTGTCCGATCGCGAAGGGGTCGCCCTTGGCGATGGTCGGCTCGGCCAACGGTGCACCGATGCCCGTCACGTCGGGCGGGAAGTCGCGAAACAGCTGATCGACCTCCCGGGGATAATGTTGATTTGCCCAGGGCAGCGTCCAGATCTGACGAGGCGCGCGCCCCGAGGTGTTGCGGAACTCAAGCGTGGCCAAAACCAGCTCTCTTGACGTCATCATAATTACACCTCCGAATGTGTGGGTTCACCTTGATTATAGGACTTTTTTTCCTCTATGTCAATAAAAAAACGATCAAAAAACGCACCCCGCGAGCGCGGGGTGCGAAAGTTTCTGCGATTACTTATCCACCGTCTTCATCGTGGGGAACAGAAGAACGTCGCGGATGGCGGGCGAGTCGGTCAGCAGCATGCACAAACGGTCGATGCCGTAGCCGATACCGCCTGTGGGGGGCATACCGATCTCCAGCGCGTTGAGGAAGTCCTCGTCGGTGTGGTTGGCCTCCTCGTCACCTGCGGCAAACTGCTTTTCCTGCTCGGCAAAGCGCTCGCGCTGGTCGATGGGGTCGTTAAGCTCGGAGTAAGCGTTGCACATCTCCCAGCCGTTCATGAACATCTCAAAGCGCTCGACGTACTCGGGATCGTCGGGCTTCTTCTTGGTCAGCGGCGAGATCTCAACGGGATGATCCATAACGAAGGTGGGCTGAACCAGATGATGCTCAACAAATTCCTCGAAGAACAGATTGAGAATGTCACCCTTGGAGTGGCGATCCTCGTAGTGAACGCCCTTTTCGTCCGCGATCTTGCGCGCCTCCTCCAGCGTCTTGATCTCCTTGAAATCAACGCCCGAATACTGCTTGACGGCATCCAGCATGGTGATGCGGGCAAAGGGCTTGCCCAGATCCATCTCCACGCCGCCATAGACGATGGTGGTCGTACCCAAAACCTCTTGTGCTACGTATCGGAACATCTCCTCGGTCAGATCCATCATGCCGTGGTAGTCGGTATAGGCCTGATACAGCTCCATCAGGGTGAACTCGGGGTTGTGACGGGTGTCCAGACCCTCGTTACGGAAGACACGGCCGATCTCGAACACTCTCTCAAGACCGCCAACGATCAGTCTCTTCAGGTACAGCTCAAGCGAAATTCTCAGCTTGAAATCCTCGTCCAGCGCGTTGAAGTGGGTCTCGAAGGGACGGGCAGCCGCACCGCCTGCGTTGGAAACGAGCATGGGCGTTTCGACCTCGATAAAGCCCTTGGCGTCGAGGAAGCGGCGGATGGAGGAAATGATCTTGGATCTCTTGATGAAGGTATCCTTGCTTTCGGGATTGGTGATCAGGTCAACGTAGCGCTGACGGTAGCGCTGATCCACGTTGGTCAGGCCGTGGAACTTCTCGGGCAGGGGCTGAAGGCTCTTGGACAGCAGCGTCAGCTCGGTGACGTGCAGAGAGATCTCCTCCGTCTTGGTCTTGAATACCGTACCCTTGATACCGATGATATCGCCGATGTCCAGCTTCTTGAAGCCTGCATAGGGCTCCTCGCCGATGCTGTCGCGGGCGACGTACAGCTGCATGGTGCCCGACAGATCCTGCACGTGGCAGAAGGATGCCTTGCCCATGACTCTCTTGGTCATCAGTCTGCCTGCAACGGAAACCGTCTGACCCTCAAGCGTTTCAAAATTAGCCTTGACGTCGGACGCGTGATGGGTGACGTCGTACTTGGTGATCTGATAAGGGTCGCAGCCCGCTTCTTGCAGTGCGGTCAGCTTCTGGCGGCGAATGAGCGCCTGCTCGGACAGCGACGTGTTTTGCATATCTGCCATAGTTCTATCTCCTTTTGCGTGAAAAATACGCACTTTTCTTCTAAAAAAGTATTATAGCATAAGGCAATCAAATTGTCAAGCACTGTTTGCGCGCATTATCGTTTTTCGCCCAAAAGCAGCGGCGTTTTCCTGCTGATTTTTTCCATTTTTGCACTTGTTTTGTTTCAGCATTTATGATATACTAAAATAGAAGAGCGCGCAAGCAAGTGCCGCGCGTTGAAAACACACGAATTTATCATCCCAAGGAGGTTACATATATCATGAAAATCGCATTGATTGCACACAACAAAAAGAAAGACGAAATTATCGAATTATCCAAGAGATACCAAGACGTTCTGGCCGAACACGAGCTGTACGCCACCGGCACGACCGGCACGCTTATCATGGGAGAGACCGGCCTGCCCATCCACCGCATGAAGAGCGGCCCTCTGGGCGGCGACCAGCAGATCGGCGCTATGCTTGCCGGCGGCGAGCTGGGTCTGATCATTTTCCTGCGTGACCCGCTGACCGCACAGCCTCACGAGCCCGACGTCTCTGCCCTGCTCCGTTTGTGTGACGTTCAGAAGATTCCGCTGGCAACCAACGCCAGCAGCGCCACCATCATGCTCGAGGCGCTCAAAAACGGCACCTTCTTTTCTCACTCTTGCTGACGCTCCTGCGCCCCGCCAAAACGGTGGGGCGTCTTTTTTGAAATAAAAGAGCACCGCATCTGACCTGCACTTTTAACTGTGCGCGCCGTCTGCGGTGCTCTTTTTATTTCAATCTTCCGTGTTAGTGTTATCGTACCCGTACAGGTAGGAGCGGCAGGTGACGTGCTCCTCGGTGCTCTCGGTGATGGTCATCCAGACGCAATCGACGCCGACGTTCAAATATCCCTTGACGATATCGGTTTCAAATGCATAGCCACGGTCCGTCTTTGTGGCGGTCGCGGCGATCTCACCGCGGAACAACAGCTCGTCGTCGGCAAGGTCGCCGGTAACGTGGTATTTATACTTTACGTACTCGACCGAGAAGGTAATACTATCGCCCTCGACCTTCGATATCTTCAAGCCATCGTGATTGGGGTTGATTCCATAGACCTTGCCCTCGTACTCATCCGTGACCGTCACCTCTCCGATCAGCGGCCGGAACGTCAGACCGCCAAAGGTTCGGGTGTAGTCCTCTTCGTTAAAGTCCTTGGGGCAGATCTCAAAGCGGTCGTAATATTCGTACCACGCCTCTTTTTCCATGGGAATGCGCTCGCCGTTCTCCACGATAAAACACTTGTCGGGCTTAAGCGAGATGTCGTAGCTGCAGCCGATCTCAAATTCTTTTTCAAGCGCGCCGTCGCGCAGGCGCCACAGCACGCGGTTGCGATCGCGGCCGGTCATACCGCCGCCGTCGATGGAGACTTGCTGGTGAATCTTGCCATTTTCGTCAAGATATCCGGTCGGGCGGCCAAGATACACGGCGCGGCCGTCCTTCATGGTAAACAGGGCAATCAGCTCGTATTCCTCGGTGAGCAGGAAGAGCTCCTCCTGCCCGTCGCCGTCCAGATCCTTATGGTCGTAGCCGAAGGCGTATTCTCCGTTCGCCATGTATTTTCCGCCGTACCAATATTTGGTCGGGTACTTGCCTTCGATGGACAGGTACAGCTCCACGTAGGTCTTGTATTCGTAGCGGTCGTCAAAGCGGAAGCAGGCGTCGATCTCGTCCTTCATCCATTTTTTATCCGTATTGGTCGTAATCACGTCAAGGATCTGGCGATAGGTCGCAAGGATCCCCTCATAGTCCGCAACATTCACGCTATACGCGTCCTCGAGCGTCTTTCGCTCCTCACCGATGGCAGACAGGACGTACAACCCCGTCGCCTTGGTCCAATTCTGCGCGTACATATAGGCCGCCTGGGTGCCGTATTGATAGGGCAGATATTCCAAGGCGTCCATCATATCGATCTCGCTATATACGCCGTCTTCGATCTTGTAAAAGGTATCCGGCTTGTTATCTTCGTCCTCGGGCGTGCTGTCCTTACCGCCAAACTCGATGCCGCCAAGGCTTCCGTCCGGTTGAATGGCCATTACCTGCTCGAACCAACCAACGCTCTTGCCGGCAGAATTAAACAAATAACCGCCCTTGTAAAGGTATCCGTCGCTGTCGATCAGACCTCTCCAACGCTTGCCGTCCTCCACCCAGTCCATGAGCAGCTCGGCTTTGCCTTCCACGATGGTAAACAGCGCGTAAGGACGGTATTCGCGGCTGATCAGCACCAGCTCCTCCATCGCGTCTCCGCCAACGTCGCCAATAGCGTAGCCGAGAAGAGCGGGATCCTCTTCGATTAAGACGATCTCGTAGATCGCCTCCGTCACTTCGTCGGCATCCTCGGGAACGGTCAGCTCCTCTCCGGCATGCGCACGCTTGGCCAGATCCTCGTACAGCGCGATGATCGGACGGTATACTTCATCTTCGCTGGGATCGGAGGGCTGTGCGGGGCCGTCGGGACGGCAGGCGGCCAGCGCCGTCAGAAGCATCACGGCCGTCAATATAAAAGACAAAAGCTTACCTTTCTTCGTCATAAAAATCTCCCTTCGTTGATCACGGGTGACCTTGTCGCCCGAGGCATATGGTGTACGCTCTCATTTCCATTACGAACGACACCGCCCAAAAGCAACGGCGCTTTTCAGACTTTTTTCAACATGGAATTTATTATATCATACGTAAAGCCAAAAATCAAGAAAATCATACTTGAAACCGCCGGCAATCAATGATATAATAGATACGTATCGTTATAACCCAAATACAATCGCATTGGACCCACAGGAGATTACCATGTTAAAGATTTTTTTGACCGGAGACAATCACATCGGTCTCAGATACGCAAGCCACGAGCAGGCTTCCGTGCTCGCCGGCAAGCGATCGGAGGCCTTTTCCGACATGGTCGACGCCGCCAATCGGGAGGGCTGCGCTCTTTTCGTGATTGCGGGAGACCTGTTTGAGAATACGTACAGCACGTCAAAGCGAGATATCAAATCGTTGCTCACCGTCCTATCCTGCTTCAGAGGAACGGTCGTCGTTCTTCCCGGAAATCACGACTACTATGACACGCAAGCCAAGGTCTGGCAATATTTCACCGACCTTATGGCAGGCTATGACAACATCATGCTTTTGACCGACTACCGCCCATACGAGCTTACCGCCAACGGCGAGGAGGTCGTGCTGTATCCCGCGCTTTGCACCTCCCTTCACTCGCTCCCGGGACAGAACAATCTCGGGTGGATCAAAAACGAGAGCATCACACCCGATGGCAGATATCATATCGGTCTGGCACACGGTGCGATCGAGGGCGAGACCATCGACAACGAGGGACAGTATTTTCTGATGACGCGTGCAGAGCTTGAGAGCATTCCCGTGGACGCCTGGCTGATTGGTCACACCCACGTGCCCTTTCCGAAGCATCTGCCGGACGAGCTTGCGCCCTGCCGCGAACGAATATTCAACGCCGGCACTCACGTACAAACCGACGTGTCCTGCAACACCGAGGGACAATGCTTCGTCATTGAAATCGGCGACGACAAAGCAGTCCGCGCCAAGCGAATCCTCTCGGGCAATCTGCGCTTTTTCAGAAAAAGCCTCGCGCTCACCGCAGGGCAGATGGAGGACATTCTGCGCCGTGCGCTTGCAGACATCCCTGATGACAGCGTCGTTGATCTGATCCTGTCGGGCTCGGTCTTCGACCACGAGTACAAAGATCGGGACAGCCTGATGGGCCGCGAGCTTTCCCGTTTCATTGAGGGCAAGTACAATGACTACGCGCTCAGCACGCTCATTTCCGAGGATCTGATCGTGTCGGAATTTCCCGAGACGTCGTTTTCGGCAAGGCTGCTCCTTTCGCTCATGGACGAGCCCAAGGAGGCACAGCTTACGTACGAGCTTTTGAAATCGTTGAAGGGGAGCAGATGACCATGAAAATTCGAACCATATCGTGTACGCAATTTGCCGGCGTGCGTGACCGCAGCGTGACGCTCGCCGACGGCATCAACGTCATATACGGAAAAAACGAAAGCGGCAAAAGCACGCTCGTCAATCTTTTGTCCCGCACGCTGTTTCAAAACGTGCGCATCGACAAAAGAAGCGACAAGGAATTCATCGACCTGTATTTTCCGGGTGCACGCAAAAACGGCGCCAGGGCAGGCGATTTTATCGACGGCAAGATAACCTTTGAAACAGACGCAGGCACCTACACGCTGACCAAGGAATGGGGTGCGGAATCCCGCTGTACGCTGATGACGCCCGACGGCGTGATCCGCGATCAGGCGACCATTGACGCCATTCTCAAGGACGCTTTGCTCTACGGCGAGGGCGTATATGCGGATATGCTGCTCTCCTCGCAACGGAACACCGATCTTTCGCTTCAGACCATTCTCGACGCCTCGAAAAGAACCGACGCCAAGCAGGAGCTTGCCGGTGCGGTCACCCGGGCGTTTGCGGAAAGCGACGGAATCTCCGTTGAGGCGATCGGAGAGGCCATTAACCAAAAAATCGAGGAGATTGCCGGCAAGCATTGGGACGTGGCGCGTGGACTCCCCGCTCGCAAATCGGGACGCTGGATCACCGGACTTGGCGAAATCCTCAAGGCCTATTACGAACTGGAGGATGCACGGATCGTGTTGCAGGAAATCGCGTCGCTCGAATCGGAAGCAGACCGCGCCGCAAGCGATTACGCCGAAAAAGAGGCCGCCCTGGCAAGATCCGAGGAGGAATACACCCGCTTCAGCACCTTTACCGGTGTGCTGACCTTACAAAGCGAGCGAAGAAAAACGATCGCAAGGCTGGAATCGGAGCTTCGAAGAATCGAAGACCTGCTCATCTCCTGGCCGACACTCGAGTCCGAGCTGGATGCGGCAAGAGCACTACAGGCCGAGCGCGCCGACCGTGCCCTGCTTGACAAATATGACACCGCCAAAAAGATCCACGACGAGCTTTTGGCGATCGACACGTCGATCCTTGATCTTCCCTGCCCGACCGACGCGGAGATCCTGCAGCTCAAGGGTGCGCAAAGAAGCATTACCCTGCTTGAAAACAAGCTCTGCGGGATGAACGTCAACGCGACAATCGCCATGCTTGGCGGCAACGCGGTGGAGATCACCCTGCTGCGCACGGGAGAGCGCGTGGAGCTGAATGAGGACGTGGCACAGATCACGGAGGCGGTCAGAATCGTCGTCCCCGGCGTGATGGAGATGCAGCTCTCGCCCGCAAACGTTGACGTAGCCTCCGTCGAAGCGCAGATCGCAGATCAAAAGCAGTTAACTGACGTAGTTCTCCAAAGATATAACGTCGCGTCCATTTCCGAGCTTGAGGCACTCGCAGGACGCATTGTAAACGCCCGTATGGTCTCCGAAAACGCGAAAAAGCGTCTCGATCTCGTCCTTGACGGCCTCTCTTTTGAAGAGCTGGAGACGCGCGCCACGCGGATTGCAAGCGGCGTTCGCTCCAAGGATGAGATCGACAGAGACATCCTGATTCTGTGCAAGACGAGCGACGTAGCTCGGTTTATCACCGCCAAGGAGACGATTGCCGCAAGCTATGCCGCAGAATATATCGGAATCCCCGAGCTGAAGGCCAAGGCCTACGACCTTGGGCTGGAATTGCGCAAGGCAAAGGACTCCTTTTCAACAATGGCGGACGTTCCCGCGGAATATCTGTCCATCAGCGATCCCGAGTCTCATCTTGAAGCCCTGCAACGGAGCTACAGAGCCAAGCAAGGACTACGCGACGAGGCGTTCAGGCTGAAGTCCTCTGCCACGAGCAAGCTGGAGAGCTATCAGGAAACGCTCAAGGGAGATCCTACGGCCGAGGTTGAAAAGGCGGAGAGAGCATTTGCCGAGCAACAGGCATTGCTTGACCATTGGCTGCACATTTCCGAGGTGTTCCACGAGCTGAAGGATGAAATCCACGACAATCCGTTGCAGGATGTTGCCGACCGATTCGCCCGCAATCTTGAGATCCTCTCCGACGGCAGAATATCAACGGAATTCCCGGAAGCCGACCGACTGGATATCCGTATTTACAGCGGAAATAACCTTCTGGACTTCGGGAAGCTGTCCGAGGGAACCAAGGACGTGGTGTCGCTTGCCTTCCGTCTTGCGGTGCTTGATCACCTGTTCCCCGACGGCGGCGGAATCATCGTCTTTGATGACCCCTTTACCGACATGGATGCCGCACGCACGGCACTGTCCTGGGAGCTGATCCGAGATTGTGCTACGCGCCATCAGGTCATTTTCCTGACCTGTAAGGAGGACTATCTCGCTCTGCACGATGGGGCTTGCATACGCCTGTAAATTAACGCATCTTTTCAAGTTCTGCAAAGAGCATCGCATACGCGATGCTCTTTTGCCTCTGATAAAAAAACGGCTTAAAAATGCCCGCGTTGACGGGGCCATTTCCGGCACTTCATTTTTATTTGTTTTTTTTGAAAACGTGTGCTATACTATCGTCACCCGCGCCCCAAGCATACCGTTTTCAATCAAAAAGGAGAAATTTATGAGATTGACCAGCCTTCAGATCACTTCCGCCACTGCGTTCGACCTCTCCGCCGCCCTCACCGCGCCCATCTGCGTCTTCCACGGCCGTTATTCCGCCCTCGCCCTTGATCTTATGCGGGAGCTGATCGGTGACGATCGTGCGGTCGAATCCCCCGACCGCATCGAGGACGGCCGCTTCGTCCTCCACGCAAACGTCAAAATGGACGACAAGGATTACGCCCTGTGCTACATTCGCAACGCCGACTTTATGGGCGACAAGCGCATCGCCGTTAACTTCAAACCGGGCAGCATGGACTTTTCCCGGGATGACACCGACGAATATCTTCGCAAAATCAAAAAGTGTCATACAAACGACAGTAACGTATTCGTCAAAAGCAAAGGTGCAGCCGACGCTTGCCTTTCCGAAGGAGATTGGCAGATTGCCGCGTTCAACCGCTTTATCGAGCAAATTCCCGACGGCGATGAGCGCCCTTTGTTCGTTTACGATTTCTTTGATCACATCGACGAGGCGATCGACGTTATCCCATATCTTGACAGGCTCGTCGCTCTTGGCAGACAGATCTTTGTGTCTGTCGGCGCGACGTATCCCATCGAGACGTTGATGCATGACGCGGTACGGCTCATCTCTACAGACAGCACGAATGAGCAACCGCAAGAGCCGGTATGATCCTTGGCGATATTGCATACCCAAATACAAGAAACGAGGAATAAAGAATATGTTCAAATATTTCAATCCGCATCCCAAGGGAACGACCACGGAGGTTGGTGACTGCGTAAAGCGGTCGATCGTCGTGACAACAGGCATGGACTACATGGAGGTTCAGCGCGCGCTGAACGCATACAAAAAAATAACGGGCGCCAAAGCTTTTAACAGCGGGCACAATCCTCACCGATACGCGGAGGAGGTGCTGGGTGCAAAGAAAATCGCGGTTGCATCGGGCACGACCGTCGCGGATTTTTGTCGGGCGCACACACGCGGCAGATTCATTTTGGATCTGCCCGAGCACTGGGTCGGCGTGTACGATTCGGACTATTACGACACGTGGGATTGCGGCAAGGAAACGGTGAACTTTGCTTACGAGATCAGCACGCCCCTCTACACACCGCCAAATCTCCAAAAACAGGTCTTCAAATATTGCTGTACCTCCAAAATCATTTCCGATACGCAAACGAGCATTCGCATTTACGATGGTAACGGCACCTTCGTTGAGCGAAAAATTCCGACCGAATTGACTGCCGGATACCTGTTGTGCCTGCAGCACAGCAACTACCAGTATATTAATCTTGACGAGGGAGAGAACAGATGAGAGTCAGCATCTACTCAAAAGAAGCAATCAAGGCGTTGATCAAGGACGGATTTCCCGATAACGTCGCCGTCATCAGCTTTTGCAGTCCCCGGAAGGGGCGCCGTGCCGAGGAAGTGCGCGTCGATTTCCAAGGCGTATGCAATCGGGTGTTCTACGTTCTCATTCCCGACATTGATATTGAAATACTTGCCGATTACGGCTACACCTACGAATCTTATCTTTCCGAGGCGGACGAGCTGGCAAAATTTATTTACGAGGCAAAAGAGTATGGCTTTGATCTGATCTGTCAATGCGATTTCGGTCAGAGCCGCTCTGCCGCCTGCGCCGCCGCTGTTTCAGAGCATTTTGAAGGGCGCGGGATTGATATATTTTCCGATTACCGCTACTACCCCAACCAGCTCGTATATCACAAGGTGTTTGATGCATTGGAAGCGTACAAGCAACGAAACGCGTAGCCAGGGCAAGTTGCATGGACGATATTCTTTCGATGTGTTTTTATACCGCACAGATAACAAAAAAAGACGATATCAAGACTTGTTTGGATATCGTCTTTTTGGGCAACCGTACGGGACGCCGCCGCTGGCGGCTCGCGAGAGACGGGAATCTCGCCCTGCACCTGGTGAGCAAGCACCCGTGCGGGAATCCCCCTATGGCGGCTCGCGAGAGACGGGAATCGAACCCCGACCTCGTGTCGCTTTGCTCCACGAGCTCAAAAAGAATATCTCGCGGGCTGAACACCCGCGCCTCGCTTTGCGAGGACGATATTCTTTCGATGGATTTTCAAACCATACAGCTACAAAAAAAGAACAAGGAGCACGAAGTGCTCCTTGTTCTTTTTTGGTGACCCGTACGGGAATCTCGCCCTGTACCTGGTGAGCAAGCACCCGTGCGGGAATCCCCCTATGGCGGCTCGCGAGAGACGGGAATCGAACCCCGACCTCGTGTCGCTTTGCTCCACGAGCTCAAAAAGAATATCTCGCGGGCTGAACACCCGCGCCTCGCTTTGCGAGGACGATATTCTTTCGATGGATTTTCAAACCATACAGCTACAAAAAAAGAACAAGGAGCACTTCGTGCTCCTTGTTCTTTTTTGGTGACCCGTACGGGAATCGAACCCATGTTTTCGCCGTGAGAGGGCGATGTCTTAGCCGCTTGACCAACGGGCCAAAATTGCGGTCGCTCTTGCGACCTTGCCTATTATATCACACGGCTTTTTATTTGTCAAGTATTTTTTGAAAAAATTTTTGCGTTTTTGTTTTGCAAAAATATGCCGCCTATGCCTCATCCGTTCTGCCGACCAACGCGAGGTATTCGTCATAGGTGCAAAGCAGGCGCAACGCGGCAAGCAGGGCGTTGGGAGTCATGCCCGAGGGCAGGCCAAGTGAAGTTGCCAGCGCATCGCGGCGGTTGGTGCTATTCTCCTTGCCTGTCAATCCGTCGATATAAAAATCGGTCTTGGACAGGGGATTTTCCATGGCGCGGGCGACGGCATTTTCGTCCTCATAGGGCTTGAGCAGATCGTAGAGCAGCTGTTGCTCCATGCCCTCCACGCCCAACGTGCCCTCGGCGGAGGGCTGGGATTTGCGCTTTTCCTTGCCCTTGATCTGGGGGATATAGAGCTGGATGAGACGATCTGCAGGAACGGCGCTGGTGATATGCGAGCGGATGAGTTTGCCCGCGCCGTCGCTGTCGGTCAGGAGAATGATGGGGCTCTTCTCTGCCAGCGCGCGGATGAGGGTGAGCTTTTCCTTATGATTGAACACGCCGAAGCCGTCGGTGGTGATGATCTGGCCGTTCATGATACACTGCAGGCGTTGCTTGTCGTAGCGGCCCTCGACGATGACGGGGTATGGGATATTCAGTTTTTGTGTCATGAGGGTGGCCTCCTGTAATTTTTATACGACTGTTCCTACGGACGATCATACTGCGCACTTTGTGCGCGCTGATCTGTGCCAATTTGATATGCCATTTCTTTGTCGCTGAACAAAGAAATGGCGAAAGAAAATCAGCCAAAGGCTACCGCCTTTGGAAACTGCGCCTCCCGCCGTTCTGACAATGAACGGCGGGGCTGATAGTCCTGCAAAATTCCTCCATCTCGGGGCATAGTTCCCACCTCGCAGATGGGGTAGCAAGGCAGTTGCCCTACGCAAAGGCAAATCTAACGTGGTGGAGCGGATGGGATAGGGACCCGCCGCTCGCGGGAGTACCTTTGGAGCAACGTGCTTCCTTCCCCCTACAGGGTTAGGAGAAGTTGCAAGGGCGAGCTTTCATTTTCCTTTTTGAAAGTTCTTGGGGGGCGTGGGGGACTTCTTTCAAGAAGTCCCCCACACAACGCGCCCCTTTATCTGACAAAAGCCCAGACGAGCACCAGCACGCCCAGTGCGATGCGGTAGACGCCGAAGGCGGAGAAGGTATGGCGTTTGACGAAATCGGTCAGGAAGCGGATGGCCGCAAGGGAGACGACGAAAGAGACAAGGCAACCGACGGCCAGCGTCACGTAGGCCATGACGGGAACGGTCGTACCGCTCTCCAACACGTATTTGACGAAGCCCAGCGCCTTGATGGCGCTCGCGCCCGCCATAGCAGGGATGGCCATGAAGAAGGAAAATTCGGCGGCGGTCGCACGGGAGAGCCCCAGCATCATCGAGCCAAGAATGGTCGAACCCGAGCGCGAGGTGCCGGGAATGAGCGAGAGCGCCTGAAACGCGCCGATGCACAAGGCGGTCGGCAGCGTGATATCCTCCACCCGCTCGATGCGAGGAGCGGTGTTCTTTCGGAATTTTTCAATCAAAATAAAGGCAACGCCGTAGACGATCAAGGCGATGGCCACGACGACGGAATTGTACAGCCAGCCGTCCATATCCTTGCCCGTCTGCGCTTCCAGTATTTTGTCCAGCACCAGACCAACGAAGGCGGCGGGAATGCTCGCAACGAGCACCCTGCCCCACAGTCGCCAGATCGCTTTGCGCTCATTTACTGCCGCTCGGCGGGAAAAGGGCCACAGCTTGCCCCAGAACAGCACGACGACGGCAAGGATGGCGCCAAGCTGAATGACCACCTGGAACATCTCGTAAAATTCGTCCATAAAGACGGCGTCCGAGGTGAAACGGAAGGACAGAAGATCCTCCAGCAAAATCAGATGCCCCGTCGAGCTGACGGGCAGCCATTCGGTAATGCCCTCGACGATGCCGTAGACGATGGCCTTGAGAAGTTCGATGAAGGTTGACATATAACACTCCTTTTTGTGTTAGGGAAAACCCCACTTGTGGTTTTCCTTTTCAAACGGCTTTCGGGCACTTGGGAAGGATAGGAGATTTCGCCCTCTGCACAGGGCGACCAAAGGCGCCGCCTTTGGAAACCGCAAGCCTTTTGAAAAAGGCTTGACCGAAAACGTTAATTGAGGTTTATTCCCCTGCCCTGAGGATATCGCCCTCTTTCACCTCGTAAGGCACGCGGATGTAAAAGGGCTGGGAGGGATGGGGAGCGGCGGGGATGGGATTGCCCTCGGCGTCGTACAGCTCCTGCACGGTAAAGGGCTTGCCGATCTGACCGGGGGTAAGCAGTTCCGCCGTATCTCCCACACAGATCTTATTTTTCAGTTTAAAGAAAGCGAGCGTTCCCTGCTCGGTCGTTTTCGGAGGAAGTGCCTCGGGAGGCGTCACCTCATTATACGGCCGCGCGATGGCGAAATATGCTTTTTCGCGGATGTAGCCGACCGTAGAGGCGAGGTTGCTCACCTTACGGCAATCGTCCAGATAATAGCCCGTGCAGTATTCGCGGTGGGAAACGCTCTCAAGCTCGCGCATCCATTCGTCACGGTAGACGTACCGCTCGGGATCGGCGGCGTAGGCGTCCATCGCCATGCGGTAGGCGTTAGTGACGACGGCGGTATAGTAGGCACTTTTCATGCGGCCCTCGATCTTGAAGGAGTTGATCCCGCACTTCATCAGTTCGGGAACGTGATCGATCATGCACATATCCTTGGAGGACAAAATAAAGGTGCCAAGGTCGGTCGTCTCGATCGGAAGAGGCTGATCGGGGCGTTTTTCCTCGACCAGCGTATAGTTCCAGCGGCAGGGCTGGGCGCAGGCGCCGCGGTTGCCGTCGCGGCCCGTCAGCTCGTTGGACAGCATGCACCGCCCGCTGTAGGATACGCACATAGAGCCGTGCATAAAGGCCTCCAGCTCGACGTCGTCGGGAATGGCCTCGCGGATGGCGCGGATCTCGTCCAGATTCAATTCTCTCGCCAATACCAAGCGCTTGGCGCCAAGGCGCACGAAGGACTGTGCCGTTGCGGGACTGCAAATGCCCGCCTGCGTCGAGATATGGATCTCCATTTCGGGCCACAGCGCGCGCACGGTGTCCATGACGCCAAGGTCGGCGACGATCACGGCATCCACCAAAACGGCGCGATCACGAAGCTCGCAAATAAACGCGCGCAGATCGGCGTACTCGTGGGCGCGGGGCATGGTGTTGAGCGTCAGATATATTTTCTTGCCGCGCTCGTGGGCGTAGGCCACCGCGCAGGACAACTCGTCTATGGTAAAGTTATCGGCGGCCGAGCGCATACCGAAGCGCTGTCCCGCCAGATAGACGGCGTCAGCACCGTAGCGCAGCGCGGCTTGCATTTTTTCAAAATTCCCCGCAGGGGACAAAAGTTCGGGCATTTTCATAATATGACCTCTATCGTGGAAGAACACCGTCCGCCATGTTGATCGACAATACGGCGGACGGCTCTCTCATTTTTTATTCTTTTTCTACGATGCTGAGATACAGCTCGGAGAGTGCCTTGGGATCAGCAGGCGCGGGGCAAGCGGACATGAGCTCGGAGGCGTTCTGTACCTTGGGGAAGGCGATGACGTCACGCAGGCTGTCGGCACCGCACATGACCATCGCCAGACGGTCCAGACCCATACCCGAACCACCGTGAGGCGGTGCGCCGTACTTATAGGCGTCAACGAGGAAGCCGAACTTGGCATTGATCTCCTCTTTGGTCAGGCCCAGGACGTTGAACATTCTCTCCTGCAGCTGCCAATCGGTGATACGGATGGAGCCCGAGAGCAGCTCGGTGCCGTTGAGAACCATATCGTAGCACTTGGCGCGGACGGAGCCGGGATCACTCTCCAGGCTGTCGAGGCATTCCTCAAGCGGCATGGTGAAGGGGTGGTGCATCGCATCCCAGTGCTGCGTTTCCTCGTTCCACTCGAAGAAGGGGAACTCGGTGATCCACAGGAAGTTGAACTTACCCTCGGGAATGAGGTTCAGCTTCTTGGCAACGATGGTACGCAGCGCGCCCAGAACGGGCAGCGTGACCTTGTTCTTATCGGCAACGATCAGAGCGACGTCGCCCTGCTTCATGCCGAGCTTTGCGATGATAGCGGACAGCTCGTCCTCGGTGAGGAACTTGGCAAACGAGCAGTTGGGCGCCTCATCGACCCAACGGATGTAGGCCAGGCCCTTGGCACCGATGCCGCGGGCGTGCTCGGTCAGCTTGTCGATCTCCTTGCGGGTCAGGGTTGCGGCCGCATGTTCAGCCACGATGGCGCGGACGCTTCCACCATTTGCGATGGCGTCGGTGAACACGCCAAAGCCACAGCCGGCGACGGTATCGGACAGGTCGTTGATCAGCATGTCGTAGCGGGTATCGGGCTTATCGGAGCCGTACTTGTCCATCGCCTCGGCAAACGTCATGCGGCGCATGGGCGTTTCGATGTCGATGTTCATGACCTCGCGGAAGACGCGCTTGATGAAGCCCTCGTTCATGGCCATGATGTCCTCCTGCGTTGCAAAGGACATTTCCAGGTCGATCTGGGTAAACTCGGGCTGACGGTCGGCGCGGAGGTCCTCGTCGCGGAAGCAACGGGCCAGCTGGATGTAGCGGTCAAAGCCGGACAGCATGAGCAGCTGCTTGTAGATCTGGGGCGACTGGGGAAGAGCGTACATACAGCCGTGGTGAATACGGGAGGGGACGACGTAGTCGCGGGCGCCCTCGGGCGTGGGCTTGATGAGCATGGGCGTCTCGATCTCGTAGAAGCCGTTTTCATAGTAATACTCACGGGCCACGCGAGCGATCTCGTGACGCATGCGGATGTTCTTCTGCAATTCGGGTCTGCGCAGGTCGATATAGCGGTGGCGCAGAGCGATGTCCTCGCCGACCTTCTTGCCCGCACCTACCTCGAAGGGAGGGGTCTGGGCGGCGGAGAGCACCTTGAACTCGGTGACGAAGATCTCGACCATACCCGTGGGTAAATTGGGATTGGTTGCGCCCTCGCCGCGGGCACGGACGACACCGTGAGCCGCTACGACGAACTCGGAGCGGCAGCGGAAGGCCTTCTCGAAAATATCCTTGTCGCTCTCGCTGTCAAAGGCGAGCTGGACGATACCCGTGCGGTCGCGCAGGTCAATAAAAATCAAAGCACCCAGGTCGCGCTGGCGCTGTACCCAGCCCATGACGCAGACTTCTTTGCCGATGTCCGACTCGCGCAGCTCTGCACAGTAATGTGTTCTTCTGTCTTTTTCACTCAAAAATTCTGCCATTTTATTTTTCTCCTCTGTTGGATGATTCCATCGGATTTCGCTATACACATAGCAATACATGATATATTATACACCAAAACGGGCGATTGTCAAGATTGTGGGGAGATTTTTTGCCATGCGGCAGATCGGATTTTACCGAAAAGCAATCCGCCCCGACGCGGACGCATCGGAGCGGACGAAATATCAAATTATACGTTTTGTTCCGTCTTTTTCTGCTTCTTCTTACGAAGTACGACGACGGTCACGAGAACGGCAACCAAAACGGCGGCACTCGCCACCCAGATCCAGGACCGGGAGGGGGCTTGTTCTTGATCCATTTCTGCCATAATCTCTGCGGCAGTCGTGATACGGAACTCTCCAAACAAAGATATCAGCTCTTCAGGGATGTACTTTTTGTTGTTTGAGTTTTCCAACTTCATATAAAAACGCGGTGTCTCTTCGCCGTCCAACATGTAATACCCGCTATAGCATTGGGTGCCGTATTCGGAGCATTCATACCAAACGTGAACGGAATAGCCGTCGCCCTTGATTACATCATCCGGCTCTTTTTGATACTTATTGAAGGAGGTCGAATAGTCCCTTTCTTTTGGCGTCCAAAATTGATACGACCCCGCCTTGGTCTGATAGTACAGAGAGTAAGTGGAGACACCCCGCACGGAAGAAGCTACGAAGATTTCCTTGAGTTGAATGGTATCCGTATTCTTGGGAACGAGCACCTTTTGATCCGCTATTTGCTCGTAATACTCTATAAATGACTCTCTCGATGACCAGTTGGGGTTTCCATTGGTGAGTTCAAAATACAAGTGTCCTAGAGAGTGAAGGTCACATTCCTCATCCAAAGCAGCCACCTCGGCAAGGAATGCATCGTCGCTCTTTTGGCTGGCATCGTAAAGCCGCTTCAATTCCGCCCATGAGTGAACTTCCATTTGATCACTCAACGGAGTATCCGCTACCACCGTATGCGTAAAGAATGATGAGCAGAGCAACAACATAGCAAAACACAGACACGCAAATAATTTTATTCTTCTTCTCATAGCGTTTCCTCCCATTTTTTCGTTACGAATAAAAAAGCATACGGTCTCCCCATGCAACCGTATGCGCCTATATTTTTGCCGATATTCTATTTTGTAAGCTCGGCAACGCATTGTAGACGGTTGTCAGAACGTTTCTTTTGGTATTATCATTATACCAAATCCGAAAGAATTTGTCAAGGGAGCGATGCCCGTTTGTATGGCGTTTGGGAGCAAAGCTGTATGTTCGCCGCCGAATTGTTAAATTTCTCCCCGCCCCCTTCCCTCCCTTGACAGACCGAGGCGAAAGAGGTATAATATAAATTGGTTTATTATATTCAGGAAAGGAGGAGACGTCATGTCTGCACGCCGTTTGACACGCTATCAGAAAAGACGGGCACAAAAGGCCGCCAAGGTCGCGCTGGGTGTTTTGGCCGCGCTGATTGTACTGGCCTTTTTCACGGTCTATTATCTCGACCGCTACTCTCTCCTCCCCTCCCCCGACGCCGAGCTTCACGACAAGGACGACCTCGGTTACATTCCCGTATCCGCCGAGGTGCTGGACGTTGAGATCGGCGCCAAGCAGGCCTTCGTTTACGATTGCAACCGCGGTGAGATCGTCTATCTCAAGGGCGAGCGTCAGGTGGTCTATCCCGCCAGCACGACCAAGCTGCTTTCCATTCTCACCGCGCTGGAGCATCTCTCCCCCGACGAGATCATCACCCCCGGTGAGGAGCTGTCGCTGGTCGGCGAGGGCTCGTCCATTGCGTATATCAATGAAAACCACCGCTTGACGGTGGAAATGCTGATCGAGGGCATGCTTCTGCCCTCGGGCAACGACGCCGCCATGGTACTGGCCGCCGCGGCGGGCAACCGCATGAGCGACGGTGAGGCCACGGGCAAGGAGGCCGTCGAGGTATTCGTCCGCGGTATGAACGAATACGCCAAGACGCTGGGCGCCATCGATACCCATTTCACCACGCCCGACGGTCTGGCGGGCGACGATCATTACACGACGCTGGAGGATATGATCCTCATTTGCCGCGCGGCCGCGAGCAACGAGCTCATCCGCCGCTACGCGTCTCTTGCCGAGGACCGCGTGACCTACGAAAGCGGACACACCAACACCTGGGTCAACACCAACGTCATGCTCGATCCCGACAGCGACTACTATCACCCCTCTGTCACGGGACTGAAAACGGGCTCGCTGGATCGCAACTATTGCGTGATCTCCACCGTCGAGCAGGACGGTGCGCGCTATATCGTCGGCATTTTCGGGGCAAGAGACAAAAACGCCCGTTTTGCCGATACCATTACCATTATCGATCACTTGTTCCAAGGAAAGGAGGTCACACCGTGAGCTTTGAACGCAGTGGCATTCTGCTCTCCCCCAAGGCCGTGCTACATACGCCGGGCGCGCTTGGCTATATTCCCACGGCCGACCATCCCTTGGATTTTGAGCTTGAGACCCCCTTTGCCTTCGTCTACGACGGTGGCCGCGACCGCATCTTATATCAAAAGGGCGGTGATCAGGTCATCTATCCCGCCAGCACCACCAAGCTGCTGACCATTCTCACCGCGCTTAAGGTGCTCTCACCGCACGAGATCATCCATCCGGGCAACGAGCTGTCCTTGATGGACGAGGATTCCTCCGTGGCAGGCGTGGACGAGCGTCACGCGCTGACGGTGGAGATGCTGGTGGAAGCCATGCTTCTGCCCTCGGGCAACGACGCCGCCTACGTTCTGGCCGCGGCGGCAGGCGAGCGCATCAGCGAGGGCGTGGTCTCGGGACGCGATGCCGTTCCTCTTTTCCTTGCCTTCATGCATGAATACGGCCGCTCGATCGGTCTCGTGGGCACTCACTTCGTCTGCCCCGACGGTCTGGCGTTCGAGGATCACTATACGACGCAGGAGGACATGATCCTTATTGGTAAGGCGGCCATGCAGTGTCCTCTCATCCGCCGCTACGCCTCAACGGCGCGCGACAGCGTGACCTACGCAAGCGGTCACACCGCTACCTGGGTCAACACCAATCCGCTGCTCCGCCCCGACAGCCCCTGGTACCGCCCTGCGGTCACGGGTCTGAAAACGGGCTATCTGCGGCACAATTCTTGCATTTTGTTATCCGTTGAAGCAAACGGCACCTACTATCTCGTTGGGCTTTTCGGCGCCGAGGATAGCGACACGCGCTGTGCGGACGCCGTTAAGATCGTGGACGCGCTGACGGGCGGCGAGGTGGCGCTATGATAGAGAGAAAACTGCCTCTGCTGGCCATCGTCGGCCCGACGGCGGGCGGCAAGACCTCGCTCTCCATCGCGCTGGCCAAGCGCTTGGGCGGCGAGATCATCTCCTGCGACTCCATGCAGCTGTACCGCGGCATGGACGTAGGCACGGCCAAGCCGACGGCCGAGGAAATGGAGGGCGTCCCCCACCACATGATCGATATCCGCGAGCCCGACGAAAGCTACTCCTGCGCCGAATACGTCACCGACGCGCGGGCAATCATTCAAGACGTCACCTCCCGAGGCCTGCTTCCCATTTTGTGCGGCGGTACGGGGCTGTATCTGGACGGCGTTCTGCTGGGCGGCTCGTTTGAGGACACGCCAAGCGATCCTTCCATCCGTGAACGCTTGCAGGCGATCGCCGAGCAGGAGGACGGCAAGGACGTTTTGTACGATCGGCTCTGCGAGGTCGACCCCGACAGCGCGTCGGCCATTCATAAAAACAACGTCAAGCGCGTCATTCGCGCGCTTGAGATCTACGAGTGCTGCAGCACGCCCAAGAGCGTGCTGGACAAGGCCTCGCGCGAGCGCGGGCTGCTGTATGACGCGACGGTGATCGGTCTGCGCTATCACAGCCGCGAGCTGCTATATTCACGCATCGATCAGCGCGTGGACCTCATGCTGTCGGACGGGCTGTACGACGAGGTCGTGCGCCTCAAGGCGGCAGGCGTATTCGAACGCAACGCGACGGCCGCACAGGCCATCGGCTACAAGGAGCTGTTGGGCGTTCTCGACGGCACGGCAACGCTTGCCGAGGCGGTCGACGGGCTCAAGCTGGCCACCCGCCACTACGCCAAGCGGCAGATGACCTGGTTCTCTGCCAAGCCCTACGTCTCCTGGATCTATGCCGATACCGAGGACGGGCAGATGCGCCCCTTCGCGGATATTCTCGACGAGGCGATGGACATCGTCACGTCGCGCGGACTGCGGGGTGAGAGCAAATGAACAAAGCCACGCTGAAGCGTTTGTTCGGCTCGCTTGCCTTTCGCCTTCTGATCGTCGTTCTCATTCTTTACACCGTCTACCATTGCGTAGCCGCCTTTTCCGACCGCGTCGTGACGGACGTCGTGACAAACGGCGTCGATCGGACGACGGTATGTGGCGAGGCCGTGATTCTGCGCGACGAAACGGTGCTCGTGGTAAGCGGCGGCAATTATCTTTGCTCCTATCCGCTCGAAAGCGGCGCCAAGGTCAACGCCGCGACCACGCTGGCCGAGCTGTACGCGACCTACGCCGATGCTGACGAGCGCGCACGGACGCAGGCGGCTCTTCTGGCACTTGACCGTCAGATCGCGCTGGCGCAGCGCCTGCCCACGGCAGACACGCTTGCCTCGCTTCCCTCTCTGCAACTCTCGGCACGCGAGCAGCTGCTGCTCAACAACCACCTGGTATCGGCAGGCTCGGGCATGCAGGCGGTTCGCGACGGCGCGTTTGAATTATTACTGTCCCTGAATCGCATCGGCGCGCTGACGGAGCAAAACGGCTCATCCGCGGCTTTGCTCGCCTCGCTTCGCGCTGAACGACAAAAGCTGCTTTTATCGGCCGGCTACACCGCGCAGACGGTGACGCTGAAAAATCTGGGCAGCGAAAGCACGGGCGGTTACTTCTTTTACGCAGGTGCGGTGGACGGCTATGAGCAGGTCTTCAGCCGCGCGGCGATGGCGGACATGACCGCCGAGCAATTCGACGCACTGCTTGCGTCCTCGCCTCGTACCTACGGCAACGGCGAGACCGTCATCGGCAAGCTGGTTCACAGCTACGTCTGGAGCATTGCTCTGCCCGTTTCCTACGACGTGATCGATCGCGTGGAGGAAGGCGAGACGTACGACGTCGTGTTCCGTCAGGAGCACGGCACCACCGTTTCCATGGTGCTCGACCGTGTCATTTCGTCCTTGGCCAAGGACAAGGCTGTCCTCGTTCTGTCCACCAACGCCATGCCGCAAGGCTTCGCCTACACCCGCTTTTCGGACGTTGAGCTGATTCTGGATGAGGTTTCGGGCTATCGCGTACCCGAGACGGCGCTGGCTACGCAAGACGGCCGCGACGGCGTCTACGTGCTGGACGGCGGACGCGTCACCTGGCGCGACGTCCGCATCGTCAGCCGCGGCGAGGGCTATGTTCTGGTTTACGCCCCCACCAAGGCCGAGCGCGAGAGCGAAGAGGACGACACTTATCATTACGACCGCTATCTCGGCATCCGCGACGTCGTCATCACGGACGGTGACGATCTGTACGACGGAAAATATATCGAATAAAGCCAAAATCAAAGGAGGCATTCTATGCCGGATACAACATTACAAGCGCGCGTCGAGGACATTCGCGAGCGCATGCGGGCGGCGGGCGACCACGGTCAGGTCACGCTGATGGCCGCCGTCAAATACGCCACGGCCGAGCAGATCAACGAGCTGCACGCTACGTGCGGCATCGACGACATCGGGGAAAACCGCGTCCAGCAGCTGCTTGAGCATTACGAAAAGCTCGCAGACCGCGACAATCTGCGCATCCATTTTATCGGCTCGCTTCAGAAAAACAAGGTCAAGTACATCGTCGACAAGGTGTGCATGATCCACTCGCTCGACTCCCTCTCACTAGCCGATGAGATCGAAAAGCGCTGTGCCGCCATCGGGCGCGTCATGGATGTTCTGGTCGAGATCAACAGCGGACAAGAAGAGAGCAAGGGAGGGGTTTTGCCTTGCGAGGTGGAGGAGTTCTGCCAAAAATTGGAAGCATTTCCCCATTTGCGACTGCGCGGATTCATGACAATGGCCCCAAAATGCGAAAATTTAGCACAATATCGCAAATATTTCGGAGAAACTTATCGCCAGTGTCTTGACATTTGGCAAAAAAAATTAGATAATATATATAGTACGCAAACCTTGCCTGCCGATACGGCCCCCGTCATCTCCATGGGAATGTCGGGTAGCTTTGAGGCGGCGATTGCAGAGGGTGCCACCATCGTGCGCATCGGCGGAGCGCTGTTTCGCGACGAGCCCTGATCGCACGGTTGACACCCATCGATCCAGAAAACAAAGAAAGAGAGATAACAACTATGGCACTGAATGATCTGTGGAAGAAATTTATTAAGGACGATGAGTCCGAAAGCGATGAGAGCGCGACCTACTATCGCCCTCGCAAAAAGGCCACCGCTCCCTCGCTGGTAGACGAGCCCGATGACGACGCATTCCGCGCACCCAAAACGAGAACAGGTGCCTCCCGCGTGGCAACGAGCAACGACTACGACGATCTGTCCGACGAGGTTGACGACGTTTACGATGACGGCGCGAGCGCAAGCAAGCCTCGCTTCAAGAGAGTCATGGCAACCGATCTGAAGTCGGCTGAGCACGCCATCGACCTGGTTCTGCGCAAGTACGTAGTCCTCGTCAACACCGAAGGCGTATCGGATGCCAAGCTCGTTCCCTTCCGTTGCTATATCGCAGGCGCCGTTCAGGCCCTGGGCGCACACATCACCCCCTTGGATGACGAAAACGTTTTCGTTTCCATCGAGCCGTTTGACGCAACGCCCTACCTCCCCGCTCAGGACGAGACCGAGGAGCTCGAGGACGATTTCATCTGATGACAGCTCTCATTTCGCGGCGGTTTCATCACCAAATGGAGCCGCCCGAATTTTTTATTCGCTGATTCTGGCAAAGGAGTTTTTTATGGCAACTGTTTTTGCTGTTTTTCTTGGCTTATTGCGCACGTTTTTGTATCTGCTCGATCTTGCCATGCTGCTGCGCGCCGTTTTGTCCTGGCTCCCCATCGACGAGGACAATCCCCTGCTTCACATCGCGTGCATGCTCACCGAGCCCTTCATTTACCCTGTACGCGCGTTGCTTCACCGCTTCGAGCTGTTCCGCAATCTGCCCATTGATATTGCATTTCTCATCACGTCGGTGCTGATCCTGATCGCGTCGGCCCTCATATAAGAGGTCGCGATGCAACGGCAACATGATGATCAGCTGGATCGCCTGCTCGCTCACCTTGACGAGCTGTGCGACCGCGCCGCTCGCGGCACGTTCGTCCACACCTCCTTTCTGACACCTCGTGAGGCCAAGCACGCACGCGCGCAGCTTTGCCGTCGGGGACAGTGGCACCGCGCACGTGCATGGGGTGGCTATGATGGCGCCGAGCGCGTCGTGCTTTTACTCTTTCCCGACTACGTGTGCGACCTGATCGACAAAGACCTATGGCACACGCACCCCGTCAGCGAGCTTTTGATGCTGGCAGGCGAGGAGGATCCCGTCGTCGCCCTTTCGATGCGCGGCAGTGGCTATCGCACGCTGACGCATCGGGATTTTCTCGGCTCGCTGCTCTCGCTCGGTCTTGAGCGCGAGGTGCTGGGAGACATCGCCATTGACGAGCAGGGCAAGGACGCGACCGTCTTTTGCACCACCCGCATAGCTCCGTTCCTTCTGACCTCGGTCGAGCGCATCGGCGGCGACGTCGTTCGGGTACAAAAGACCGTCATCCCCGCGGATTTTGACGGCGGCAGACGCTATTTGGCAGTGCGCGATACCATCGCCTCGCCCCGCCTTGATTGTATCGTGGCGGCGCTGTGCAATCTGTCCCGCGAAGTCGCGCAAACCGCCGTGCGAAACGGGCTGGTTGAGGTGGACTACGATTGTGAGGATCGCCCCGATCATATCGTGGATATTCCCTGCATCGTATCGGTACGAGGGCATGGGAAATTCGCGCTGCGGTCGTTAGGCTCGCCCAACAGGCGCGGGAGACTTCCGCTCATCGCGGACAAATACGTATAAGAGATCAAAAATCACGGTTGGTTATCAACCGTGATTTTTTTGCGGGGGGAATAGTTGAAAATTTCACTGCTCACTTCTACGGACGCGCGTACAGCTTCGCGCCGCGCTGTGCGGCGTTTTTTGTGCCACTTCTTGGTACGCCCCAAGAAGCGGCGGAAGAAAGGCGCCAAAGGGCCTAATGCCCTTTGGATTCCCGCAGCGCGAAAAGGTCGCGGCGCTCTCGCTCTGCTCATCTTTTCGCGAAAGTAAGCATCTTCAGCGTTTGTGAGCGCGGCTCAAAGAAAGCCACGCTCACGGAAGACATACGCAACGAGCGAAAGCAAAACCTTTTGCTATCTGCGACGCACCTCGGTTTAACTTGCTTTTCAGCAAAAACGCTTTCACTTCTTTGCCTGCCGCTCGTGGTGACTACACGGCGAGAGATACAGCGCAAATGTTTATGTCTTTCTCCTTTTCCGCGATGTAGAGCGGCAATGCCAGGAGAGTTCCAAGAGGGAACGTCTTGGCTGACTTTCTTTGGTACTTTCTTTGTTCAGTGACAAAGAAAGTACACTAATAACCGCACAGCGCGGCGCGAAGCTGTACGCGCGTCCGTAGAAGAAGTTGTTAATAAACCAGCTCATCCGCCATCTGGCATTGACTTGCACTCTCTTTTCCCTTATAATCAAATCCCTCCCGCAAAGCGTGCCCCTTTGCGCCCTCTTATCATCGCAAGGAGGAATTTTATGAATCAGGAAGACATCATCATCCACCTCACCGCCAACGAGCACGAGATCGGCTCATTGCGCCATCGCGTCAACAAAATGGAAAGTCAGGTGGATGCCATCAACAAACTGACCGTTTCGGTCAACACCCTCGCGGGTAGCGTGCGTGACCTTCTGGAGGTGCAAAAATCCCAGAACGATCGCCTGTGCCGTCTGGAGCTTCGCCCCGCGACCGAGGCAAGGGACGCCCGCCGCGAGATCATCCGCGCCGTCGTCAGCACGCTGACGGGGGCCTTGATCGGCGCCGTCATCACTGCGCTCACCCATATGTAAGGAGGCAAATATGAAATCGACGTTACAAAAGCTCACCTCGCGCAAATTTTTGCTGTCGGCCATCAGCATGATCGCGGGTATCGCCGCGCTGTGCGGTGCGAACGAAACCGTCGTCGCTATCGTCGCGGGCGCGGCCATGACCGTGCTCCCCGCGCTGGTGTATTGCATCACCGAGGGGCGCATCGACGCCGCATCGGTGCTGGCGGCTAAGCAAGCCGTGGAGGATGCCGCCGACGCACTTGGCGCAAGTGACGCGACGCAGTCTATCATCGACGCGGCTGGTGATATGCTCGCCGCCATGGGCGAGGATGATACGGAATAAGCAAAGGGGGAAGCCTGCCGGCTTCCCCCGATGTTTATTCTTTTTCGTTCTGCGCCTCTTGTAGCAAGCGCCGTTCCTCGGCATGCTTTTTCTCAATGCGGATCTCCCATTGGATGAGGAAGGTCATAGCCGCGCGCAACAGCACGATCGCGCCGAGAATGAGCAGCTCCTTCCACTCGCGCACGACGACGGTACGCAGCAGCTCGCCGCCCAGCTTAAATTCGAGCGACAGCGCGATGCCCTCGGCCAGATCCAGCCGAACGCGCTCGTGACGACGAATCAGCGAGATCAGCGCCTTGAGTACCGTAAAGACCAACACGCCGATACCGATCAGCTCGATCAGCAAAATGATGTAGAATACGCCAATATCGAAAAATTCCAGAATCTTTTCATACGTTGCCATATGGTACCTCCTTGTTTGGTGTGATCAGAATACGACGCGAAGTGTGATGATCTGCTTGGGAGCGGCGTGCAGGGCAACGATGCCGCGGCGCGCCGAAAGAGCACCGACGGTCTTCTCGGCCAGATCGACCTCCTCGACCGATTTCACCGCTCTGCCAAAGCTCAGTTTGAAGTCGATGGGCTTTGAGGTGCTGTTGTACAGACGGATGATATGCGAGCCGTCGCGAGCCTCGGCGCCCTTGCAGGCCGAAAGGATCATGGCGTTCTTGACCGTTTCATCCGTGATGCGGAACAGCTTGAAGTCACGCGGCAGTACGACGTCTGCCTGCTCCAGCGGACGGTAGAAGAGATCCGGCATACCGGGGCCCTGAACGAAGGGACGGCCGCCGATGTACTTGTTGCGGTCCACGCACTGAACCGCCGTATAAGGCATACCCATAAACTGCTGGGCGTAGGCGGCAACGCTTGCCGCTTCGTGGTCGCCTGCGTAAGGATACAGCGCCAGATGATAGCTGTTCTCGCCAAGGCTGACACCCTCGGGCGTGACCCACTCCTGCGACATGGTGGTCTCGCCCTCGAAGCCGCCCGTGATACGGCGAACCGAGCGCAGCAGCGTGATGGCCAGCGTACCGTCGTTCTCGCCGGTCATGTGCTCGTATTCGTACAGGCCGCAGTTCATCACGGCAAAGCCGCTCTCACCGTCGGGTGCATCGATACCAACGAAGTCGGTATTGGGATGCGTCTTGTCGTCGTTGTACTTGCTGATCTTGGTGCGGGTGACGATATCGTAGGGCTGACCTGCGTAGTTGACGTCGGTCACAATACCCGTAGGCAGGCAGACGCGCAGGCGGTGACGGATGCACTGGTTGTTGATGCGGATATCCACACCCAGCATCTTGTCACCCTTACCCAACGTGAGCACGACCTCGAAATCGACCGTACCGCTGCCGATCTCGCGATCGATCTTCATGCGGTAGGTGATGCCCCGCTTCTGAAGCAGAGGCGTGTCCTCAATGACGCGCGCCTTGGCGCGAACGCCGCGGCTGGTCACGATTTCACTGCCGTCGTTCTCGTAGTAGTTGTAGGCCGTACCGCGATCGGCGTTGTCCTCCATCCACAGCAGATTTTCGTAGACCTTGCCCGTTTTCTTGTTCTTCAGGTCGATGGTACCGTTTGTGTGAATGGTGACCTTGAGATACTCGTTTTCCATGTGGTAAGCCGACTTGCGGCGAGGCTCGGCCACGGCCAGCGCACCCTCAACCGCCGTCAGCACCAGCACGCGATAGGACATGCCCTCAAGGCTTGCGCGATAGCGGACGGTGTAGCGGTTGACCAGCTTGCCGCCGGGCAAATTGATGGGGCTCAGGATACGCTTGTCCACGTTCTTCTGAATGCTGACAACCTCAAACGGCACGTTCTTGCCCTTGGTGTCCGACAGAACGAAGGCACCCGTGTCCTCGTCGGCGGGAATGTCGATAACGGCCTGCATGACGCCGTCGTAGGTCAGCGGCGTCGAATTGATATTAGCAATCAGATACTGGCGCTCGTTCAGGCCCGTGCGGTCGATATGGGAGAGCAACAGCTCGCCGCCGCGGCTGATCAGATCGGTCGCATTCTCCTCGACGCGCTCAAAGCGATCCATCATATGATTGTGGACGGCGTCAACGGAGCAGCCGCAGATGGAGTCGTGCGGATGGTTCTGGATCAGCGTCTTCCACATATAGTTGCCGTATTCCTGGGGATATTCGCCGAGTCCCTGCGCGCTCGTCATGACGTACAACGGCTCGAACGTCTTTTCCAGCATGGCCTGCATACGGGCGTTATACTGCTTGAGATAAACGCGCGAGGCAAGCGTGCCCGTCAGCACGTTGGCCGCGCCAAGATCGCGGAACTCGCCCTGATAGGTGGTCAGCTCGACGCCCGTCTCGGCGATTTCGTCCTTGACGCGCTGGATATATTCGGGCATGGTGTCCTGGAAGAAGGCCTCGTCCTCGTTCAAAAGGGGCTGTACCTTTTCAATGATTTCCGTCAGATCCTCCTGCGCCTCAAGATGGTCAACGCCGTTCATCATCAGATAATTGTGCGTCTTGCCGCGAGCCGCGCAGGCCTCGCCTCTCATGCGGGCAAGCATCAGCGCGCCCTCGGGATCGGAGGAAAAGCGCTGGGCGTTGTTGTACCATGCGAACATATGCTCGCACAAAATGCGGGAGCCGTCCTCGCTCTGCCAATAGAACTGCGACTCGCCGCGTGCAAAGCCACGACCGAAGATGCAGTTATCCAGACCGTAACGAGCCAGGATCTGAGGCAGCTGCGAGCACAGGCCGAACTGGTCGGCGGCATAGCCCACCGGCATGCATTTGCCGAAGTCGTTGGCAATTTTGGTACCGATGAGCAGATTACGAACCGTCGCCTCGCCCGAGGTCAGATGGAAATCGTTTTGCACGTACCAGGGACCGACGAGCAGTCTGCCCTCCTTGATATAGCCCTCCAGCTTCTCGCGGCGGGTGGGACGGATCTCCAGATAGTCCTCCAGCACGATGGTCTGGGCGTCCAGATGGAAGCGATAGCCGGGATCGTTGTCCAGAATGTCGAGCAGATGATCCATCAGGTCGACCAGACGCATACGGAAATTCTCCAGCGGAATATACCACTCTCTGTCCCAGTGGGTGTGCGAAATGATACAATACTTTTTGGTGTTCGTGTTCATGGTACGTATATCCTTTCCTTGAATTGATGATTTTATGAAAGCAACGCAGGTAAAAACCAGGCGTCGTACAGCCATAGAAACAAAACGACAACGATCAAAATCTCACGCAGCACCGCGCGGACGATATTGCCCGTTTTGCGAAAGCCCCAACGCGCGCGTCTCTCCATCGTCGCGCCGGGCTGAGTGATCAGCGCAAGCACGCTGATGATGCAAAGCGTGACCGTCAGCAAGATCTTGTCCGCCGTGACGGCGGCAGACATATCCTTGACGCACAGCACGATCAGCGCGGCGTGAACGAGCGTCGTCACGCACAAAAGCAGAAACGAAAGCAAATTGATCAAATACACGCCGCCCTCGTCCAGCTTGGCCTTTTTGCGCGCCGCGCGGTAAAAGATCCGCTGCCAGACGTGAGGCATATTCGCGCGCATGAAAGCGTCACCGCAACGGGCACGCACCGCTCGTGTGATGGGAGAGCGGATGTCGGCGGCGTAGCACAGCCAGCCAAACACCAAGCAAAGCGAGCCGAATACGTAAGGCTCGGTCAGCGCACGCGGAAGAGCAAAAAAGAGGCCCGCCAGCCATTGATTCATGCTCGTCCCTCCCCTCTCGTTTTATCTTCAATTAAGTATAACAGATTTTTTTCGGTTTGACCAGTACCAAACGAAAAATTTTCACGCAAAAGTCATCTTTTTTCACATCGCACCGAAAACGTCGAAAACTTTTCAAAAAAATTCAGAAAATCACTTGAAAATTAGCCGCCGATGGTGTATAATATTTCCTGCTTCGGAGGCATAGCTCAGTTGGTCAGAGCGTTCGGTTCACATCCGAGAGGTCATAGGTTCGAGCCCTATTGTCTCCACCAAAAAAAGGAACGGCACCACATCGCGGTGCCGTTCCTTTTTTTGGTGCAAACCATATAGGGTGAGAACCTATGTAAAAGAATTCCTTTTTGGCCAACGGCCACAAAGGGATTCTTTTTGAACTCACGCAAGCGTGAGTTCTGGGTTCGAGCCCTGTCGCCCATAGGGCGACTCGCTGAAAATTTCTGGTTGCTTTTTCCCTCACGGTGTCCTTTTCGTTTTGGGACAATAGCGCGACCTACTTGAAATCTTGGTCGCCACCTCGTCCACCACTATCTCGGGCCTCCTTCCCCACAAGGGGAAGGCTATTTGCTCCCTTCCGTTTTCACATATGTTTTTTCTTTGGCTCTCCTTTTGGCAATCATTCACGAACTTTCAATAGCTTATAAATCGCCATTGACAATCTCTTGACTGCGCGTTATAATGTGAACACAGAACAACTATAAGGAGGCCTCTATGAACGAATCAACCCGTCACCCGCTGACTAAAGAGAGATATAAAGCCACGCTGACGCAGCAAATAAAGCAGGAACTTTTCGTTTTCATCTTTAGTTCACTTCCCTATTCTCTCATTTTTTGCTTACTCGCCTTCTGCCTCTATTTCCTTTTGAATCCGTTTTCACCCACATGGGCTATCATCGCTCTCGTTTTTTTCTTACTCCCGCCGGTTGCAATCTGTTGTCATGAGATCGGACGAGCAATATATCGTGCTATCTTGGTCAAGCAGAATAAGCTAATTATCATTCAAGATACAATGATAAACGTATCTACAGAGGCTTGTATCGGGCATCCTTTAGAAGGCTTGAGAAGAGGAAGAATATTGACCGGCCTTTGGGCGGGGCATATTGATATATTGCGTTTTTCTCAAAACAAAAAATATATCCCCGGAGCAATCGAGCAGTATGACACATCCTGCTGCGGTGACACTTTCTACATTGTCATGTACAATGGCATCAAGCAGCGTCCCGCGTTGGTCTACAACACCAAAATTTACGAACTAAAAGAATAACAGCAAAGCCGTCGGATGTCCGGCGGCTTTCGTTATGTTTTATAGAAAGGGGAAACCCCACTTGTGGTTTCCCCTCTTTTGAATCGCTCGCGATTCAAAATTCACCCCTTCGGGCGCTTGGAAAGGATAGGGGATTTCGCCCTCTGCGGAGGGCGACAAGGGCTCCGCGCCCTTGACCGCGCCGCCTTTTGAAAAAGGCGGGCGAAAACTTTATGATGATTGGCAAATGCTTTTACTCCACCCTCGCAAAGATCAGCGGTCTCTCCTCGGGCTTTTCATCGCCGATCACCGTCGAAGCGAGCAATCTCTGCTCGGCGGCGGCAAAGCGGCTCTCGTCGCAGGTGTAGAGCGTGGCGATGGGATCGCCCGCGCGGACGTAGTCACCCGTCTTGGCGCGCAGTATCAGCCCCGCGGTGTAGTCGATCTCGTCCTCCATGGTGTTGCGGCCTGCACCCAGCAACAGGCTGGTGATGCCGTAGCCCTCGGTGTCAACCGATACGACGTAGCCGTCGCGGGGTGCTTTGACCGTATGCTCGTGCGTTGCCTTAGCAAACGTTTCGGGATGATAGATGACAGTATCATCGCCGCCCTGTGCCTTGACCATACGCGCCAGCGTGTCAAGCGCTTTGCCGCTTGTGATCGCGTCGCGCACCTTGGCCTCGCATTCGTCGCGGTTACCGTGCTCGCCCGTCAGGGCCAGCATGTCCGAGGCAAGCGCGATGCAGATGTCAGTCAGATCCTCGGGGCCGCGTCCGCACAGCACGTCGATGGCCTCAATCACCTCGAGCGTGTTGCCGATAGCGTAGCCGAGAGGACGGTCCATGTCGGTGATGAGAGCCAGCATCCTCTTGCCTGCCCGCTTGCCGATGTCAACCATGAGCTGTGCCAGCGCGCGGCTGTCCTCCAGCGTTTTCATAAACGAGCCGCTGCCCGTCTTGACGTCCAGTACGATGCAATCGTCGTCGGCCGCCAGCTTTTTGCCCATGATACTCGAAGCGATCAGAGGCATGCTGTCAACCGTCGCGGTCACGTCGCGCAACGCGTACAGCTTTTTGTCGGCGGGGGCAAGGTTTTTGCTCTGTCCGACGATGGCAATGCCGACCTCGTTGACGATGCGCTCAAACTCCTCGGTTGAAAGCGAGGTGCAAAAGCCGGGGATGGCCTCGAGCTTGTCGATCGTGCCGCCCGTATGCCCCAGTCCGCGGCCACTCATTTTGGCGACCTTGACGCCAAGCGACGCAACGATGGGGGTGACGACCAGACTGGTCTTATCGCCCACGCCGCCCGTCGAATGCTTATCGACGCGGACGCCGTTGATGCGGGAGAAATCCAGCCGGTCGCCCGAATCGCGCACAGCCAGCGTCAGCGCGGTCGTCTCACGGACGTCCATGCCGCGGAAGTAAACGGCCATGCAAAAGGCGGCAGCTTGATAGTCCGCGACCTCGCCGCTGACGTAACCCTCGATGAACGCGCGGATCTCCTCGTCGGAAAGAGGCTGGCCGTCACGTTTTTTCTTGATGATATCGTATGCTCTCATGGGAGTCCTCCTCAAAGATTATCTTTGGTAAACGAAAGGGGCAGCAGCTCGTCAAGGCGATAGACCTTGACGCCCTCGGACGAGCCGAGAACGATCTCAAAGTCCGAGCTACAAAATTCAGCCATGACCTGGCGGCAGATGCCGCAAGGAGCACACAGCTCGCCCTCCTCGCCTTCGCGGCCGCCCGCAACGGCGATCATAGCGAAATCGCGCTCGCCCTCGCAAATGGCGGTGAAAAAGGCGGTGCGCTCAGCACAGTTGACGGCGCCGTAAGCGGCGTTTTCGACGTTACAGCCCAGATACACCTTGCCCGATTTGGTCAGGAGCGCAGCTCCGACGGTGAAATGGGAATAAGGGGTGTAGGCGCGTGAGCGGGCCGAGATGGCGAGCTCGTATAATTCTTTATGGTTCATAGATTCCTCCTGTTGGGGAAGATTGAGGTTTGTGCTAAACTTGATACAACTTCTCCTTGCTGCGCTCATACTGCGCGATTTCATCGCGCGCTGAGCGGATAGCATTTTTATGCCACTTCTTGGCACGTCCCAAGAAGTGGCCAAGAAGGACGCCAAGGCTTTCCCCCTTGGATCCCCCTGCCGCCGACGGCTAAAAAGGCGCCGTCGGGAATTTTTATTTTAGCAAAAATCCTCCATCTGCGGGGCATATATCCCACCCCGCAGATGGGTTAGCTGTGGCAAAAGCTTTGCAATCCCGTTTCTGCTTGAAATTTGTGCTAAAATAAGGTGCGTAGCAAATAGCAATAATTTTTGCTTTCGCTTGTTGCGTGCGTCTTTCGTGTGCGCATTTTTTCGTCAAAATGCGCACGCAAAATCTGAATTTGCGCAATTTCGCAAAAAGATGAGCATAGCGATAGCGACGCGACCTTTTTGCGTTGCGGGGTTCTAAGGGGTATTAGTCCCAGAATAAAATTTAATTTTCTATGGGAAGAATTTTGCTTGCAAAATTCTTCGGGAGCGGGCAATTCAACTTTCCCATAAGCACTGAATTAGATACCCGCGTTGTTTTCTTGGTTCGTTCTTTGCCGCGCGGCAAAGAATGAACGTCAAAAAGGCTTTCCGCGCGGCGCGAAGCTGTACGCGCGTCTGTAGAAGAATGAGTTAAAACTTTAGTATTACCCCTTTACCTCTCCCCAAAAACTCTTCCCCGCAGTATCCTTCTGCTCAAGTCCCAGCGCCTCCAGCACCGTCGCGGAAATGTCGCAAAATCCAATTCTCGTGCCAAGATCCACACCCGCCTTGACGCCGCCACCGTAGAGCAGCATCGGCGTGTGCTCGCGCGAGTGGTCGGTCGAGGGGGTCGACGGATCACAGCCGTGGTCGGCCGTGATGATCAGGGCGTCCTCCTCACCAAGACGAGCCAAAAATTCGGGCAGCCACGCGTCAAACCGCGTCAGCGCGGCGGCATAGCCGTCGACGTCGTTGCGATGACCGTAGGTCATATCAAAATCCACCAGATTGACAAAGCAAAGACCGTGGAAGTCGCGCTCGGCCATAGACAGCGCAATCTTCATGCCCTCGTCGTTATTGCCGGTTCGATGACCCTCCGTCACGCCCTTTCCTGCAAAAATATCGGAGATCTTACCGACGGAAATGACGTCCATACCGCTTTCTTTGATCACGTCCAACATGGTCTGCGCGGGGGGCAGGAGCGAATAGTCGTGGCGGCGCGCCGTGCGCTTGAAAGGATGCTCGCCCTCAAACGGACGGGCAATGACGCGACCGACGCCGTGGCGACCTTTGAGCAGCTCGCGCGCGATCTCGCAATAGCGGTACAGCTCGTCGATGGGGACGATGCCTTCGTGCGCGGCGATCTGGAAGACGCTGTCGGCCGAGGTATAGACGATCAGCGCCCCGGTGCGAAGATGCTCCTCGCCATAGTCGCGGATGACGTCGGTGCCCGAATAGGGCTTGTTGCAGATAACTTTTCTGCCCGTGGCCTGCTCAAAGGCAGTGATGACCTCGGGCGGGAAGCCGTCGGGATAGGTGGGGAGGGGCTGCTCAGATACAAGACCCGCGATCTCCCAGTGGCCGATGGTAGTGTCCTTGCCTGCCGACAGCTCGCGCATACGGGCATAGGCAGATAGCGGTTCGTCCACACCGCCGCCGACGCCTTCGATGTTAAAAAGACCTAACTTGGCAAGGTTGGGGCAATCGAACGCGGCGCTTTTACGGATGGCACCCAGCGTGTTACTGCCCGCATCGCCAAAGGCGGCAGCATCGGGCATCTCACCGATGCCGACGCTGTCCAGTACGATGATAAAAAAGCGTTTGATCATAAAAGCTTCCTCACGCGATCTCCAGCGCAATCTCGATCATGTTGGTAAAGGCCGTTTCTCTATCCTTAGCGGTCATGTTGACGCCCTCCTTGACGAACGAGTCGCTGACGGTGCAGATGCACAGCGCCTTCTTGCCTGCGCGGGCAGCGTTGCAGTACAGCGCGGCCGATTCCATCTCAACGCCCAGAACGCCCATCTTGGCCCATTCCATATCACTGTGAGCGTCGTCGTAGAAAATATCGGACGAGAAAATGTTACCGACCTTATAGTTGACGCCCTTGGCAGCGCAAGCGTCGGCGGCGGCACGAAGCAGGCCGAAGTCTGCGATGGGAGCGAAGGTGCCGGGCAGGCGGTATTGCGTCGCAAAATTTCCGTTGGTGCAGGCGCCCATCGCCAGCACGATGTCCAGAATGTTCAACTCAGGGTCGAACGAGCCGCACGAGCCGACGCGGATGATATTTTCCACGCCGAAGGAATTGTACAATTCATAAGAATAAATACCGATGGAGGGCTGGCCCATGCCCGACGCCATGACGGACACGCGCTTGCCGTTATAGTAGCCGGTATAGCCCTGCACGCCGCGGATGTTGTTGACCAGCTTGGCGTCGGTCAGGAAATTCTCTGCGATAAATTTAGAGCGCAGAGGGTCACCGGGCATCAGTACGGTCTTGGCGAAATCGCCTTCGTTTGCAAGAATATGAGGGGTTGCCATAATAAATTCTCCTTTTCGTTTATATATCTGTTTATACTCGTAGGGGCGACCCTTGGTCGCCCGCGGGCGCACACAGTGCGCCCCTACGGGATATTGGCAGTCTTATCGTGTTCAATCAATATTTTGCGTCGCCGGCGGTACCGTCCTTGACAATACGAACGACGCGGCTGGTGCCAAGGCGATCGGCGCCCAGCGCGATCATATCCTCGGCGTCGACGAGGCTGGAAATACCGCCTGCCGCCTTGACCTTTACCTGCACCCCGACGTTTTCACGCATGAGTCTCACGTCCTCGCGGGTGGCACCTGCGGTGGAAAAGCCGGTCGAGGTCTTGATATAATCCGCGCCTGCCTCGGTGACGATATGGCACATTTTGATCTTCTCCTCCTCGGTCAGCTGGCAGGTCTCGATGATGACCTTGAGGATATGGTTGCCACACGCGGCCTTGATGGCCTTGATCTCAGCGAGCAGCTCGGCGTCGCGGCCGTCCTTGAGGTCGCCCAGATTGATG
This sequence comes from Oscillospiraceae bacterium, assembly GCA_015064805.1. Classification (GTDB taxonomy): domain Bacteria; phylum Bacillota; class Clostridia; order Oscillospirales; family CAG-272; genus SIG644. The sequence continues at coordinate 54,187 of SVRN01000006.1, forward strand.
ACCATATCGATCTCATCCGCGCCCTCGGCGATGGCCTCCTTGGCCTCGAAGCACTTGACGGCGGTGGTGTTATATCCGTTGGGGAAGCCGATGACGGTGCAGATGCACAGACGGTCACCAACGTACTCCTTGGCGCGCTTGACGAAGGAGGGGGGGATGCAGACCGAGGCGGTTCCAAAGGCGATACCGTCGTCGCAGATCTTGCGGATATCCTCCCAGGTTGCCGTGGTGGCAAGCAGGGTGTGGTCACAGCGCGAAAGAATTTGTTTGATTTCCATAATTTTTCTGCCTTTCTTTTACGTTCTTTTCTATATTATACTGATTTTTCGCCGTATTTGCAATAGTTTTGCGCAAAAATCCTTGACAGCGCCTCAAAACTATGCTAAAATAACGCCAATGGCAAAGACAAGAACGAGTAGCTTGCGGCAAACCGAACAGAGAGCGACCGGTGGCTGAGAGGGGCACGGACTCCGCGAGTGAATACATCTTCGAGCTTCGCACCGATCCGCAATCGCGGGGTAGGCTGCGACGGGTGCGCCCGTTACGGCGCATGGGTATGGTCGTACCCGCAGAGCAAGGCGCGCGCGAGCGGCCTTGGAAAAAAGGTGGTATCACGGGTTCCCCGTCCTTTTCGGACGCGGGGATTTTTTTGTTTTCGCCGCAAAAAACGATTATAATTTGGAGGTAAATACAATGCAAATTTATGAAGAACTGGTCGCAAGAGGACTGATCGCCCAGGTGACCAACGAAGAAGAAATCAAGAATCTGATCAATAACGGAAAAGCGACCTTTTACATCGGCTTTGACCCGACTGCCGACTCGCTGCACGTCGGTCACTTCATGGCGCTGTGCCTGATGAAGCGACTGCAGATGGCAGGCAACCGCCCCATCGCTCTCATCGGCGGCGGCACGGCCATGGTCGGCGACCCCTCGGGCAGAACGGACATGCGCTCCATGATGACCAAGGAGACCATCGCGCACAACTGCGAGTGCTTCAAAAAGCAGATGGAGAGATTCATTGAATTTGGCGAGGGCAAGGCCGAGATGGTCAACAACGCCGACTGGCTGCTCGATCTGAATTACGTCGAGGTCCTGCGCGAGGTTGGCGCTTGCTTCTCCGTCAACAATATGCTGCGCGCCGAGTGCTACAAGCAGCGCATGGAGAAGGGTCTGTCCTTCCTGGAATTCAACTACATGATCATGCAGAGCTACGATTTCTACCGTCTGTTCCAGACCCACGGCTGTAATTTGCAGTTCGGTGGTAACGACCAGTGGTCCAACATGCTGGGCGGCACCGAGCTCATCCGCCGCAAGCTGGGCAAGGACGCGCACGCCATGACCATCACGCTGTTGCTCAACTCCGAGGGCAAGAAGATGGGCAAGACGGCCAAGGGCGCCGTTTGGCTCGATCCCAACAAGACCACGCCTTACGAGTTCTACCAGTACTGGAGAAACGTTGAGGACGCGGACGTGCTCAAGTGCATTCGCATGCTGACCTTCCTGCCTCTCGAGGAGATCGACAAGATGAGCGATTGGGAGGGCGCACAGCTCAACGAGGCCAAGGCGATCCTGGCATACGAGCTGACCAAGCTGGTTCACGGCGAGGAGGAAGCAACCAAGGCGCAGGCCGCCGCAAAGGCACTGTTCGGTGCAGGTGCGGACGCCGCCAACATCCCGACGGTCGAGCTGTCTGCCGCTGATTTTGCTGACGGCCAGGCAGATCTTCTGACGCTGCTGGTCAAGGCCGAGCTGGTTCCCTCCAAGTCGGAGGCACGCCGCGCGGTTGAGCAGGGTGGTGTCACCGTTGCCGACGCGAAGGTCACCGATATCAAGGCCACCTTCCCCGTTGCTGATTTCGCGGACGGTATCATCATCCGCCGCGGCAAGAAGGCGTTTAAGAAGGTTGTTATTAAGTGATAGAGGACGATGAGGGGGACTTCTTGAAAGAAGTTCCCCTCAGATTTTGCTTGATTTTATACGACTTCTTCTTTTGACGCGCATACTGCTTCGCGCTGCGCTGTGCTATCTTTGTGTTCATTCTTTCTCATCCGAGAAAGAACGAACCAAGAAAGCGGACTTAAGGGCCTAATGCCCTTAAGAAACCCGCAAGATTTTTTGCTTTGGCATATCTGCCGCTCGTGGTGGCAACATGGCGAGAGATGCACACAAATACTTTATGTCTTTCTCCTTCTTATTCTTGAAGAGCGGCAATGCCAAGGGAGTTCCAAGAGGGAACGTCCGGGCTGGCAATGTTTGCGCCCGCGCGAAGCGCGATGTTCGCGACCGCGAACAAGCAAACTTGCGATTTCGGCTTGCCGAAATCTGTTTTCTTTGGTACTTTCTTTGTTCAGCGACAAAGAAAGTACATCAAATACCACACAGCGCGGCGCGTAGCTGTACGCGCGTCCGTAGGAAAAGTTGTATAAAACTCAGCAACCCCCAAAAACAAAAACCCCCGCCTTCAACCGGAGCTCGAAGACGGGGATCTTGTTATATTTGCTTAATTAGTCGCAAACGTAGGGCAGCAGCGCTACCTGACGTGCACGCTTGATCGCGGTGTTAACCTCGCGCTGATGCTTTGCGCAGGTACCGGAAATGCGTCTGGGCATGATCTTGCCGCGCTCGCTGATGAACTTTCTCAGCTTCGCAGTGTCCTTGTAGTCGATGAATTCGACCTTATCAGCACAGAATACGCAAACCTTCTTTCTTCTTCTCGTAACAGGACGAGGAGCACGGGCTACGGGAGCCGTTGCATTTTCAACTTTATTATCCATGATCAACATCAATCCTCCTTGTAAATTTTAACAAACGGTCGCCTCAGAAGGGCAGATCGTCATCCGCCTTGAGCTCCTCGAAACGGGGCGTGTCAGCACCTGCGGCAGAGGAGAAGGACGGGGTGGCATAAGCGTCGGGGGTATAGGTCTGTCCGGCGCCGCTCTCATTTTTGCTGTCAACGAACATAGCTTCGTCAACAACGACCTCGGTCGCATAGCGCTTCTGGCCCTGCGCATCCTGCCAGGTGCGGGTCTGGATAGAACCGGTCAGGCAAATGGCGGAACCCTTGCGGAAATAGCGAGCGATGAATTCTGCGGTCTGGCGCCAAGCGACAACGCTGATGAAGTCCGCCTGGGGACCCGACTGCGAGTCGTTTCTGGACGAATAGCGGCGGTTGACAGCCAGAGTGAAGGATACGACAGAAACGTTGTTGTTCTGGGTCTGCTTCAGCTCAGGGTCTGCGCAAAGACGGCCGCACAGGATAACTTTGTTCAGATTCAGACTTGACATACTCGATAACGCCTCCTTTTACGGATTATAATCGGGAATCGCTTATTCGGCGTCAGCTTCTACTACAGCCTCAGCCTCAGCAGCCTCAGCCTCAACGGCCTGAGCAACGGCAGCAGCGGCAGCCTCAGCAGCGGCAGCCTTCTTTGCTGCAGCCTCAGCGGCATCGTAGTCCAGCTTGATCACCATGCAGCGCATAACAGTCTCATCGATGTTAGCAAGACGCTGCAGCTCTGCGGGGAATGCACCCTCAGACTTGAACGTGACAACAATGTAGTAGCCCTCGTTCATGTCGTCGATGGGATATGCCAGACGGCGTCTGCCCCACTCTGCGACTTCCACGATCTCTGCGTTTGCGGTGATGGTAGAGGTAAACTTCTCTACGGTTGCCTTTGCGGCATCATCGCCACTTGCGCAATTGATGATGAACATACACTCGTAAGAACTAATGATTTTTTCCATACTGTTTTACACCTCCCTATGGACTTTCGACCGTGCCGACTTGATTTTTTGCACGGTAAGGAGACGGGCGCTCCGGCACCCGTATCAAAACGGGATTATATCATATTTTCTCTTGCTTGTCAAGGCTTTTTTGAAATTTTCAACGAAAATCTCCGCCATTTTTCGTCATTTTGCAGATTTTTTCGATTTTTCCGTTCGGCTATTGCAATCGGATCGGATTTTATATATAATATTTACAGATAGTATAATATTTGGCCATCAAAGGAGGTTCTCATGGCAAGAAAGAGAAACAGCAGCAAGCGCATCGTTTCCTTTATCATCGTTTTGCTCGTTTTGATCGCGGCGATCGTGGCGTATCTCAACCCCGGTCTGTTCGGCCAACCCGAGCCGCAGGATCCCACCCCTACCCCACCGGTAACGTCGACCGAGGGGCAGGTGCTCGTCCACGTGATCGACGTCGGGCAAGGTGACGCGATTTTAGTAAGCGCGCCCGAGGGCAACATACTCATCGACGCGGGAGACAACGTCGAGCGCTACGAGCAGGCGCTGAAGAATTATCTGGACGGTCTTGGCATCACCAAGCTGGATTATTTCGTTTTGACTCACCCCGACGCCGACCATATCGGCGGTGCGGATATGATTTTGAAAAACTACGAAGTCGGCACGGTCATCATGCCCGACAAGCCGCACACCACCAAGGTGTACGAGGCCGTGCTGGATGCCCTTGAGGCCAACGGCGCAGACCTTGAGCTGGCCGAAGCGGGAACCGTCTTTTCCCTGGGCAATCTGAGTTGCAAGATCTTGGCTCCCTTGAAGATCTATTCGGATAAAAACGACTGCAGCGTCGTCATCCGCGCGACGTTCGGCAGCGTTTCCATGATGTTCACGGGCGACGCTGAGGGCAATATGGAGGGCATGTCCGAGAAGGATATTCTCGCCAAATACGACGCAAGCGAGCTTCAGTGTGACTTCCTTAAGGTTGGTCACCACGGCTCGGACACCTCGACCAGCCCCGCCTTTTTGAAGGCCGTCTCTCCCAAGATCGCCGCTATCTCCTGCGGTACGGGCAACAAATACGGTCACCCCGTTCAGAGCACGCTGGACGCGCTGAGCGCCGCGGGCGTTCTGACCTACCGCACGGATCTCTCGGGCACGCTGGTGTTCGTGTGTGACGGCAAGACCATCGAATACAGACAGCAAGCACAATGAAATATCGACGTCCTGCAAAATTCACCTTGCAGGGCGTCTTTTTCTATCAAAATATGCAATTTTTAGTCGTAGCTCTTGCAATTTATGAAATAATATGATATAATCAACTAATTCCACTACGGAGGTAGCTACGATGAGAATGGTTGTAAAGATCGGAACGTCAACGCTGACGCACGCCACGGGTAACATGAACATCCGCCGCGTCGAGCAGCTCTGCCGCGTTCTCGCCGACCTGAAAAACGCGGGACACGAGGTCATTTTGGTTTCCTCGGGCGCCATCGGCATGGGCGTTGGCAAGCTGGGCCTGCGCGAGCGCCCCTCGGACATGCCCACCAAGCAGGCGGCCGCCGCGGTCGGTCAGTGCGAGCTGATGTACGTCTACGACAAGCTGTTCTCGGAGTACAATCATACCGTGGCGCAGATTCTGCTCACGGGTGACGATCTCAATCACACCGACCGTCACGAGAACTTCCGCAACACCATGTCGCGCCTGTTGGAGCTTGGCGTGTTGCCCATCATCAACGAAAACGACACCGTCGCTACGACCGAGATTGCGGTGGGCGACAACGACACGCTGGGTGCCATCGTGGCCGTCAGCATCGGGGCGGATCTGTTGGTCCTGCTCTCGGACATCGACGGGCTGTATACGGCCGACCCCCACACTGATCCCGACGCCAAGCTGATCGAAACCGTCAAGGACATCACCCCCGACGTGCTCGCGCTGGCGGGCGGATGCGGCTCAGCTCTCGGCACGGGCGGCATGAAGACCAAGCTGCGTGCCGCATCGATGTGCTGTGAGGCAGGCTGTGATATGATCATCGCCAACGGCGCCGATCCCGGCCTGCTCTACCGCCTGATCGACGGTGAGTCCGTGGGCACGAAATTTATTGCGAAGAAAGGTTGACCAAACATGAAATCAACCCTTGAAATATTGCAAGCCGCCAAAGCGGCAAAGGCTTCCCTTTCTCTGTTAACGACCGAAAAAAAGAACGCCGCCTTAGCCGCGATGGCAAGCGCGCTGATCGAGGCGACGGACGATATTCTCGCCGCCAACGCGCAGGACGTTGAAGCCTCTCGTGAAAAGCTGGGCGAGGTCATGGTCGACAGACTCACCCTCACCCCCGCCCGTATTGAGGGCATGGCGCAGGGTATGTGCGCGCTGATCGATCTGCCCGATCCCGTCGGCCGCGTGATCGACTCGCACGTGCGAGCAGACGGCTTACGTATTGAAAAAATCGGCGTGCCCATGGGCGTCGTCGCCATTATTTACGAGAGCCGCCCCAACGTCACCTCGGACGCGGCCGCGCTTTCTCTCAAGAGCGGCAACGTCTGCGTGCTTCGCGGTGGCAAGGAGGCTTACCGCTCGGCTCACGCCATCGTCACGGCCATGAAAACGGGACTGCGTTCGGTCGGGCTTGATGAAAATTTGATCCAGCTGATCGAGGACACCACCCGCGAGAGCGCGACGGCGCTGATGGAGGCGGTCGGCTACGTCGATCTGCTCATTCCCCGCGGCGGCGCGGGGCTCATCCGCACCTGCGTGGAGCGGGCCAAGGTGCCCGTCATTCAAACGGGAACGGGCATTTGCCACGTTTACGTTGACGCAAGTGCCGATGCGGACATGGCGCTGACCGTTCTGGAAAACGCCAAGACCAGCCGTCCCTCGGTGTGCAACGCCTGTGAGGTGTGCCTGGTTCACAAGGATATTGCGGCAGGATTTCTGCCCCTTCTTGACGAGCGTCTGGCGACGATGCGTGCGGAGAGCGGCAAGCCGACCGTCACCTTCCGTTGCGACGAAGCGTCGCTCTCCCTCATACCCCACGGCACGGCGGCAGGCGAGGATGATTTTGACACCGAATTTTTGGATTATATTTTGGCCGTTCGCGTCGTGCGCAGTGTGGACGAGGCGATCGCTCACATCGCCGCTCACTCAACGGGGCACAGCGAGGCCATTCTCAGCCGCGACGAGGGCGCGATTGCCCGTTTCGTCGGGGCGGTGGACAGCGCGGCTGTCTACGTCAACGCGTCGACGCGCTTTACCGACGGCGGCGAGTTCGGTCTTGGCTGTGAGATGGGCATTTCGACCCAAAAGCTGCACGCGCGCGGCCCCATGGGTCTGTGCGAGCTGACGACCTACAAGTACGTCATTCGCGGCGAGGGGCACGTGAGATAAGAACGAGGAGCGCGAGGAGGACGGCCTCCGGCGGCCAAAACCTTTCTTGAAAGAAAGGTTTTGGATTCCAAAGAACTTTAATTGGAAGAAAAAAGAAGGCTATGCCGGACAACTCCTCCTATCCTTGTCAGACAAGCACCTTCGTTATTCGAAGCAATCGCTACCGCAAGCGGCGGGGCCCCTCCCCCATCCGCTCCACAAAAGTAGTTAGCAAAAAACATTCGAGTGAGTTTTTCGAAATTCTTAAAAACCTTTTTTCAAAAAGGTTTTTAAGTGGGGTATGGGGCGGCGCCCCATACGAAAGGAGTCTATATGAAATACGGATTTATCGGCGGCGGCAACATGGGCGGTGCGATGGCGCTCGCCTGCCAGAGAGCCGTCGGCGCGGACAACGTACTGTTGGTCGACCGCGATGAGGAGACCACCGCGCGGCTTGCCAATAGCCTTGGTGTCACCACCTCGAGCTATGATGAAATCGCCAAAGAATGCCGCCTGATCTTTGTCGGTGTCAAGCCGAATCTGGTCGCGCAGGTACTCTCACTGCTTCGCCCTGCCCTGCAGGCAAGAGAGGACGACGTAGCGGTCGTCAGCATCGCGGCGGGCGTTAAAATTGAAGATATGTGCGCGGTGGTGGGCGATAATATTCCCGTCATCCGCATGATGCAAAACACCCCCGTCGCGCTTGGCGAGGGCATGATGATCTACGCGCTTTCGGATGCCGCGGACGAGGATGATGTGGCAGAGCTGAAGCTCGCCATGTCGTGCGCGGGACGCTTGGACGCGATCGCCGAGGACAAGATCGACGCGGCAACGGCTGTCATGGGCTGTGGCCCTGCCTTTGCATATCAGTTCGTCGAGGCGCTGGCCGACGGCGGTGTCGCTTGCGGATTGACCCGCGCGCAGGCCCAGCTGTACGCGGCGCAAATGCTGGCGGGCGCGGCGCAGATGGTGCTGCAGACAGGCAAGCACCCGGGCGAGCTCAAGGACGCGGTGTGCAGTCCCGGGGGATCGACCATCGAGGGCGTGTACGCGCTCGAGCAGGCGGGCTTCCGCTCGGCCGTCATGGACGCGGTCATTGCGTCGTATGAGAAAAACAAGCTGCTCGGCAAAAAGTGAGCATGACAAAAGGGAGGACGGCGTGTCCTCCCTTTTTTGTTATTACACCCTCTCCCACGTGCCGGCGCGGCCACGCGGGGCGGCGGGGGTAAGGAAATGCAGATCGGTCAGGATGTGCAACAGACTGTACGTCGCCTTGCCGCGGATGCCGGTCGCTCGGGCGTACTCGGCAGCGGTAAAGGGGGCGGGCAGGACGTCGGGCGGCGGCAGAAAGACGGCCGCGTAGTCCTCGGGGCATTCGAACACGATCTCCTTTTGCAACGCCAGCGGGAAGCGGTCGTAGCGCTCCGAGCCCCGCTTGCCGCCGTTGCCCCAGCCGTTTTGCAGTCGGATCTCCTCCACGTCAATGAGAGCGATGACCAGCTTGAGCCGCGGCTCGGCCAGATAAGGCAACAGCCAATACAGCTCTTTTGCCACGTCCTTGACGCTTCCCTTTTTGGGAGACTTGTGCGCCGCCGAGATCTCGCCCGTTTCGGGGTCCATCCAGCGCAGGTACTTGGCGGCGGGCAAGGGATGCACCACCGTCACGTCAAGATCCGTCGCGCACAGATAGAAGTGTAGTTTTTTGACGAGTGGGAAGAATCCCCCCGTCTGGATCTCGATAATCTCGCCCTCGTCTGTGAGCACGTCGGCGACGTAACGGTCGCGCGCGCGGCGGGTGGCGGCGTCGGTCAAATCGGCGTAGCGCGAGGTCAAAAGCGCGTCGTCCAGCCGCACCTCCTGACGGGCGTTCGGGGGCATATAGAAATCCTTGAGCAGCGCGTGAAGGCGCTTTTCTTTATAGGTGCCGATGCCCTCCCCCGCCGTCACGCCCGCCGCGGGGCGGTCAGACAGCCGCTCGCGCTCGCAAAGGGCGGCAAAGCGCGCCTGACGCGCGGCAAATTCGGGATCGACGGGAGGGACCGACACGGTTTGTTTCTTTTTGGCCATCAGGTCACCTCACCCGCAAACTGACTGCTATACAGCTTTGCGTACTCGCCGCCAGCCGAAAGAAGCGTCTCGTGGTCGCCCGACTCCACGATCACACCGTCGCGCAAAACGACGATCACGTCGGCGTCGCGGATGGTGGACAGACGGTGGGCGATGATGAGCGAGGTGCGGTTCTTCATCAGATTGACCATGGCCTGCTGAATGCGCATCTCGGTACGGGTATCGACCGAGGAGGTCGCCTCGTCAAGGATCAATATCTTGGGATCGGCCAGCACGGCGCGGGCAATGGACAACAGCTGCCGCTGTCCCTGGGACAGATTGGAGCCTGCCTCGGCAAGGACGGTGTCGTAGCCCTCGGGCAAGCGCTCGATGAACACGTCGGCGTTGGCCGTGGCCGCCGCCCGCTTCATGTCCTCGTCGCTCGCTTCCAGCTTGCCGTATTTGATGTTGGCGCGGATGCTGTCACAGAACAGAACGGTGTCCTGAAGCACGATGGCGATCGAGCTGCGCAGCTGCTCCTTGGGGACGTCGGCAACCGAAACGCCGTCCACCGTGATCGAGCCGCTGTCGGGCTCGTAGAAGCGGGTGAGCAGATTGACGACGGTCGTCTTACCGCTGCCCGTCGCGCCGACGATGGCAACCTTCTGACCCGGCTTGACCGTCAGATTCAAGCCCTTAAGCACGGGCTCGCCGGGGACGTAGGAGAAGTGCAGATCCTTGAAGACGATCTCACCCTTCATGTCGTCGTGCGACAGCGCGATCCTGCCCTCGTCGATCTCACCCTCGCTGTCCATGATCTCAAAAATACGCTCCGCGCCAGCAAGCGCGGTCAGAATGGCCGAGTACTGGTTGGCCACCTGGTTGATGGGCATGGTGAATTTTTTGGAATACTGCAGCATGGCCTGCAGCGAGCCGATGCTCATATGTCCGCGGCCCGTCAGCATCATAAAGCCGCCCATGGCCGCGACGGCCACGTACTGCAAATTGCCGATGAAGTTCATCAGAGGGCCCATGATCGAGCCCCAGACGCGGGCAGAAATGCTGCTCGTTCGAAGCTGATCCGAGATCTGGGCGAATTTCTCAACCGATTCGCCCTCCTTGCCGTAGGCGACAACGGTCTTGTAGGAGGTGACCATCTCCTCGACTTGTCCGTTGAGGGCGCCGAGCAGCTTCTGGCGGCGGACGAAATATTTGCGCATGAACTTGCCAAGCATGGTCGAAACGCTGATGGACAGCGGAATGGTGACCAGCGTGATCAGCGTCAGCTCCCAGCTGTAATAAATCATCATGCAAAACGCACCGACGATGGTGATGATGCAGGAGATCAGGGTGGTGATGGACTGGGCCACGGCGTTGGACACGTTTTCCACGTCGTTGGTCATGCGGGACATAATGTCACCGTGGCGGTGGGTGTCGGTGTAGGAGATGGGCAGGCGGGAGATCTTGCGGAAGAGATCGTTGCGCATGGTATAGACGGTCGCCTGCGACAGCTTGGCCGAGAGCAGCGACTGGCAAAGGCTCATCAGCGCGCCGAAAACAAAGGCCACGCCCATGATGGTCAGATAAGTGAACAGCGCCTCAAGATCGACGCTCAGACCGTCCTCGGCCACCTTAATGGTGTCGATGGCCAGCTGCTGGAACATGGGGCCGAGCAGATCGACCAGCGTCGTCAGCGCCATAAAGACGAGCAGCGCGGCGAGCAATACGCCGTTGCGGCCGATGTAGTGCAGCAATCGCCCGATGGTGCGCCACATATTCTTGGGCTTTTCCACGTTCATGCGGGCGTTCGGGCCTGCGCCGGGACGTCCCGGGCGGATGTCGGGCACGGCGGAGCGAGGTGCGCCGCCGGAGGGTGCGGGTCGGTTCATTGTGCTGCACCTCCTTGTCCTGCCTGAGAATTTACAATATCCAGATACGTCGGGCTGACGCGGAGCAGCTCCTCGTGCGGCGCACAATGGAGAATGCTGCCGTCCGACTCAATGACGGCGATGCGGTCTGCGTGCTTGACCGACGCGATGCGCTGGGCGACCATGATGACGGTCGTGTCCTTCAGACTCTCCCGCATGGCCGTGCGCAGTTTGGCCTCGGTCGCAAGGTCAAGCGCCGAGGTCGCGTCGTCCAGGATCATGATCTCGGGGCGGCGGACCAGCGCGCGGGTGATGGACATTCTCTGCTTTTGTCCGCCCGAGAGAGAGGCTCCCTTTTCGGCCACGAAGGTGTCGTAGCCCTCGGCAAAGCCCTCAATGAACTCTGCCGCTTGCGCCGTCGCGACGGCGTCCTGCACCTCCGAGAGCGACGCATCCTTGCGTCCCCAGCGGATGTTGCCGCCGATGGTGTCCGAGAACAGTTCGCTCTTTTGCATGACGAAGCCCAGCTTGCGGCGAAGCGCGGACAGCTTGTACTGCTTGACGGGAACGCCGTCGACGTACACCTCTCCCTCGGTGGGATCGTAGAAGCGAGGGATCAGATTGACCAGCGAGGTCTTGCCGCTGCCCGTCGCGCCGATGATGGCCAGCGTCTCGCCGCGGCGGACGTCGAGATTGATATTTTTAAGCACGGGACGGCCCGTCGTTCCGGGGTAGCGGAAGCTGACGTTGCGGAAGGAAACCGCCACGTCGGCGTCCTCCCCCTCCGTAAGCGTGCCGTCCGAGATCACGGGAACGGTGTCCAGCACCTCGCGCACTCTCTTGCCCGAGGCCATGGCGCGCGAGACCGACTGGAACATCATGGTGACCATCATAACCGAGTGCAAAATGGTGGTCACGTAGTTGACGCCTGCCATGAGCGTACCCGTGCTCATGCCGTCCACGCCTTCGCTGATAGCAACGCCGCCCAGCGCGATGATGGCTAAAATGGCCAGGTTCTGTACGATATTCATGACGGGATGTAGCACGCTCATCATGCGAAGCACGCTGTAGTTGACGTCACGCAGCTCGCCGTTGGCACGGCCGAAGCGATCCGTCTCATAATCCTCGCGGACGTAGGCCTTGACCACGCGGGCGCCCGATACGTTTTCCTGCACCACGGCGTTGACACGGTCCAGCTTTTTCTGAACGATGCTATACATGGGAACGGCGCGGCGAAGCACCAGCACGATGGTAATGAGCAGCACGGGAAGCGCGCACAGCAGCACCGTGCCGAATTTGATATTGAGGGAAAGCAGCATGATCGTGCCGCCGATGAGGAACATGGGCGCGCGGACGAACATGCGCAGGATCATTTCGACGAACTCGACCAGCATGGCAATATCGCCCGTCATGCGGGTGACAAGCGAGCCCGTGGTGAACTTGTCCGTCTGCTCGATGGACAGCGACATGACGCGGCGGTAGGCGTCACAGCGCAGGTCGTTACCAAAGCCCTGCGACGCGCGGGCGGCGGCATAGGCGCAGAAGGTGCCGAAAAAGCCGCCGACGAGGGTGATGGTCAACATCATGATGCCAAAGGTCAAAATGATATTGAGCTGCGTATACTGCCCCGCCCCGAACAGCGTATTCATCACGCCAAGGGCAAACGCATTCTCACCGATCTTGGCAAGGCCGTCCTCAGCGATGCCGTAGTCGACGATAAACGACATCAGATAAGGCAGGCACAGATCGGCCAGGACCTCGCCCATCATCAAAAGGGGAGAAATGATGGCAAACAGCGTATATGGCTTTAAGTATTTGGCCAGCTTCATTCCGTCACCTCCTCACCGTCGCGCTCCTGCGACAGATCGTTCAGCAAATTTTCTCTCATGCGACACAGCATGGCCGACAGCTGTTCGGTCTCGGCCTCGTCAAAGCCCTGCATGAGGATATCGTCCAGACGGCGCAGCATGGCGCGGACGCCCTCGTCGTATTCCCTGCCCTTGTCGGTCAGATACACGCGGACGGCGCGACCGTCACCCTCGCAACCTCGGCGGCTGATCAATCCCTCCGCCTCCATGCGGCGAAGCGTCGCGCTGACGCTGGGAGCGCTCAGGTGCAGCGCGTCTGCGATCTCATTCTGGCGCACGCCGTCGCCGCGAACGAGCAGGCGGATGATGCATCTTGCGCTGTGCTGGGACATGACGCCCTCGGGCTCCAGCGAGCGCACCTTTCCGAAAAACAGATGCGAGATATCGTTGACGATCATGGGAGGCGTTTCGTGCGGCGGTCGCGGGGGGCGATGCTGTAGTAGCGCCTCGGTTGTTTTCTTTTTGGGCATAGCTTGGCTCCTTTTGTTAGTTAACTAACTAATTATAGCAGGGGGTGGGGGAAAAGTCAAGGGGAAAAGAAAAAACAACTGTGGGGGAACAGTTGTTTCATATTTTGCTCTTTGTCTTTTGGCGCGACACAACGCGTCGCGCTGTGCAAATATGGATGCCATTTCTTTGTCATTCCACAAAGAAATGGCGAAAGAAACGCGGGCATCTAATTCAGTTTTTATGGGAAAGTGAAATTACCCGCTCCCGAAGAATTTCGCATGCAAAATTCTTCCCATAGAGAATTGAATTTTATTCTGGGCCTAATGCCCTTAAGAAACCCGCAAGACTTGCCGCTCTCGCTATCTTTTGGTGGTTACCAAAAGGCGTTGTGGCATCTGCAATTTTTGCGTCGGCGGAGCCAAAGCCCCGCCTCCTATTGCAAGCAGGCTATCGTTTCCCTCTTCACTCTGTGCCGCGCTTCAAAGCAAATAGAGGAGAAAAACATATACGTTTTTTCTGCATCTCTCGCCGCTTTGCCACCACGCGCGGCAGGCGAAGGAAACAAAAAACGTTTTTGTAAAAAAGTTAGTTGAGCTGGGGTGCGTCGCAGATGGCAAAAGCTTTTTCTGTTTTGCTTGCGTGCGTCTTTCGTGTTGGCGTTTTTATTGAAAACGCCAACGCAAAAGCTGAAGATGCTTGCTTTCGCGAAAAAATGAGTGAAGCGACAGCGGAACGACTTTTCGCGCTCGGGGTTTCCAAAGGGCATTAGGCCCTTTGGTTCCCTTCTTGGCTACTTCTTGGGGAAAGCCAAGAAGTAGCATAATCGCACAGCGCGGCGCGTTGTGCCGCGCCCAACCGTAGGAGAAGCTGCAAAGCCCTCAGCTTCCCTTCTCTTCCCCCACCAGCTGCTTCGCCCAGTTGATTCTGGACAGCAGCACCGAACCAAACATACATTTGACGATCTCCACGCTCTGCCCCGCGATAAACAGCCAATGAATACTCATATTCGTAAACCGCGACAGCACGAACACCAGCGGCGCCACCAGCGCCCACATATACACGCTGTCAAACAAGAGGGTGATCAGCACCTTGCCGCCCGATCGGAGCGTAAAATACGCCGCGTGCGCGTAGGCGCAAAACGGCAACAGCGCCGCCGAAACAAGAATCATAAACGCCGCCAGCGACCGCACGTCCGCGCTGACGTTATACAGTCTTGGGAACAGCACCGAGGTCACGACCAAAAGTGCGGCCATCAGAACGGCACAGAAGATGGAAAAGGCCATCATTTTTCGCGCCGAATCGCGCGCCTTTTCCAATTTACCCGCCCCCAGCTCGTTGCCGACGACGATGGCGATCGCGCCGCCCAGCGCAAGATAGACCACGCTGAACAGATTGACGATGGTCGTGCTGATGTTCTGCGCCGCGACCACGTCAAGGCCGCGGGTGGAATAGCATTGATTGCGGAAGGTCATGGCCATCGCCCAGAACACCTCGTTCATCATCAGCGGCAGGCCCTTGACCGAAATGCGGCCAAAGAGCGTCATGGGCAGATACAGCGAGTGCAACGCGCCGATCAGCCACGGACATTTATTCGTGTGCGTATATCCCCAGAGCAGCAACACGCCCAGCTCGACACCGCGCGACACCACCGTCGCAATGGCCGCGCCTTTGACGCCCAGCGCAGGCAGACCGAACAAGCCGAAGATCAACAGGCAGTTGAGTACGAAGTTGGTAAACACCGCCAGTGCGCTCGCCACCATGGGCATGACCGTCTCGCCCGTCTCTCGCATGGTCGAGGCGTAGGCTTGGGCGATCGCGTAGGGGATCAGCCCCGCCAGCATGATGAGCAGATATTCCTGCCCGTGGGCAAGCGTCAGCTCCAGATCGCCCTGCATGCTGCCCGCGTGCAAAAACATACGGATGAGCTGCTCGTCAAACAGCGCGAAGATGGCGACACCCAGCCCGCCCGCCAGTGCGTTGATGATAAACTTGAAACGGAAGGTGTAGCGAACGCCCTCGTTGTCGCCCAAGCCGTGGTATTGCGCAGTGAAAATACCCGCCGCGGAGATCGCGCCGAAGATGAGCAGATTGAAGATAAAAATGAATTGATTAACGATAGAAACGCCCGACATGGCCTCGGTCGACAGCGTGCCGACCATGACGTTGTCGAGCAGATTGACCAAATTGGTGATGCCGTTTTGTATCATCATGGGCACGGCCACGCCCAACACGGTGCGATAGAATTGCCGATCGCCAACGTATTTCCGAATGAAAGACATATCTTCTCCTGCCTTAACGTTTTGCTTGGGATATTGTACCATATGTAGCAAAATAATGCAAGAGGGTAACCTTACTTCTCTCTAAAAAAGCCCCCGCCGCGGCACGGAGGTGTCGCGGCAGAGGCGGTTTTCAGAATAATCCGGGTTTGATTATTTCTTGAGCGAGTTCTCGTAGGACTCGATCATCTTCTTGACCATCTGACCACCGATGGAGCCTGCCTGACGGGAAGTCAGATCGCCGTTGTAACCCTGGGACAGGTTAACACCGACCTCGTTTGCGGCCTCCATCTTGAACTTTTCCATTGCTTCCTTTGCTTCGGGAACCAGCGTCTTGTTGCTTGCCATAATACTATCCTTTCCGCGCTATGCGCGACCGCGTGTGCGGTTTGTCTTGTTTACAAATCTATATTGATCGAGCCGAAAGACCTGACGTTTGCATCGGCTCGAATGACCAAAACAAGATGCTCTCTCGTTTTCTTTTTCTCACTCTGCCGCAGCACGCTCTCGACTCTGCTACTATTGTGCGCGAAAAACCGCCTTGTATGATAGGAAGTTTGTGTCAGATTTTTTTAAGGTTTGACCAAGAGAAGCATTCATCGCGGTCTATCCTTGACTTTTTATTCTGTCTATGTTAGAATTGATATATAAGTTAATGCGAAAATGCGTTGAAGCAAGGAGAGATCGAATGCTTGATTTTTTCAAATTTATGAGGGACTGCGTTTTTTTGATACTTGACTATTTGGTTGGAAGTGTAGACAAAACACCCTCGGAACAGCGAATGGCTCTGATCAGCCTTGGTGCTGTGGCTGTTTTCGTAGTCTGCTTCTTGCTGATGCTTTTGAAAATCTCACCCGATCAATGGTCGTATCGAAAAACCGTTTTTCTTTCCCTTTTATCAGGCATTCCATTCACCATCATTTACTTTCTCGTTTTCTACCTTTGCTTATAATTTCAGTTTCCAACAGGCAGACCCTCTCTGCCTGTTTTTTTATTTCTTTTGCCCATGTTTTTCAAATAAAAGGTTTGACTTTTGTTTCATTTTATGATAAACTGTAGCAAAGACGTCTACCAAATGACTGGAGGCTTTGATGATGAAAAAATCGTATTTGAGATCATTCTTATTATGTCTGCTTTGTGCGTTACTTATTTGTTCGCCGCTCGCGCTTACGTCCTGTGGCCCCGACGAGCCTACACCGACGCCACCCGAGGACGACACGCCCCCAACCTCCGAGCCGCCCGAACCCTCCGAGCCTATGATCGTGCTGGCAGGCGAGGGTGCCGAGAACCCCTATATCGTCGTCCGCAGTGAAAGCGTCCATTCGGGCTCGGATATTTCCAAGGGTGCCGCCGCGCTTTGCAAGGCGATCAACACCCGCTTTGGCTCCGATCTTAACATTACGACCGACTGGACGGGTGTGGGCGGCGTTGCCGAAAGTCCCTACGAGATCTTAGTCGGCACGACCAACCGCGACGCCAGCCCCAAGGTCGATAAAGATCTGGGCGTCAACGAGTTCATCATTCGTATGGTAGACACCAAGCTGGTCATCACCGCCTCCTCGCCATCAGGCGTTACGTACGCGATCAATTATTTCATCGAGCACTACGTCGACGCACAGACCGCGTCGCTCAAGGTTCCCGCATCGCTGGATTATAAAGGAGAGTACACCGTGTATTACGAAGTTGAATCCGCCAAGGGCAGCGGCGCTACCAAATACGATACCGCGCTGGCGCTCGCCTGCCTGCAGGGCATCGTCAACCGTGAGTCCAAGTCCAAGGTCTACGTCAACTCGGGCGGAGGCAACGACAAGTGGCTCCAGACCATGCAGGCGGACGGCCGCTGGCTGGCGGACGTCCCCTTTGAAAAGCTGAAGGGCTTTGACGCCCTCTTGGATCTGTTCGTCTCTTACGTCAAGACGGTCGTCATCTGGGATACCAACGTCCCCGCGACGGTCAACGTTGCCACCACCGTCGCCGGCGTTGAGGACGGTCTGGTCATGTCGTACGATATGTACAAAAAATACGAAACGAAGCTGAACAACGCCGAGATCATCGACCTGCGTGATAAGTTCTTTGGCAGCGATACGGTAAGCGCCAAGAACGAGGCTTACCGCTGGGCCATCGAAAACTATCTCAAAAAGGGGCTTTGCTCGACCGATCTTTTGTGCCACTATATGGACGCATGGAACATCAAGGGCGCCTCGGGCCGCCGCGACGGCGGTGACGACGCCTACGTATCCATCCGCGACTGGGCCGTTTACAACCGCGCCTTCGTCATCGATCTCTCCCCCTGGAACGATGAAGCGCCGCTGGATGATCCCAACCAAAAGGTCGGTACCGACTACGAGACCTTTACCATGATTCTGGAATACCTGATGGAAGAGACCAAGGACAGTGAGCCCTACGAAATGGCAGGCTTCTTTGATTTCACCAAGTACAGCCGCACCGGGGATAATTATCTTTCCAAGCACGAGACCGTTCCCACCGAGTGGGAGTACGTCTGGCTGATCAGTGCTTACAACGGCTACCACAACACCTGCATCGAATGGAGCTGGAACGAGAGCTTCCACAGCCAGTATGACGGCGCACAGCAGCTCGAGAACAACCGCCCCGAAGAGCTCTTGGATCTGGAGGAGGACACTACGTATCTCTGCTTCTTCATGGCTGACTACGACTCGACCTATCCTCTCTACCGCTTCCTGCAGGATCACTGGGCCGATCCTCGCCGCGGAGAACTACCGCTGGCCTGGGGCATCAATCCCAACCTGCTTGACACCTACCCCGATATCATTGAGTACTACTACGAGACCGCTACCCCCAACGACTATTTCACCTCGGACGCCAGCGCCGCGGGCTATTTCAACCCCAGCCGCGTGCCCGACGAGACGTGGGATATCATGCTGGAACACAATATCAAATATTTTGAGCGTGCCGACATGACCATCGCTCCCATGATCCTTGACCAGGACCGTCTGGATGAGCAATCGCTTGAGATGATGTCGCAGTTCGCCCCCGACGGTCTGTCCACCATCATCATCGACCAGCACAGCCAGGGCGGCTCGCAGGCTCCTGCGGGCATGTACGGTGACACCCCCACTGACCGCCTTGACAACAGCTTCAATTCTTCTTCGGTTGAGACGGGCGCAGCGTCGCTTGAAAACATCGTTCGCTACGGCTACAACCGCAAGCTGGGCGCTACCAAGAGCGGCTCCTCGCTCTCGCTCATCCGCGTCGTATGGAAGAGCCCCTCGTACATCTGTGAGGTCGTTGAGGCTTACAAGGACGCTCATCCCGACGAAAACGTCGTCGTCGTTGATATTTACAATTATTTCAATCTGCTCGCGCAGGACCTGGAAGATTGATATTTCAAAAGGAGAATCATATTATGAAAAAGTTTCTTTGCCTATTGCTTGCCATTTTGATGTGTTCCTCTCTGTTCGTCGCCTGCAAGCCGACACCTACTCCCACGCCTCCCGAGGACGAGAACAAGGATACTCCTCAGGACACCGTTCCCCCCGCCGAGCGTCTTTATCTGAGCGGCACCGTCGGTGACGTCGTTCACGAGACGCAGATCATTCGCGGCGACAAGTTAGGCGCACAGACCAACGAGGTCAAGTGTGCCGTCGAGCTGATGAAGGCCATCCGCGAAGCGATGGGAATCGAGATTACCATCGGCACCGACTACAGCGGTCCTTACGGAACGCCCGTTTTGGACTGCGAAATTCTGATCGGCGACACCGAGCGTCCCGAAAGTGCGCAGGCATTGGAAAAGTTGAATGCCACCGATAAAAAAACGGATTATCTGATCTGTGCGATCGGTAAGAAGATCTGCATCGTCGCCAAAAACGACCGCGGTCTTCAAATGGCGGTCGACACCTTTATCAGCAAACATCTTTATCAAAGCGACAGCGTGATATACACGTCGCAAAAACTGGAGGTTACAGGTATGTTTACCGTTCCCGAAGGCGTATATTTCAAGGTTCCTGCCGCCGGAGGTGCTACTCACAAGGAGCGCTACGACGAGTCCGTCGCAACGGCCTGTGTTCAGGGTATCATGAATCGTGAATCTCCAAACAAGGTGTACGTTGACTGCAACGCCGAAACGGCCGGCTGGCTGGAGGTTTTGAGCGAAGAAGGTCGTTGGCTGGAAGACGTCGAATGGCTGGAGCTGACCGGCTTTGAGGAGCTGCTCGCGTTCAGCAAGGCCTACATCAAGGCCGTCATCATCTGGGATCCGAACGTTCCTGCGACCGTCAACGTCGCCTGCACCATGGCAGGCGTTGAGGACGGCGTAGCCATGACGGAGGAAATGTTCAAACGCTACGAGCATCTTTTGAGCAACGATATCAAGCTTTTCGATCTGGTCGATAAGTTCGACGGCAGCGTGACGGGCAGTGCCAAAAACGACGCTTACCGCTGGGCCATTGAAAATTATCTGGCCAAGGGTCTTTGCTCGACCGAGTTCCTTTGCAGCTACATCGACTCCTACTCCTTCCGCGAGAAAGCAAATCTCTCTTACACCGTCGTGCGCGACTGGGGCGTCTATCAGCGCGCCTTCGTGTACGATCTCTCCCCTTGGGGCGACGAGGCTCCCCTGGACGATCCCAAGCAAAAAATCGGTCTTGACCAGGAGACCCTCCTTATGATCTATGAAATCATGCTGGAGCAGACCAAGGACAAAGGTCCTTACGAAATTTGCGGCTTCTTTGAGCATCAGAAGTACAGCCAGGCAGGCAACAACTCCTCCTCGATCCACGGAACGGTAAAGACCGAGTGGGAATACGCCGCTCTGATGACCCCCTACAACGGCTTCCACAACACCTGTATCGACGCGGCTTACAACGAAAGCTTCCACGGTATGTACGAAGGTGCGAAGGCGCTGGAAAACAACCGCCCTGACGAATACATCGATTTGGAAGAGGGCGTGGTTTATATTTGCTTCTTTATGGGTGACTACGACTCGACCCACCCCGTATACCGTTACCTCAAAACGGCCTGGGACGATCCCAGACGCGGTGAGATCCCCTTTGCCTGGGCGATCAACCCCAACCTGATCGATACCTATCCCGACCTGATCGAGTACTACTACGAGACTGCGACCCCCAACGACTATTTCGTATCCGACGCAAGTGCCGCAGGCTATTTTATGCCCAGCCGCGTGCCGGATGAGCTGTGGCCCTTGATAGCACAGCACAACGTCGAATATTTTGAGCGCACCGACATGAGCATCGCTCCCATGGTACTGGACAATCAGGGCATGGACGCAGATGATCTGAAATGGATGATCAAGTTCGCAAAGGACGGCATCGCTACCGTTGCTCAGAATAAGACGTATCTGTACGAGGATACGGTGGTCACTGCCCTTCTGGGCGGTGGTTACGACCGCTACGATCCCGTGGTCGGCGCGCAGAACCTGGAAAAGGTTGTAAACACGCAGTTTGGCAAGACCAACAGCGGCGCATCCCTCAATCTGTTGCGTTGCGTATGGTCGACGCCGACGGTCATGTGTGAGATGGTGGAGAAATATCGAGAGGCCAATCCGGATAAGGAAGTGGTGGTCGTTGATATTTACAACTATTTTGAGCTGGTCCGTCAGGATCTGGAATGGTAATCATACAAACATTCGGGCGCAGTCCATTGGGCTGCGTCCGTTTTTTGCAGGAGGTGGCGAGGCTCAAGGAGAAGTAGCGAAAATTTCGGATATCCTCCCTCCCTTCCCCGCCCCCCTCCCTTGACATCTTTTTTCTTTTGTGCTATACTAAAATCAATCCGCAAGGACGTATCATTATCGTATAAATCAAATCTGAATTTCAAATGCCGCGCAGCGGCGAAAGGAGTTATCATATGGGACTTATCAAAGCATTTTTCGGTGCCGCCAACAGCACCCTCGCCGATCAATGGAAGGAATTCTTCTATTGCGATTCCATGGACAAAAACACCATGGTGACCAAGGGCCAGAAGCGCACGAGCGGCCGTTCGTCCAACCGCCGCGGAAGCGATAACGTCATTTCGAATGGCTCGGGTATCGCCGTCGCCGACGGTCAGTGCATGATCATCGTCGAGCAGGGCAAGGTCGTTGAGGTCTGCGCCGAGCCCGGTGAATACACCTACGACACCTCCAGCGAGCCCAGCATCTTCGCCGGCTCGCTCGGCAAGAGCATTGCCGACTCCTTCAAAACCTTCGGCCGCCGCTTCACCTACGGCGGTGACACGGGCAAGGATCAGCGCGTGTACTATTTCAACACCAAGGAGCTGATCGACAATAAGTTTGGCACGCCCAACCCGATCCCCTTCCGCGTGGTCGACTCCCGCATCGGTCTTGACGTCGACGTATCGGTGCGTTGCTCGGGTCTGTATTCCTACAAGATCGACGACCCGATCTTGTTCTACGCCAACGTCTGCGGCAACGTCGAGCGCGACTATACCCGCGACGAGTTGGACTCTCAGCTCAAGGCCGAGTTCATCAGCGCGCTTCAGCCCGCCTTTGCCAAGCTGTCGGCGCTTGAAATGCGCCCCAATCAGATCGTCGCCCACACCACCGAGCTGGAGGCTGCCATGAACGAGGCGCTCTCTGCCAAGTGGAGCAATCTGCGCGGTCTTCGCGTAGTCAGCGTAGCGCTGGGATCCGTCACCTTGCCCGACGAGGACGCCGAGATGATCAAGACGCTACAAAAGAGTGCCGTTCTGCGCGACACCAACATGGCCGCCGCCACGCTGGTCGGTGCGCAGGCTGACGCAATGCGTGCCGCCGCCGCCAACGAAAACGGCGCGATGAACGGCTTCGTCGGCCTCGGCATGGCTACGGCTGCCGGCGGTGCCAACGCACAAAATCTGTTCGCGATGAATCCCAAGCAGCCCGACGCTCCCGCACCTGCCTCTGCCGCTGACACTTGGAAATGCAGCTGCGGCGCGACCGTGACGGGTAAGTTCTGCACCGAGTGCGGCGCCAAGCGCCCCGAGGCTGGCTGGACCTGCGCGTGCGGTCAGGTCAACAAGGGTAAATTCTGCTCCGAATGCGGTGCCAAGAAGCCTGCGGGCGCACCGCTGTACCGCTGTGACAAGTGCGGTTGGGAGCCCGAGGATCCCAAGAATCCGCCCAAATTCTGTCCCGAGTGCGGCGATCGCTTTGACGAGGCAGACGTCAAATAATTGCACGAAAGGATCCGTCTTATATGGCTGAATTATTGCAATACAAATGCCCCTCGTGCGGCGGAGCGATCGAATTTGACAGCAAGCTGCAAAAAATGAAGTGCCCTTATTGCGACACCGAGTTTGACCTGGAAACGCTCAAGGCCTACGACGAAGATCTCAAAGACGTCGGCGAGGACGATCTCAGCTGGGAGAGCCACGCGGGCGGGGAGTGGAGCGAGGGCGAGGCGGACGGCATGCGCGTGTACGTGTGCGAGTCGTGCGGCGGTCAGATCGTCGGTGACGAGCATATGGCCGCAACCAAGTGCCCCTACTGCGACAACCCCGTCGTGGTCATGGGCAATCTCGCAGGCGAGCTGAAGCCCGATTTCGTCATTCCCTTCCAGCTCGACAAGGAGGCCGCCAAGGAGGGACTGCGCAAGCATCTTTCCAAAAAGCGTCTGTTGCCCAAGGTATTCAAGACCGAGCATCACATCGACGAGATCCGCGGCGTGTACGTGCCCTTCTGGCTGTTCGACACCGACGCGGACGCCAAGCTACGTTACCGCGGCACTCGCGTGCGAAGTTGGAGCGACGCCAATTATTACTACACCGAAACGCGCTACTATTCCATCCACCGCGCGGGATGCATCGCCTTTGACCGCATTCCCGTGGACGGATCGACCAAGATGGCAGACGATCTGATGGAATCGCTCGAGCCGTTTGATTTCTCCCAGGCCGTCGATTTTCAGACTGCCTATCTTGCGGGCTATCTCGCCGACAAATACGACGTGTCGTCCGAGCAGAGCGTGGAGCGCGCCAACGCAAGAGTGCGCCAGAGCACCCGCGACGCCTTTGAGGCGACCATTCACGGCTATTCGAGTCTGATCAACGAGCACTCCTCGATCCGTCTGCACGACGGAAGATCGCACTACGCCCTCTACCCCGTGTGGCTGTTCAATACCACCTACAAGGGTGAAACATACACCTTCGCCATGAACGGGCAGACGGGCAAGTTCGTGGGCAATCTGCCGACCTGCTGGCCGACCTATTTCAAGTGGCTCGGCGGCCTGACCGCCGCCGTCGGCGCGGGCGTTCTGGCATTGTCCTACCTGCTCTGGCTGCTGTAAGGAGGTGCGGACATGAAGAACATAGTAAAAAAACTGATCTGCCTGACCGCAGCTCTGCTTTTGATCGTGGCACTCCCCTTGTCGGTCAGCGCACAGTCCACGCGCAACTCCTATTTCCGAGACGACGGTCACACGCTTGATAACCTGGTGGGCGTATGGACCGATGCTACGTTGAAGGAAATGAGCGAGCGGTTGCAGCTGACCGTTGCCATCGCCACCGTCGAAACCATCGACTATGAAGACATCGGCTACTATACCCAGCAATACTACAAAAAAGCAGGCTATCCGTATGCTGACGGCGTGCTGCTCCTCATCGCCATGGAGGAGCGCGAGTGGTACATCTACACCAAGGGCGACGCTTACGATTATCTGACCGATGCCGCGCTTGACGATATCGAGGACAGTATGCTCCCCTTCCTGCGCGAGAACGATTACGAGCAGGCGTTTATGAGTTATATGCGCCTGTGCGACAAGTATCTGACCATGGGTCGGGAGGGCGAGATCTATCGCGGCTCCTTCCCTTGGGGACAGAATATCCTGCTCGCGCTTGTGATCGGCGCGGCGGTGGGACTGATCACCGTCAGCGTCATGCGCTCCAAGCTCAAGAGCGTGCGCCCTCGCCGCGAGGCACACGAGTACACCCGCCCCGGCAGCATGCAGCTGACCGCATCCCGCGATCTGTATCTGTACCGCACGGTGCATCGCCGTCCCAAGCCCAAGGACACGAGCAGCGGCGGACGCTCGGGCGGTGGTAGTCGCTCCGGCGGCCGCGGAGGACGGTTTTAACATAGAAAAAAGGCAACGTTGGGGTGCCTGCGATAAAGCAGGTTTTATAAATCCAAGAAGAATACCGCCGAGAGCGACCAAGGTTACTCTCGGCGGTATTCATTTCACTTTTCTACACTCATCCAACAACCTTCCGCACCAATGCCATCCTCGGGAGGTGTTAATATGCCCTTTTTAATAAGACATTCAACAACTGCGTCAAGAATCGGCATACTTGCAAGGTTATTTGCCAATCTCCATTCTCCAAGAAGATAGTCGGGAACATATTTTTTGATAAGTTCTGCAACTTTTGCTGCAACAATTTCAGCATCGTCATCGAAATATCCATTCTGTAAAGCATTACTGATATCAAATAGTCTGTTTCTATCAGAAAGCGCATTTACAAGAATCTTAGTATAAAGCATATCTCCATCGCGATACAAATAGCCGCATTCAATAGCTTTGGCAGCGTGTTCTTTTTCTTTTTCAGAAAGCAACGTAATATCAAGACCTTCAATCGCACGAAGCGCAAGTTGAATCTTAGGCTCTTTAGAAACGTTTAGACCACAACTAAAGTGTTTCTTAATACGTGTGATATAGATATTATCAAGATGAACGTTAGAGAATCCGCACACGTTTTGCGCGTCAACGCCATCCCAACCGCCACCGTAATACTTACCGTTGTCCACATATCCAAACACACTAAAAGGACGATCCGTTTTTTCAACATCAGCAAAATGATTTTTCTCTAATGCACATTGAACGCAGTACGAAAAGGCATCTGCAATATTGAATACCTGCTGCCAAAGAATAAGATTCATATCAACTTTCTTGTTCAAATACGGGAAAGCAAGGTATTCTGCTTTATGTTCCTCAATATAGTTTGATATGGTCTCGCAGATCTTTGGCAACTGCTCTGTATAAATTGCATTTGCTTTTTCAAATACATCCTTATCAAGCAAGATGAAATTAAGCGCATATTTGCCGTTTTCCAAGCGACGAAGAAAACCGTACTTCCCGTTTTCACCTTTACGGAGGATTTCAAGTTCTTCTTCAACGTAAATGGTGGGAACGTTCAGTTCCTCTGCAATTTCAGAAGCACTCATCGGCTTCTTGTGGCAAAGCCACACGATATGATTTGAGAACATTCTCGTGCATACGTTACGAGGATCTCCCCATGCAGGACTACCTGTTCCCCAAATCACGTAATCAATTTTATCAAGTGCCACCGGCTTATTATAAGTTTCTCCCATTTCTTCTACCTCACTTTTGATCTTTTGTCTTGCCGAAAATAGTCTCTGACGAACAGCACCTTCACTTGTTCCTTGTGCATTAGCTATCTGAGCCGTGGAAAGACCGTCTATGTAGAACATAATCATTACTTCTCGATATG
>SVRN01000043.1 GCA_015064805.1 Oscillospiraceae bacterium
GCCGTTTGTATTGCCAGATCTCCGCCACCGACAATAGCGATATTTTCGCCCTGCACGGTGATACGGTAGTCGTAACGGTAAAGTCCCGCTTGCGCCTGCTGACTCGCCTTGCGGTTGGTGCTGCCAATCAGAATTTCCGGTCCGTCAGCCGAGGCTGAGTCATCCATAAGGTTAAAGGTGGCACTTGTCATTTGCTCCAATACGGTTTTCAGATAGAGCGCCGCCGCTTTTTCTAAGCTGTCGTCCGTCAGCGTACTGCTATATACAATGGCGTACTCCGTTTTACCGTTTCTCGCAACGGTAACGGCTCGCTCGCCCGGAACCGGCTCGCTATCTTGCGGTACGTCGGTGCTACATCCCGCAAGGGACAGAAGCATGGCAATACACAAAAGGAAAGCAAGTATTCGCTTCATAACTTTCTCCTTATAATTCAAAATGGCTTATTTTTCTTGTCTTTTTTTCTTGCTCAAAAGGAACGTCACCATACCGGTGGTGAGTAGCATCATAGTAACGCCATCAACGGACACCAGCGATGCACAACCGCTCTTGAACTCTTGCTCACCGCATTCGCATACGCGTACTTGCTGTCCGTCAACGACGCCCCAGTCACCAAAGAAATGTCCGGTGGCGGGGATTTCTTCCTCCTCCAATACGGTACCGCAAGTCTGACAAGTCTGCTCTTTCTTCCCCGCTTCCGTGCAAGTGGGATTCTTCGTCGTCAACCACGTACCCGGAGTATGGCCCTTGGCATCCCAAACAGTCGTGTCCACAACCTCGCCGCACTCCGTGCACTTTTGAACCTTCGTTCCTGCCTCGGTGCAGCTTGCCTGCTCACCGATTCCCCACGAACCGGGGGTGTGAGGAACGACGGGAATCTCCTCGGTCTTATCTCCAATACAGTTCGTGCACTGATATTTCATTTGACCGACCTCAGCACAGGTGGGAGCTTTTACGACCCTGCCCTCACCCCAGACGTGCTCTGCGCAATGATCTGCATCCGTGGTCAGCTTGGCATCCGCCCAAATAGAACCGTCACAGGTAATATTATCCGATCCGCAACCGGTGACCAGCTTCAATTCGGAGGCATCGGTGATATCAACCTTGAAGACGTGCGTCTCGCCCGCCACCAGATCGACAACCTCATCCGCAAGAACTCCGTCCACGTATACGCGGAAGGTCAAAAGGCTGCCGGGAAGAGCGTTAACGTATTTTTCTTCTTTACCGACAATAGCGTAAAAAACAGTGTAATCATAGCCGCTGATATCATAGATGGATTCTGCTTCCTTACCCGGCATCGGGTGTGTCCAAATGCCTTTTTCATAGGAATATCCATCCAAAAGCAGCTCCTCGCCCTGTTCGTTTACATCGTAGAATGGGCCGGAGAATGCCGTTGCACTCTTGGGGCGTGTATCAGAAAGATAAAGCGCCTTTCCGGGTTCAACAGGGGGATCTTCCGGATCGACAGGAGGATCTATGGGAGGATCTACGGGAGGATCTACGGGAGGATCTACGGGAGGATCTACGGGAGGATCTACGGGAGGATCTTCAGGGTCCACTTTGTCATAGCACAACTTTGCGTTGGCCCAAATAGAGCCATCACAGGTAATATTATCCGAACCGCAGCCGGTGGCCAGCTTCAATTCAGAAGCACCGGTGATATCAATCTTGAAGACGTGCGTCTCGCCCGCCACCAGATCGACGACCTCATCCGCAAGTTCTCCGTCCACGTATACGCGGAAGGTCAAACGGCTGCCTGGAAGAGCGTTCACATATTTTTGTTCTTTGCCAACAACGGCATAGAACGTCGTGTAATCAAAGCCGCTGACGTCATAGATCAATTCTGCTTCTCTATCCGGCATCGGGTGCGTCCAAATGCCTTTTTCGTAGGTAGTTCCATCCAAAAGCAGCGCCTCACCCTGCTCGTTTACATCGTAGAATGGGCCGGAGAATGCCGTTGCACTCTTGGGGCGTGTATCAGAAAGATAAAGCGCCTTTCCGTCTTCCACGGGAGGAACTACAGGATCCACTTTATCGTAGCTCAACTTCGCATTGGCCCAAACAGAGCCATCACAAGTAATATTATCCGAGCCGCCGCCGGTGACCAGTTTCAGCTCGGAAGCACCGTCAACGTTAACGTTAAAGGTGTAAGTCTGGCCGGCCACAAGGTCAATGATCTCATCCGCAAGAGCCCCGTCCACATAGACGTGAAAAGAGGTAACGCTTCCGGGCAAAGCCGCCACGTAGCGGTCGGTCTTGCCTACGATTGCCGTAAAGGTGGTATAATCGTAGCCGCTGATGTCATAGACAAACTCGGCGTCAAAGCCACCGCCCGGATGCGTAGAAAGGCCCTTGTCATAGGTCACACCCGCCAAAAGCAAGGGAGTGCCATCCTCATAATACACATTATAGCCCGGGGTGCAGCCATCTAACATTTTCCAACTGGTAGGAGTGATGTCGGAGAGATAAAGTTCATCGACATCCGCCTCTGCTGATGTCGTTGCTGCGGCTACATCCATGATCGTGATGGCAAATGCCGACAGAACCATCATTGCAGCCAAAAGAAGTGTAAAAAATCGTTTCACGTCCATTCTCCTTATTTGTAAAAATTGTTGCGTAATCGGTTACGCATATGTTAATCATATTGTGCCACAAAGAAAAGCATTTGTCAAGTATTATTTTCCACAAAAAAATACGTAAGCGCTTGTGCAATTTACGCAATGAAAAAAACGAAAACACCGACATAGCAAGTAAAGCTTGACTATGCCGGTGTTCTCTTAAAACTTACGTCATTTAATCGGGAATCGAACCCCGACGCGCGTAGCGCGTCAGCAAGTTTCTCTTGACGGCTCGACGCCGTCATGTCGGCAAACCGACACCGAGAAACGTTGCATATGCCTTCTCGTCCCAGCAATCTGCCAAAAAGAAAAACCACCCGAGGGTGGTTTTTCTTTTTGGTGGAGATGAGGCGTAACTGGCTATTATCACGAAAAGGGGTATATGGATAGACTAGCTATCATAGCGGTAATTGGACACCACAACCGTATTAACATTCGCAGCAGCAAGACTATTCTTAATGTTTTCAGGAATATGGTGTGTATCATCGGTAATAATGCAGGAAAAATCGCCAAGTCGCGCAAAAGCATACAGCGATGTTTTTCCCAGCTTGTTGCTTTCGGCAACCAAAACCGATTTGACAGCGCGTTGCATCAAATGCGATGAATATGCTCCCTCGTCCAACGTATAGTCTGACACACTCTGAGAAGATACAGCCGTGCATGAAATGAAGGCGATATCCGCACTATAATGTGCTAACTCCTCGACCACCATTGCACCCTTAGTAAAGCGATTGTGCACGTCCATCTCTCCACCGATCAAGATCGCCCGTCCGTCAATCTCGCCTGCAGTAAACTTTTCTAACAAAATTGACATCACAGGAACGGAGTTAACAACGAAAGTCACGTTCTTTACACCGCTGACGCTTCGGGCAATATCCTGGATGGAGGTACCGCAATCCAAAAACACCACCTGTCCGTCAGTAATCATGGATGCCGCAGCCCGTCCTATGGATATTTTTACCTGTTGGTTTTCCTGCTTTCTCAACACGTATTCCGCATCACTCCGCAGCATCATGCGTGCGGGCGTTGCACCGCCCCGTACCTTAAGCAGCTGCTTGTTTTCTGCCATACGGTCAATGTCCCGTCGAATGGTCTCGACTGAAACTCCCAATGCCTTTGATTCGTCCGAAATCGAAATAAAGCCGGTTTCGTTAAGCTTCTCCAAAAGGTGCTGTCTTCTTTTCTCCGCGTTCATATTCGACTGATCCTTTCCTCTCTGTATTTTGCAATGTTTTACTGAAGATTCACTTGCAATATTTATATCACATATTCAAAAGAAAAGCAATAGTACGCGAGTCAAAATGTTGTATTTCTTTCATGATGTCTGCAAAAAAAACATTTTTTCAACACAAATTTCGTCTATTTCCAACATTGCTTTCATGGAAACGACGATTTTGATGAAATTACGGCATGCCGATTGACACGCATTTTGACCTATGCTATAATGAAATCAGCAAGAAATTCCCACGCCGAACATCATATAGTAATCATATAGTAAAGGAGAACAACTATGAAATTGATGACTCGATTCCTTGCGCTACTTTTGGCAACGCTACTCTGCCTCATCGCACTTGTAGCCTGCACTCCTAACACTCCCTCCAACCAACCTTCCGAACAAGAAAAGCCGGATAATAATTCTACCGGCACGACTGCCCCACCTTCCGATGAATATGATCCAAACCAAAATCCTTCTGATAATGATTCCAATGAAAATGAGGGGCCTGAAGAAATGAACAGATATCTATACAAACGTGTAGTGCTCATAGGAGTTGACGGCGCTGGTGCCTTCTTCCGCGACACCGACACGCCTTGCATTGATGAAATTTTTGAAAACGGCGCCATCAGCTACAACGTACTGACCTCCAATCCCACCATCAGTGCCCAGTGCTGGGGCTCTATGCTGCACGGTGTCACACCAGGCGCACACCGTCTGACCAACGCCATCGTCGGTGAGCGCGCTTTTCCTACCGACTCTCCCTATCCCTCGGTCTTCCGCGTCATCCGCGAAAACAATCCCGACGCTAAACTCGCCTCCTTTACCAACTGGAATCCCATCAACATTGGCATCATTGAGGACGGCCTGGGCGTTCACAAGGATTCTGCCACCGACGCGCCGATGACCGAAAAGATTTGCGATTACGTCAAGGAAAACGATCCCACGCTGCTGTTCGTCCAGTTCGACGAGGTGGATCACGCGGGACACACCGCCGGCTACAACACCAAGGCACATCTGGATCAGATCACGGCAACCGACGAGCTGATCGGTAAAATTTACGATGCTTATGACGAGATGGGCTATCTGGAGGATACGCTGTTTATGGTCACAGCCGACCATGGCGGTATTGGGAAATCGCACGGCGGTCTTTCCGATGCGGAAAAGTACGTCATGCTTGCCGCAACGGGAAAAACAGTAGAGAACGGCGAGATCATCGATATGGAGATCCGCGACTGCGCTTCTGTCATTCTGTACGCGCTTGGCTACGAGCAGCCCGACAGCTGGACGGGCAGAGTTCCCTCCGGTCTGTTTGAAGGCGTAGAGGCAGGCGAGCGTCCTGTTTCCAGCGAAGGCAACGGCGGCCATATCAACGTAGACACGCCTGAGCGCGGCAGCGGAAATTACATCACGGACGTTCTTGGCAAGGACCGCATCTTGGCTTACCTTCCCATGGACGGAGATACCGAGGATCAGATCGGCTATTCCGACATTGAAGAAAACGGCAAGCTCTACTTTGTGGAGGGCTATTTCGGCGAGGGCGTTCGCCTGGATGACGGCTATATCTCCCTTACGGACTACGAGGTGGGCACGGATAGCTTCTCCGCTTCGTTATGGATGAACACAAGCGGCGTCGATGGTGACCCCGTGCTTCTCTCAAACAAAAACTGGGGTAACGGCTACACGCCCGGCTTCGTGCTTTCGCTGCGAAACGGGGATGTGAAGTTCAACGCGGGCGACGGCGAAAACCGCATGGATATGGAAAGCATGCTGCCCGAGAATCCCTTCGATCGCTGGGTTCACGTGCTGCTGATCGTAGACAGAGATGCCGGCGAGGTCAAGGTCATCTACGACTTCAGCATTGTCGACAGTATGCCTATCCCCGACACGTTGATCGACGACTCCTTTGACTGCTTCCCCGTTATCAACATCGGCGAGGACGGCACGGGAAGCTATGGACTCAAGCTGTCCGCTATTCTGGACGAGTTTATTTTGATCGACGGCGCGCTGACCGATTCTGACATTGCTGCCCTGGCAGAACATTACGGAAGTGCTCATTGATTCACACACTGTTTTTTAATCAAATCTAAACTTTCCAAAAGTAAAATAAGTTTATAATTCCCAGCCTATCAAGGCACAAAAAAGAAAACACCGACATAGCAAGTAAAGCTTGCCTATGTCGGTGTTCTCTTAAAACTTACGTCATTTAATCGGGAATCGAACCCCGACCTTGCTTCGCAAGCTCAAAAAGAATATCTCGCGGGCTCATCACCCGCGCCTTGCTCTGCAAGGACGATATTCTTTCGTATGATTACGAGCGTCCAACGATCTTGGCCAAAAAGAAAAACCACCCGAGGGTGACCAAGCACGCCCCGAATAATGGGAATCGAACCCCGACCTTGCTTCGCAAGCTCAAAAGAATATCTCGCGGGCTCATCACCCGCGCCTTGCTCTGCAAGGACGATATTCTTTCGTATGATTACGAGCGTCCAACGATCTTGGCCAAAAAGAAAAACCACCCGAGGGTGGTTTTTCTTTTTGGTGGAGATGATGGGAATCGAACCCATGTCCGAAAACCCCTTGACACAACTTTCTCCGTGGGCAGTTTGTTATTTAGAATTCCCCGTCAGCGGCGCGAACAAACACGCTCCGCGTCAAGGTAGCCCTTTTTTGCATGATCGGTTCAAGAGCGAACGGCCGATGCATGTTCACCGCTGAGATGACGCTCAGTCCTCAGCCGCGGTACTCTGAGGAGGAACGGGTGACCCGCAGGTCACAGCACTGCCAAATCGGCGCCCTTGCGGGCGACGATTAGGCAGCCATAGCAACAGAATTGTTGTCGTTTATTGTTTAAGGTTGAGCAGTTTACGGGATTACTCAGCCCGCCACGCTTATCATGCCTCAGAATCCCCGTCGAGACCATTGCACCCCCGAGGGTATCTCTGTTGCGTCACATATTATAACAGAATACGTGGGATTTGTCAAGTGCCATCTTTTCGACAAATACTCACGAGCCGATCAGCTCGCTGACGGTAACAAACCGATACCCTTGTTCGATGAGATTGGGGATAAACATGCGCAGTGCGTCCGTCGTGGTGCAGCCACCCGAATGATAATCGTGCATCAGGATAATATTGCCGCTTTTGACGTTCTCCAAAATATAATTTGAAATATTTTCCGAGGGAGTATGAGCCCAATCCAACGTATCGAGATCCCACAAAATGACCGAATAGTCACGCTCGCGCGCGATCTCATACACGCGAGTGTTCCAGCTTCCCTGCGGCGGACGGAACAGCTTTGGATGCACGCCGACGACACGCTGTATGATATCCTCACAGCGCGTTAGTTCATCGCGAAAGGCGGCCTGACTTTGCTTATTCACACATGGATGCGAATAGGTGTGGTTTCCGATCTCGTGCCCTCGCTTGGCGACCTCGCGAGCCGTATCCTGATAATACGAAACGTTCTCACCAACGAAGAAAAAGGTGGCGGGAATATCGTATTCCTCCAGAATTTCAAGAATTTCCATGGTGTATTTCGGATGCGGCCCATCGTCAAAGGTCAGCGCGATCATATTGGCATCGTTTTCGTGGTTATGATATACACCGATCGGCAAGGCCGCGGCTTGCGGTAGCATGAACGAAAGGATCAGCACCGTAACAGACAAATAGCGTATCGATTTTTTCATGACTGTCCCACCAGCTCGTCCAGCGTGCCAAAGCGATAGCCCATCTCACGGCATTGGTCGATCACCTCTTTAAGGATTGCGGCGTTAGTATCCGAGGTGGGATGAAGCAGCATCACCTCACCAGGATGAACGTTGGATAAGATCTTTTCCTTGGCTGCTTCCCTGTCCATCTGCTTTTGATTGTCCCAATCCGCATAGGCAAAGCTCCAAAAGATGGTTTTATATCCCATCTCCTTTGCCCATTTAAGATTATCTTCGTTGAACGTTCCCTCGGGCGGGCGATAAAATTTGGCCATTTCCCTGCCCGTCGTGTCTCGGCAAACGGCGCTCAATTCATTCAGCTCCTTTTCAAACGTCGCACGGTCCACGGCGGACATATCCTTATGGTGCGCGGTATGGTTACATACCGTGTGTCCCTCGTCAAACATGCGCGTAACAAGCGCGGTATCTTTTTTGATCAGATGCGACAGAACAAAAAAGGCGGCGGGCACCTGCTTTTCTTTCAGTACGTCCAGGATTTTGGCGACGTTTCCGTTTTCATATCCGGCGTCGAACGTCAGATAGATAACCTTTTCTTTCTCGTTCGGCGCGATATAAAATCCATCATATTTTTCAATATACGAAAGTGAGGAATCAACGCGAGGGCGGGTATGATCCTTGGCGTGAACGCAATACCAATGCTGAGCATTTTTCGCGCTGACACAGACCGTGAATACGCCTGCGCACACCAATAGACAACAGAGCAAACGTTCGATTTTATATTTCATTTCATTCACCTTCCTTCCGTTTTAGTATGGCGTTTGAAACGAAAAAGAAAGCCGACAATTTTTGTTATAGAAAAACACGGCAAGCGTAACGTTGCCGTGTTTAGAATATTCAATTCTCTTTTGAAACGATCAGCCTGCGAAGGATATACAGCAAAACGAAATAGCAGGCCACGCCGATACATACGTCAAGCAAATAATACAATACCATCCACAAAACGTCAATCAGATCCGCAGGCGCGCCGTAACCGATATCGTAAATGACGCGGCCGATGATGCGAATCACACCCATGAGCAGCGCAACAAGCAAGGCCGAGAAGCGCAACGGATCGTTTTTCATAGGTATCTTACGATACGGAAAGATCAGCTTCTCGCGCTCGACAGGCGCTTCCTTGAGCCGCGAGGCTCCCTTTTGCATGATCGTCACGTACTTGTTGAAGGTATTGACGTTGATATGGGCGATCACCCAGACGATGACGTACTGCAACAGCTCCAAGAAGATATTGACAAACATGAACAAAAGCGCCACGGGCACGTCCTCGTTTTTCAATCCGAAAAACAGCCAGTCAATGGTGAACAAGATCACGTATCTTGCGCTGATCGCAATCGCATATACGATCGCGTATCGCATCGTATGACGATAGCCGCCGGAATACGTTGCGTAAATCGCAAAAGCGTACGCGATAAAAAACGCGATGATCTCCACGCCAAGATACAAAAGCTCGGTGATCTCAATGAGCATCATACCCGCAAAGCGGATATCACTGCTAAAGATATTATTCAGACAAACGAATAAGATATAAAGCACGAAGCAAGCAAGCATCAGCGCGGAATACGCAAACAGCTTTTCTTTTTCGAAGCGATTATTTTGAGGTTTAGTTTCGTTCATGAGTATTCCTCCCATCGGACATGCCAACAGTATACCACATTTTTACGTTGAATGAAAGAGCTTTTTGTAAATTAATTTTTCTTGACCGTATTTTTTGAAAAGCGCACTCATATGTTGTGATAACGATGAAAGAAAAGGAGCACTGATATATGTCGGACAATCACAATAAAGAATCCTCGCTCATGTTTCCCGTAGATACGTCAAAACCTATTTTGGACTACCCTTTGCCCCTGACGTGGGAGCGTATGATGGCCTATTTGAACTGTTTTGCCGAGCGGTATCCGCAACTGGGGTTCTCGGTACTTGGCGAATCGGTTCTTGGCCGTAGCATCCCCATGGTCACGCTGGGCGAAGGAAAGAAAACGTTTATTTACATCGGCACGCACCACGGCATGGAATGGATGACGTCCGTTCTTCTGCTGCGCTTTATCAATGAATACGGAGAGGCACTCAAGGAAGGTCGGCGCATCTACAATGCGCATATTCCCTATCTCTTTAAAGAACGGCGCATCATCGTCATTCCCATGCTCAATCCCGACGGCGTTTCCTACGCCATCGAAGGGGTGAGTCGAAGCAATCCTCTCGCTACCCGACTGGAGCGCATGAACCCAATCCATCCCGATTATTCGCACTGGCAAGCCAACGCGCGCGGTGTCGATCTCAACCACAACTACGACGCAGGCTTTGCCGACTACAAGCAGATCGAAAAACAACTTGGCATTCACGGTGGAGGGCCTACGAGATACAGCGGCGAGTGTCCCGAGTCCGAGCCCGAGGTCGGCTATCTTTGCAATTTCATTCGCTTCAATCAAGAGCATATCAACGCGGTACTGACCCTTCACACACAGGGCGAGGAGATCTACTATACCAGCGGCGGTGAGATGACGGCGCGCTCGCTGTCCATGGCCAAAGCGCTCTCGCGGCTATGCGGCTATCGGCTGGCCGAACCAGAGGGTCCTGCGGCCTACGGCGGGCTGACCGACTGGTGCATTCGCTCGCTCAATCTTCCCTCCTTTACCGTTGAGTGCGGAAAGGGAGAAAATCCGCTCCCGCTGGGGGAATATTTTTGTGTGTATGCAGCTATGCGGCAGCTCTTTTTTGAAGCGCCGCTCTTGCTTTGACGGAGGTGTACAATGAAAAAGCTATATAAACGAATCATAACCTTATTACTTACTGTGATGCTTTGTTTTACGGGTATGATCTTTCCCTCTTCGGCACTTGAACTGCAGGCACCCGAAAACAGTCTCGAGCTCAATTGCAAGAGCGCCGTTTTGATGGAGGCAAGCACAGGAACGATACTATACGCCCACAACCCCGACGAGGCGCTGCCCCCCGCGTCCGTCACCAAGATCATGACGCTTCTGCTGGTCATGGAGGCCATTGACTCGGGCAAGATCGCGCTGAGCGATATGGTATCGGCCAGCGAATATGCGGCGAGCATGGGCGGCTCGCAGGTCTATCTGAAGGTGGGAGAGACCATGAGCGTTGAAGATATGCTCAAAAGCGTCGTCATCAGCTCGGCCAACGACGCGGCCGTCGCGCTTGCTGAATTTGTATCGGGTGACGTCAATACCTTCGTCACGCAAATGAACGATCGCGCCCGCGAGCTTGGCATGACCTCTACAAAATTCGAAAACGTCACGGGGCTGGACGACACGGCCGAGCATCATCTCACCAGCGCCAAGGACATCGCGCTGATGTCCCGTGCGCTGATCGCCCACCCAACCATTCTCAAATACAGCTCCATTTGGATGGATACCATCCGAGACGGGGCGTTCGGTCTGACCAACACCAATCGTCTGGTGCGCTTTTATCGCGGCGCCACGGGGCTGAAAACGGGCTCTACATCCAAAGCAGGCTTTTGCGTATCTGTCACGGCCGAGCGTGACGGTCTTTCGCTGATCTGCGTCATCATGGGCGCGGAAAGCCGCGACGTCCGTAACGCTCAAGCAACCAAGCTGCTCGATTGGGGCTTTGCCAATTACGCCTCGTATTGCGCCGAGGGGCAAGCGGCGCAGGAGATTCGCGTGCTGGGCGGCGTGCAAAACCGATGTCCCGTTGGCTACGACACCTTCCGCGCTGTTCTTCCCAAGGGCTCTCTTTCCAAGGTAGAACAGAAAATCGAGATCGACGAGCAGGCCGCGGCTCCGCTTAAGGCGGGTGACGTCGTTGGTCGCGTGCAATACCTTGTCGACGGTGAGGTGATCGGTGAAGTTCCCGTTACCGTCAGGCAGGACGTAGCCAAAATCGGTTTCTTCGGCCTTTGGCAGCGCTTGCTTGCAAAAATTCTTTTGCTGTGACGAACCATCGTCAAAAAAGTTTGAAATAATTGAAAACTTTTCTATAAAAATCAGAAAATCCGCTTGCATTTATGGGCGCGTGGGTGTAAAATAATGGTAATAACGGAAGCATGCTTGTCTTCCGCAAAAGAAAGGTGATATTATGGCTCTGAAATTAAACGATCATTACCTTCAGAAGTTTATTCGTCCGCAGGAATATACCAATATTCAGCCCGCTATCACGGCAGCGCACGAGCAGCTCGTCGCTCGCAGTGGCGCAGGTAACGATTATCTGGGTTGGGTCGACCTCCCCGAAAACTACGACAAGGAAGAATTTGCCCGCATCAAGGTTGCGGCAGAAAAAATCAGAAAGTCTTGTGACGTTCTGGTCGTCATCGGCATCGGCGGCTCTTATCTGGGCGCGCGTGCCGTGATTGAATTCATGAACGGCCAGCTTTACAACCAGGTCAACGGCGACGCTCCCGACATCTATTACGCGGGCCGCGACATCAGCGCCGCTTCTATGAACGAGCTGCTTCGCATTTGCGAGGGCAAGGACGTGTGCATCAACGTCATTTCCAAATCGGGAACGACGACGGAGCCCGCCGTGGCCTTCCGCGTTTTCCGTGCTCTGCTCGAACAGAAGTACGGTAAAGACGGTGCACGTGAGCGCATTTTCGTTACCACCGACCGCGCACGCGGCACGCTCAAGAGCTTCTCCGATGAAGCGGGATACGAGACCTTCGTCGTCCCCGATGACGTCGGCGGTCGCTACAGCGTTCTGACAGCCGTTGGTTTGCTCCCTATCGCCGTTGCAGGCATTGATATCGACGCTCTGATGCAGGGTGCCAACGACGCTCGTCTGGCCTTCTCGGACGCCAGCATCGACAACAACGATTGCTACCGCTACGCTGCCATCCGTAACATTCTCTACCGCAAAGGCAAGGTCACCGAAATTCTGGTTGGCTACGAGACCTACGCACAGATGTTCAATGAGTGGTGGAAGCAGCTGTACGGCGAAAGCGAAGGCAAGGACAGCAAGGGCATCTTCCCTGCTTCCGTGATCTTCTCGACTGACCTGCACTCTCTTGGCCAGTTCATTCAGGACGGCACCAAGAACCAGTTTGAAACGGTCATCTCGGTAGAAAGCTCCGACGATCACTTCACCATTCCCAACGATCCCAACAACATTGACGGCTTGAATTTCCTGTCCGGCATGGAGCTGGACGCTGTAAAAAACAAGGCAATGCTCGGTACGCTGCTCGCACACGAGGACGGCGGTGTTCCCAACATCGTTCTTGAACTCAAGGATCGCTCGGCTCACTCGCTGGGCTACATGATCTATTTCTTCGAGCTTGCATGCGCCATCTCCGGCTACGTCCTGGGTGTTAACCCCTTCGACCAGCCCGGCGTTGAGGCTTACAAGAAGAATATGTTTGCTCTT
>SVRN01000044.1:0-2818 GCA_015064805.1 Oscillospiraceae bacterium
CTGCTGATAATTTTACCCACCGCCCCGATCTTTTGGCTCGTTGCCGCCACGCTCCCAAATACGGAACGGACAGCGAGGCGGCTGACGCTCACGCCGTTCGTCTGATGCGTGATCTTTTGGACGTCATCGACCGCGAAGCCACCAACGAGCAAGGACTTCGAGACGTGCTGACGCTCAACGTTACCATCAACGATATGAACCATCTGTGGCAAGGCGCTACCATGACAGCAACCGTGGACGGCCGATTGGCAGGTGCACCGTTGAGCGAAAATCTTTCTCCGACCGTCGGATACGCGCAAAGCGTCACCCAGCTGCTCAATTCCGTAGCAAAGCTGCCCTTCGACCGCATCCATTCGGGCGCTCTCAACGTGCGCTTGCGTCGCGACGCCGTACGGGGTGAAGCAGGACTTATTCGTTTGAAGGCGCTGATAGAAACGTATTTTGAGCAGGGCGGTATGCAGCTGCAGGTGTCGATTGCCGATACCGACGAGCTCCGACGCGCCCGGCAGTGTCCGGAAAACTACGGCGATCTTTTAGTCCGTATTACCGGTTACAGTGCCATTTTCGTTGATATGTCCCCCACCGCGCAAGAAGAATTTATCCGCCGCGATGAGTTGGGGTAATCCTCCGTTTATGTTGAAAATTCATTACGGATATATCCGTATGGAAGCTCAACGGTCCAGCGTGAGAACACAGCACGATTAAAACTCACTTTTCATGCAGACAACGCTTAAATAACGATAAAAGCACTTGATTTTCTATAGGAAAGATGATACAATAAAAACATCACAGAAAGGAGTGACATCCAGTATGGCAGATTTATACTTAGGCCGCTCGTCTTGGAACGAAGAAAAAGTAGGAAGAATTGATCATTCGGGTGACGTTTATGCCGGTCGTTCGTCCTGGAATGAAGAAAAAATCGGCAGAGTCGACAACTCAGGTGACGTTTATGCAGGCCGTTCATCCTGGAACGAAGAAAAAGTAGGCAGAATTGATAGTTCGGGTGACGTTTATGCAGGCCGTTCATCCTGGAACGAAGAAAAAGTAGGTAGAATTGATAGTTCAGGTGACGTTTATGCAGGCCGTTCGTCCTGGAATGAAGAAAAAATCGGTAGAGTCGATGGAGTTCCCAGAAGAGCCGGTGCAGCTGCTATTTTGTTGCTGATCAGATAAGTAAAGAAAAGTCGCAATTCCTTTATGTTGGAATTGCGACTTTTTCAGTCAAATATTCAGTCACGCTCGGCTGCCAATCGTGATATTGAAAACTTATTCTAAAACAAGGGGCGAAGATCAAACGGTTCTTCGCCCCTTTCGGAATCATCATATTATGCGCGTATAGTGCCGACTCACATGTCGTCAAGCAAACTGAACGGCTCGTTACAATGAATTATCTCTTTTGTTTTTTTCTGATGAACAGAGGAACCAGCGAGATCATTCCCACGCACAGCCATGCACTGCCCGGCAGTATAGCAAAGCATCCCGAAAGCTCCGATTGGCCAGGATCACCCTCCGGATCCTTTCCGGAAGCAGGCAGATCAAACTCCTCCGTTTCAGAATAGTCACAGCCTTGGCACTCGCGCTTACGCAATCCCTTTTCGCTTTCAGTTGCCGGTCGAACCTCCGTCCATTCACCATACTCGTGCGCGGTGAGCGTTTGCTCGATCGTAGCACCACAGTCATCGCAGGTATGCACGTGTCCGCTTTCGCCGACCGAGATCAACTTGCCGCTTGCATTATGGTGAGCCGCGGGCTCACCGCTTTCAAACGTTTCTTCGCCCTTTTCACCGCATACGCAAGACTTATAATATATCGCCTTGGACGTGCAGGTCGCAGAAGCTTTCAAATAACACTCCTCTGCCGCCTCGCGGTCGTAAACGTGTGCAACAAACTCACCATACAATTGTCCGCAAACATCGCACACCGCCTTTTCGGTGCAGGTCGCTTCCCCGCCCGAATGCTCTTGCTTATTTACAATATCACCGCATTTGCATTCCTGCCAATGCGAGGTCGCGTCATGCTTCCATACATCACCGTAATCGTGGCCAAGAGGTTCCCCATATGGCTGTTCGCAAACCTCGCAAACGGCACGCTCGGTGCAATTTGCCTGACCGCCCTCGTGGTGCTCCTTATTGACGATCAAACCGCACCGGCATTGCTGCCAGTGAGAGCTGCTGTTATGTGCCCACTCACTGTACTGGTGAACGTGCTCTAACCGGGGGATATCTTCGGTTCTTGTTTTAGCGCAACCGGTACAGGTGTATTTTCTCACGCCCACACTTGATTCGGTCGCAGGTGTGATCACAATGCCGTCGTCCCAGGTGTGGACGCCTTTATCCTTGGTTGCACCGCAATCGCATTCGTGCCAATGCAAATCGTCGTTAGACAGCCACGCCTCGCTGTAGCTGTGACCCTTGGCTTCACCGTAAGGCTGACCGCAGACCGAGCACTCCGCGCGCTCCGTACAGCTTGCGTGTCCTCCTTCGTGCGACTGCTTATTGGCTACGTGACCGCAGGCACATTCCTGCCAGTGCGAGGTCGCGTCGCTCTTCCATTCGTTGCCATACTCATGGTTCTTCAATTCGCCATAAGACACTCCGCAGACCGAGCACTCCGCGCGCTCCGTACAGCTTGCGTGTCCTCCTTCGTGCGACTGCTTATTGGCTACGTGACCGCAGGCACATTCCTGCCAGTGCGAGGTCGCGTCGCTCTTCCATTCGTTGCCATACTCATGGTTCTTCAATTCGCCATAAGACACTCCGCAGACCGAGCACTCCGCGCGCTCCGTACAGCTTGCGTGTCCTCCTTCGTGCGACTGCTT
>SVRN01000044.1:2918-12760 GCA_015064805.1 Oscillospiraceae bacterium
GCGAGGTCGCGTCGCTCTTCCATTCGTTGCCATACTCATGGTTCTTCAATTCGCCATAAGACACTCCGCAGACCGAGCACTCCGCGCGCTCCGTACAGCTTGCGTGTCCTCCTTCGTGCGACTGCTTATTGGCTACGTGACCGCAGGCACATTCCTGCCAGTGCGAGGTCGCGTCGCTCTTCCATTCGTTGCCATACTCATGGTTCTTCAATTCGCCATAAGACACTCCGCAGACCGAGCACTCCGCGCGCTCCGTACAGCTTGCGTGTCCTCCTTCGTGCGACTGCTTGTTGGCTACGTGACCGCAGGCACATTCCTGCCAGTGCGAGGTCGCGTCGCTCTTCCATTCGTTGCCGTAGTCATGACCGCTCGGCTCACCGTAAGGCTGACCGCAGACCGAGCACTCCGCGCGCTCCGTACAGCTTGCGTGTCCTCCTTCGTGCGACTGCTTATTGGCTACGTGACCGCAGGCACATTCCTGCCAGTGCGAGGTCGCGTCGCTCTTCCATTCGCTACTATAACTGTGCGAATGATTCAGCTTCGGGATGGTTTCGAGCTTGATCGCATTACAAGTTATACACGTGAGCTTTCTTTCGCCCTCATGCTCTTCCGTTGCGGGAACGGTCACAACGCCCTTATCCCACAGGTGAGAACCATAGTCCTTTCGGCTGTGGCAGTTTGCGCGCTGACAGTCCTTCCAGTGTTGCGTCTCATTCTTGGTCCATTCGTTCTCATACAGATGTCCCAACGCCGAGCCGTAAGTAAAGGTCTCCGTTCCCTTCTCTCCACATACGGAACAGCTGTAATAGTAAACAGCGGGATCCGTACAATTTGCCTCGGTTTTCAAACATGCAGCGCTTGGGTTCTTTTGGTTGAATACGTGGGCATGCTCTACCGTAACTATACCGTCGACAAAAGCAAATTCGACCTCGTTAAGATCGCGGTCAAAAATGCAGCCCGTGTTAGCAAGCTTGACGTATGCATCGCCCTCAGGTGCGTTTTGCTTGATCTTGAACGTAAAGGTAACCAGCGTGCCGTTTTTGGTGTTGTTCTGCGTGGCCATGCTGTCGTCCCAGGTAACGTCAAAGGGATGATTCTTGTAATTGTTACCGAATATTCCCTCATTGAGCAGTTTGCCGTCGGTCGCAGAAATCAATTCCAACCTGGTCGTATCGTAAGTAAGACTCAGATACATGGATACGATACCGGGATTGTTGCTCACGGTTGCAGTGATGGTCACCGTCTCCCCCGCCGTTCCCTGAGCCGAGCTCAGGGAAACGGTGGGGGTAGCGACAGCATACGCCGTCGGAACAACGGAGCCGAACAGCATAGCAATAATTAATAATACTGTCAATATTTTTTTCATGGAATTCACCTGTGCCTTACTTCAATTCCACGCCGTCCCAGCCTGCGAGATAGCGTCTGAGAATAACCACGTCGATCAAGTCAACGACACCGTCACGGTTCACGTCTGCCGCCGACTCGTTGATCTCTTCATAGCCCTCCCAGTTAGCAAGATGGCGTCTGAACACAGCGACGTCCAGACCGTTGACGTTTCCGTCGTCGTTTACGTCACCGGATATATAGTCCACGACGGTAATGACGCCGTCAATGGTTGCAAATGCAACGTGCTCCAGTGCTACGTTGATGATCGTCGTATACGAAAGATTCAATACAATATCGCCGACAGTTGCGTTATCCTTGACCTTGAAGGTAAAGGTGACGAGCACGCCGTTGGCCGTATTGTTTTCCGTTGCAAAGGCA
The DNA here is from genome assembly GCA_015064805.1 of Oscillospiraceae bacterium. GTDB lineage: Bacteria > Bacillota > Clostridia > Oscillospirales > CAG-272 > SIG644. Next base: position 4,683 of record SVRN01000044.1, read on the forward strand.
TCCTCCCAAACAAGCGTATAGGGATTCTGGCTCAGTTGGTCGCCAAACAGCTTTTCGCCGCTCATCAGACCGCCGTCTGCAACTGCAAGCAGCTCAAGCTGGTTGCTGTCGTATTCCATGTTCAGATTCATACCGATCACACCGGGGTTGTTCTCGATCCACACGCGTACGTCCACAGTGCCGCCGACGTAGGTCGTGACACTCTCCACCTTCAGCTTGGGCGCATCCTCGGGAATAGATTCCTCGGGAACGTAAGCATCCAATACAGCTTCCGCCGCCTCAAGCTTGGCCAGGTAGCCCGCATTCGCGATGACTTGACGGTCTCTTTGGCTCAAAGACTGATATTGATCTCTTGCATAGGGAATATCGATCAAAGCGGCCTCGTAATTATTTTCGGTAATAACCGCATACTTCTTTGCCAAATCATCGATCGAGTTCAGCAAAGACTCTCTGAGCATTAAGATGTCACGATACGTATTCAATGCCGTCTCTGCTTTGGTCAAATGCGAAAGAATGCCCATCGAGCTGGCAATCGTCCGCTCGTTTTCCGTTAAGCTATCCACTTGGCTTCCCGTATAACGGACTTGCTCGCTCACATAGGAGAAATTGTCCGCCGTAATACTCAGAACATCCTCATATGCACTCAGCTTTTCCAAGGTAACGATCAGGTCCGCATGATTCTTCTCAAACTCTGTCTTATCGACTACAAACGCGTCGGTCATACGGAAGTTATCCAGCTTGATCACATAGTCTTCGTTGACGTCTTGGAGACCGACGATATAGAAACGAAGATAATTGATGCGACTGATATCCAATTCTCCTCCACACTTTGCCATCTTTGATAACGGAATGGCGACATGATTCCAGCCAACGGTTGCACCATGAGTCTTGAGCCAATCCGCAAGCTGTCTGCCTAGAATGCTGATTTCTTCTTTATCACACACACCGGACGATGTAACTTCGATCGCCGCGTTGCCAGACGTGAAGAAATCCAAAATTCTCAAATCGGACAAATAGATCTCGAATTCAAAGGTATCCATACCCTGAGCGTTTACGGGAACGTCAAACACTTTGTTAGAGACGACCGCACTCTTTCCGTTCAGGTTGACGGAAACACAGCCGGAGCCTGCAGTCTGATTGTCATTGTCAATTTTCCAATCGTCGCCCCAGTCCTCGCCCCAGGTCTCGTTGGCGCCCCACAAGGGAACGGAATGCTCCGTCCTGGTGTCCTCAGTGGCATCAAGCTCTGTATCGGACAGCGGCGTGTACTCGATATCAAGGACAACAGGAGCACCTGCTTGTATACTGCCACCCCAATAATCGTTAGGGTTGGCATCACCGATTCTGACATAAATGGTGTTGACCGACGTACCCAGCTTATCTGCCAAGAGATTTGTCAAATCATATTCACGAAGGGCCATGGACAGTTGATCCGTGCTTTCTACGATGGTAATCCAATTTTCCTTATCAACGGAGATCTGAAGCAGCAGTTGTCCCTGTGTTCTGGCTCTCCAGAGAATCTTTTGAATCTGATAGATATTCTTTAGCGTGTACTTATAAATAAAGTATTTGGTCTTATCCGCATAGCGACTGATATTGTTGTTCTGCAGTTGGGAATTACCCTCGGGCAGCAGGTATGCGTTTTCACCCTCGGTACCGATGGTGAACTCATAGGTCTCGTGCTGGTTCTGGACCGTAGGAGGAGGAGGAGGTGTCTGATCGGCGCTTGCGTCATAGATGACTCTCAAAGTAGCCGCTCCACTTCTAATCTGGCCACCGTTACCATCGGTAGTAACTGCGTCACCGATCTTGATATACAGCTTTGCCGTCTGCGCGACGGCCTCTGCTACGGCACTGAGATTCAGCGTCATATTTTTCGGGTCGATACGATTTTCATGCTTCACGATCTCTACCCAGTTCTTGCCGTCTGCGGAAGCCCAAACGTGGAGCTGACCGCCCATGATAGCCTCGAACGTGATTTCTTCAACGCCTCTGAAGGACTTCAGATCGTACTTGTAGATGAAATATGCGGAACAGTCTGCGAAACGAAGGGCGTCATTAACAGCAATTCCCTGGAAGTCAGGATCCAGATACTGCTTTTCGTCGTCACCGCAAACAGTGAAAACATACTCGTCCGTCTTGGTGTCTCCTTGTACGGGAGGCTGTACAGGAGGCTGCTCAGGCTCTTGTGCGCCGTTAAGATCGTAAACGATCTCAAAGACTGCGGGCTCATAGAACATATTGGAGCCCCAGCCCTGTGCAGGATAAGCATCCAACAAGCGGATATAGATGTAATTGCCATCCATCTTGCCATCCGCGCCAATAACGGCATCGGTCAGATCAAAGGTGTAGGTTGCTCTCAGCAGGCTTTTGTTGCCCATTCCGCCGTTCTGTTCCAATTCAACGTCGTAGAACTTGTATACGTCGTTCCACGTTTGACCGTCCGTTCCGGCCTGCAGCCAGTATTGGCCACCGGCTTTGATCGTCAGCAAAATCTTTCGGGCGGTCGACGCGTGCGTTACGGGGACCTTATAAACGATCTCAGTTTTTGCATCGGCAAAAAATTTTTCGACATTACTGCCTGCGGTGATATTGACCACATAATCCTTATTGGGACTGTTCGAAGGATCTGTACGGTCTTCTCTTACAGGAGTCAATACGACGTGCTCCTTGCCCTGCGTCACGTTGCCGTTTTCATCCTTGTCCAGCGTTGCCCCGCCGGTCGTAAATTTCACGTTGGCGAGAATAACGGTCAGCTCCTGTCCGCCAAGGTCAATATCTCTTACATTACAAAAACGAAAATAATTGAAATTGGACGAGTCAAAAGTGCCAACCGCAGAATGGGTAAGCAAATCAAAAAGACTCCATTGAATGTGATTCCAGCCGTTTCTCAATCCGTGCCAGCCGGAATCTATAGTAATCCCGATCTCCTCTTGATCCATCGTCCCTGAAGAAGTGAGTTCAAACATCAGATTAGTGTTTTTGAACGCCATAGCATTCGAGATGTACAGGTCAAACTCCAAATACTTTGCATCGGAAATATCCAAAGGCGTATCCGTAGTCCACTCGTGATATATGCCTGCAATCGTCAGGTTCGAGGTATAGGTATTGCCAATACCGCTTATACCGTCCACCGTCATGGTATTGCAATTGCCGTTCCAACGCCCCCCTGTCAAGGGAATGTCGGAACCGCCGATGGGGATCGTGGGCTCGGGGGCAGACTGCTCTTTTTTGTCATACCAAATAGTATAGTTAGAAGCAGCCGTTCCGATCGTTACCGTAAGCCGGTCCGTCGTTGTCGTGTAACCCTCTACCAAAGGCGCGTTGACAACAAATTGTTCTCCGGTCTTGCCCGTGACCGTCTTGGCAGAAGCAAGCGTTTGTCCGTTTGCACGGTCTTTAAAGTAAACCGTCGCAGAATAGGACGGTTCTTCGGGCTCCTCGGGTTGCGTCTCGCTATAGGTAAAGTTAAATTCTCCGATCGCAATGGTCAGTTCCTCTTGCTCACCTTGCAAATAACTGCCATTGAAAAAATACAGGCGAGTATAATTCCATGCAGCGGGATTATAAGCCTCTTGTGAAGATGCGTAAAAATCACTAAAAGCAATTTTGATATGGTTCCAGCCCGTGGTCAACGAAAAGACTTCCGTTGAAATTTCTTCAACGTCTGACCGTCCACTTGAAGACAGCTCCATGCCCAGCGCAAAGCCTTCAGGCAACTTCGCTACGTCCTCTACGTACAAATCAAATTCAAGATGCGAATATTTCGTCGTATCGACAGGAGTGGAATGATAATAGTGGAAGCGAACGTCCGTCAGAGGCCGAGCGCCGATCACAGTTTGTCCGATAGCGCTATGTCCATCCACCGTCATATGAGTCAGATTAATCTTGTGGTTTCTCCAGCCTTGATCCGTACTTCCCTTATTCTGATCCGCTGCGATATCCTTAAAAATACCGCCGGCAGGCGTAACAGGCTCATCCGGCTCTTCGGGGGGGATCACCTCACCGATCTCACAGTCGGAAAGAACTGCAACGACCTCGCCGTCCTTGGTAAAGCGAAGATAGTCGTATGCAACCGTCAATTTCTTTTCTCCGGTCGTAAGAGCGTAGAAATACTGACGGAAAAAGTTGATTCTTGTCAAGTCAATTGGCTGATCCGGAAACTGATCGCTCATCTCCTCAAACGGTATAACAACCGTATTCCAACCGTCCTGCAAACCGCCGGGGATCAGATCGTTTACGAAACCCATGTAACGTCTCTCTTCCACATCGGGATGACCGCAAGAAGAAATTTCTATCTCGCTCATAACGTTTCTGATCGCAGCTGCATCGGACACATAAAAGTCGAATACAAACGCGTCTGCCTCAGAGGCATCCACCTTGACGTCCGAAGTTGGCTGATAACAGCATAAAATACCAGCAAGGCTCAAGTTGGCATTTGCTGCAAATGCTTTTGAGACGGAAGCCTCTCCATGCGTCTTTAACTCCGTGGTGGCCTCCCAATTCCAGCCGTTCGATATTCCGTACGTAACATCGGATTGTTGCGCGGCTTGCGTCAGTCCTTGCGCAAATGCCGACGTTATCATGCAGGAAAAGAGCATGGATATCGCCAAAAGCGCCGCTAATAGTCGTTTCATTTCGTACTGTCCTCCTAAAAACTAAAAAACTTACGGATAAATAAATATCCAAAATAATTATAGCGTCAAAACTAATATTTGTCAATATGCCCCCTGTTATTTCCTTCTCAAAAACGAGTCGAAGAAAATCGTTTACTTTGACATCGTGCGTACACATGGTCAAAACGCACAAATTCAAGAAGATAAATTAGGCTATATTTCAGGCTTGATTTATCGTGACTGCATATTGTATACTAATATAAGAAAATTCTATGTGCGGCGATCCGTTTTACACACGACATACGAGGTAACGAATTTGAGCAACATCAACGAATTTATAAAAAAGCACGACCATCTGATCTGCGTCGACAGCGACGGCTGTGCGATGGACACGATGGACGTCAAGCACTTCAACTGCTTTGGTCCCTGCATGGTGGACGAATGGGGGCTGGCGCCTTGGCGCGATGCGATCCTCTCGCGCTGGAACGACATCAACCTTTACACCATGACGCGCGGCATCAACCGCTTCAAGGGATTGGCCATTGCGCTGAGTGAAATATCGGAAAAATACCGTCCGATCAAGGACGTTGAGGATCTCGTTGAGTGGGCGGAAAACGCAAGTGAGCTGTCAAACGGCGCACTCGAACGTGCGATTGAGGAAAAACCGCAGAGTCAGGCGCTGCGCAAGGCACTCGCCTGGAGCAAAGCGGTCAACAAGGCTATCACTCAGCTACCCGAGGAGGAGGTTCGTCCCTTCCCTCTGGCACAAGAGGCGCTTGCCTTTGCTCACGAGCGAGCCGACGTGGCCATCGTATCCAGTGCCAACCTCGGCGCCGTGTTGGAGGAATGGGAAAAGCATGGGTTGCTTGAGCACACGGATATCGTGCTTGCGCAAAGCGCAGGAACGAAAGCGGCTTGTATCGCCGCCCTTTTGGAAAAGGGATATCACCCCGACCACGTTCTCATGTGCGGTGACGCGCCGGGGGATCTGGCCGCCGCGCAGAAAAACGGCGTTTACTTCTACCCCATTCTCGTGCGTCGCGAGCGCGAAAGCTGGCGCGAGTTTATCGACACCGCCTTTGATCGGCTGCTTTCGGGCAAATACGGCGGCACCTACCAAGAGGCCAAAGAGCAAGCCTTTCTTGCCAATCTGAATCAATAAAAGAATGAACATAAATAACAAGGAGATCGAATGATGACCAACCTCAAAGCCAAGCCCTACTGCCTGTCTGACGAGGACATTCAATGGGTGGAAAGCACCATCGCAAGCATGACCGACGAAGAAAAGGTCGGACAGCTGTTCTTCCAGCTCACCGCAGGAATTGACGAAGCCTACCTGAAGGAGCTGATGGAAAAGTATCATCTGGGCGGTTGCCGCTACAACAACATGCCCGGACAGTACGTCAAAATGCAAAATGCCACCCTTCAGAAGTACGCCAAGGTTCCCGTATTCATCGCCTGCAACACCGAGACAGGCGGCAACGGCTGCTGCTCCGACGGTACGTATATCGCAAGCGGCATCAAGATCGGTGCAACGGGCAACGCGGAATACGCCAGAGCGCTGGGTAAGTATTCTAACGAAGAGGCCGTTTCGATCGGCTGTAATATGGCCTTCGCGCCCATCTGCGACATTCACTACAACTGGGAGAACACCGAGATCGTCACCCGCGCGTTCGGCAACGATCCCGCTCGCGTCGCCGAGATGAGCAAGGCTTATATGCAGGGCGCGCACGAGGCAGGCGTAGCTTGCGCGGCTAAGCATTTCCCCGGCAACGGCCAGGATTTCCGCGACGCTCACATGTCCAACAACCTCAACGCCTTTGGCGAAAAAGAGTGGATGGAAACTTACGGTCACGTTTACAAGACGCTGATCGACGAAGGGCTGGACGCCATCATGGGCGGTCACATCATGATGCGCGAATACATGCGCGAGATCAAGCCCGACGTCAAGGATGAGGAGCTGCTCCCCGCGACCCTTTGCCCCGAGATCATGACCGGCCTTTTGCGCGACAAGCTGGGCTTCAACGGCATGGTCGTCACCGACGCCTCTCACATGGTTGGCATGACCGACCGCATGACCCGCAAGCAGATGCTCCCCGCCGCCATCAACGCAGGCTGCGATATGTTCCTGTTCTTCAACGATCCCGACGAAGACTTTGCCACCATGCTCGATGCCTACAAGAGCGGCATCATCAGCGAGGAAAGAATGAACGAGGCGCTGACCCGTATTATCGGCCTTAAGGCTCACATGGGATTGCACAAGAAGGAAATGCTCGTCGACATGACCGCTCCCGTACTTCTCGGCAAGGACGAGGCCAAGGCGGCAGAGGCCGCCATCAGCCGCGACGCGATCACGCTCGTCAAGTACAAGGACGAGGGCGTTTTGCCTTTGGCAACGGACAAGTATAAGAGAATCATGATCGTTCACATCAAAGGCGCCGCAGGTCCCATGGACGATCTGATCAAGGCCGTCATGGGCGGCGCGGGTCCCAAGAAGACGCCCGCCGAGGACCTGCGTGACCGACTGATCGAAAAGGGCTTCGACGCTTTTATCTACGAGGGTCCGATCGAGAGAATGAAAAAGCAGATCGCCGCAGGTGAGAAACCCAACATCAATCTGTATTTTGCAGGCAAGAACGCCATTGCCGATTTCGTCGCAGGTCAGGATCTCGTTATCACCCTTTGCGACGTCGCCAACGGCAGACCCTCCTTCGGCTTCTCCAAGGGCGGCGGTGAGATCCCGTGGTACGTGTTCGAGCTTCCCGTCGTTGCCATCAGCGTCAACGCGCCTACCATGCTGGCCGACATTCCTCAGGTTCGCACCTATATCAACGCCTACGACTCCAAGCCTTCTACGATGGACGCTTTGGTAGATAAGCTCCTGTCAGGCAAGGAAGCCTTTACGGGCATCGATCCGATTGACAGCTTCTGCGGTCTTTGGGATGCAAGAATTTAATAAATACATCCGTCGCATAAAAATCGAGCGAGGAAGCCTAAATGGCTCCCTCGCTCTTTTCGTTTTGTGGTCAGTCCAGCTTTTCGCCGCAATAGGGGCAGTATTTGCTCCAAAAGCCGTGCTTGGTCGGTAGCAGTCGCCCGCAATGGGGGCAATGCCACACGATCATCGTATAGATCACGTGTCCAAGCACGCCGATGCCGGCTACTACGAGAAAGATGGGCGTCAAGGCGCTGTTCGATTTGGAAAACGCAAGCCCCAGCAGCGCACCGATCAATCCAACGGCCAAAAAGATAAGGCGAATGTATCTGACTTTTTGCATATTGTTTCCTTCAGTTCTTTCTCAAAGGGGCTGAATACAGCCCCCTTGCTGTTACGTATATTACTCTTCCGTCGGCTCTTGCTCGACGATCTCGACCTCGATCTCGGGTTGTTCATCGCCTGCGACAGCGGGTGCTTCCGCGGGTGCGGGTGCAGCTGCTGCCTTACCGCCGACAAAGCCGGCA
>SVRN01000045.1 GCA_015064805.1 Oscillospiraceae bacterium
TTTCGTGCCTGCATCTAAATCAGACACTCATGATGGCTGGGATAGCTGGATTCGAACCAGCGAAAATGCCAGAGTCAAAGTCTGGTGCCTTACCGCTTGGCTATATCCCAATATTTTCATGCGACCATTATTGTATCACAAACTCGTCTGGATGTCAAGAAGAATTTTCGCGATTTTTGCGCGCGCAGGGAAATTTACACTGCTTTGATCATTTTGCTTCGAAAAAAACATTTTATTCACACAAAAGCCGTTGTCAAAATGCAAAAAATATGCTAAAATAAGAGAAATGCAAGAATTGACCATCAAGGAGAGCATACATATGAAAACGATTTTGAATTGGAAAGAATATATTATGGGTGGCGCAGCAGACAAGCAGTTGATTGTCTTATACGGTGACGCGCTAGCGCAAAAAAAGGCGCGCCTGATCGCGCTGCTTGACGACTTTGCCAAGGCATACGGTGAAGACAGGGAAGTGATGATCTTTTCCGTACCTGGTAGAAGTGAGCTGGCGGGTAACCACACCGACCACAACCACGGCTGTGTGATTGCGGGCTCGATCGATCTGGACATAATCGCCGTAGCGTCGCCCCGCAAGGACGGCGTTATGCACGTTCAGAGCGAGGGCTTTGACGAGCTGATTGTTACGCCCGACATGACGTACGCGGACGATCCCGCTCGTTTCGGCACCTCGCACGCTCTGGTCGCAGGTATGGCAAACGGCTTTGTCGAGAGCGGCTATGCGGTCGGTGGCTTTGACGCCATGGCAACCTCGGACGTGCTCCGCGGCTCGGGACTGTCCTCCTCGGCGGCATACGAGGTTATGATCGGAACAATCCTCAACCATTTGTATAACAACGGCGGCATTGACGCGATCACCATCGCCAAGCTGTCCCAGCGTGCTGAGAACGTGTTTTTCGGCAAGCCCTGCGGTCTGATGGACCAGTGCGCCTGCGCCGTGGGCGGTATCATTGCCATTGATTTTGCCGATCCAACCGCTCCCGTGGTTGAGGCCGTACCGTTCGATCTTACGGCGGCAGGCTATGCGCTGTGCATCGTGGACACGGGCGGCAACCACGCCGATCTGACGCCCGATTACGCTGCCGTTCCTGCCGAGATGAAGTCGGTGGCCGCGGCACTCGGCAAGACGGTTTTGCGCGAGACCGACAAGGCGGCGGTGCTCGCCAATATCGCACAGCTGCGCGAGAGTTGCGGTGACCGCGCCGTTTTGCGCGCGCTCCATTTTCTGGCCGAAAACGAGCGTGTAGCCGAAATGCTGGCCGCGCTGAAGGACAACCGCACGGACGATTATTTTGCGGGGGTTCTGGCGTCGGGACGCTCCTCCTTCTGCTATCTGCAAAACGTATATACGACGGTCAACGTAAAGGAGCAGGGGCTCTCGCTCGCTCTTTGCCTTTGCGAGTCGTTGCCCGTGGCGGCCTTCCGCGTACACGGCGGCGGCTTCGCGGGAACCATTCAGGCTTACGTAGCAAGCGATTACGTCGAGCAGTTCCGCCAAGCGCAGGATGCGGTGTTTGGTGAGGGCGCTTGCCGCGTGCTTCACATCCGCACGGTCGGTGCTGTCCGTCTTGAAGAATAAGAAAGGAAAAATTCATGTCACTGTTTGGTAAAAAAAGTCCGTACGACGTCGACAACGACGGTCTGCAACGTAAAAAAACGAGAAAGCCCATCACCAAAGAGGCGAAGAAGACCGCGCTGCTTTTGTTGATGAACACGCTGCTGGCGCTATTAATCTATTTCGGCTGCGTCGCGCTTGGCTTCTCGGCGATTTTCTTCGTCTTCATCGCGCTGGCGGCGGTGCTGCTGCTGGTCTACGTGATCTACAATCAGGGCTTCGTTTTGCGCGGTGCTACGCCCGAGATGCTGGACGAAAGCCTGCCCGTCGAGGAGCGTCAGGCCATGATCGACAAGGCGGCCGCACGCTACACATCTTCACGCTGGATGATGACCGTCATCATTCCTCTCATCGTTGCCGTGTTGGCCGATGCGCTCTACGTTTATTTTCTGGCTGATCTGATCCAACTGATCGGCGACGTGCTGTAACGGGGGATCTATGGCTACCTATCGCATGATTTCTCTGTATTCGGGCTCGTCGGGCAACGCGTTCGTGATCGCAACGCCCCACGCCAGAATTCTGATCGACGCAGGCAAAAACGCGCGCGCGCTGACGCGGACGCTGGACGAGGTCGGTGTTCCGATCGAAACGATCGACGCTATTTTCATCACGCACGATCATCACGACCACACCTCTGCCTTGCCCGTGCTTCTCAAGCACCATCCCAAGCCCGTCCATGCGGTCGAGGCTTCGGCGCAGGTCATCGCCCGCGGTGCGCCGCAGTACGTTTGCGACTGTCTGCATCGCCACATGCCGCTGTTTTCCGAGACGGTGGGGGACGTGACTATCCGCTCCTTCATCACGCCTCACGACAGCGAATTTTCAGTCGGCTACCGACTGGAGCTGACCGACGGGGAGGGTGTGATACATACCATTGGCTACGCGACTGACCTCGGCTACGTCACCGACGATATCCGCGAGGCGCTTGCGGGCTGTGAGAGCGTGGTGCTGGAGAGCAATCACGACCGCGAAATGCTGCTCACGGGGCCCTATCCGTATCCGCTCAAGGAGCGCATTTTGTCCCGCTACGGGCATCTGGCCAACGACGATTGCGCCGCCTTTCTTTGCGAGCTTGCCGAGCAGGGGATGAAGCACGTCATGCTGGCGCATCTGAGCGAGCAGAACAACGATCCTGCCATCGCCTACAACGAAACGCTGACGGCGCTGGGACGGGAGGATATCGACCTGTTCGTCGCCGCCCCCGACCACGCGGTCGAGCTGATGATGACGTCCAAGACAGAGGAGGAGCCCGTATGCTGACACTTCGTATCATTACCGTGGGAACGCTCAAGGAAGGCTATTGGCGCGACGCGGTCGCCGAATACAAAAAGCGGCTTTCTGGCTTTTGCCGCGTGGAGGAGATCAACCTCAAGGAAAGCAAGCTGCCCGAGGATCCCTCGCCTGCCCAGATCGCGTCCGCGCTGGAGGCAGAAGGGGAGGCCATGAAGGAGCATCTGCCGCCCCGCGCCTACAAGATCGCGCTTTGCGTGGAGGGCAAGCAGTTTTCCTCCGAGCAGCTGGCTGCCCGCATCGACGAGGTCAGCGCACGCGCCAGCGAGATCTGTCTTGTCATCGGCTCGTCGCACGGTATCTCGCCAAATATCAAGCAGATGTGCGACATGAAGCTGTCCTTCTCGGCGCTGACTTTCCCGCATCAGCTGGCCCGCGTGGTGCTCTACGAGGCGCTGTACCGCTGTATGAACATCATCAAAGGAACGAAATATCATAAATAAGCAAGTATTGCACGTGTGTCGCTACCGTTTTTGCGGCATATGTGCAATATTTGTCTTAAAAAATCATCAAAATGACTTGAATTTTTTGTGATTTTGTACTATAATTGACGTAACGATATCAGCGGCAGAAGCAAGGCTTGCCGCTAACCGAAAAGGAGATCTTACCATGGATAAAGTAACGACCAAAAGAAACGGCGTCGTCATCGGTTACGGTGGCATGGGCGGTTGGCATACCCGCTATCTGAAGGAGAGCGATGCGGTCAATCTGCTTGGCGTTTATGATATTAAGCCCGAGAGAAACGCGGCTGCCGAGGAGGTTGGCATTCACGCGTACGAATCCTGGCAGGCAGTTCTGGACGATCCGAACGTGGATTTCGTCACCATCGCGGTTCCCAACGAGCTGCACAAGCCGCTGGCCATTGAGGCGATGGCTCATGGCAAGCACGTCATCAGCGAAAAGCCCGTTACGCTGTCCTCGGCTGATCTACAGGAGATCTTTGACGCGTCCGAAAAGTACGGCCGTCTGTTCACCACTCACCAGAACCGCCGCTGGGACTGCGACTATCTGATGATGAAGCAGGCGTATGCCTCGGGTGTGCTGGGACGCGTATTCAATATTGAATCCCGCATTCAGGGCTCGCGCGGTATCCCCGGCGACTGGAGAGGCAAGAAGGAGCACGGCGGCGGCATGATCCTTGACTGGGGCGTGCATCTGATCGACCAGATGGTCGGCATCGTTAACGATCGCAAGATCGAGCGCGTGTACTGCCGTTGCGATCACATCACCAACGACGAGGTAGACGATGGCTTCCAGCTGGATCTGTACTTTGAGGGCGGTGTGACGGCCAGAATCGAGGTCGGAACCTCGCACTTTATCGCCATGCCGAGATTTTATATGACGGGTACGGACGGCGCCGCTATCATCAACGACTGGCGAGAAAATACCCGCGTCGTTGCTTGCAAGGACTGGAGCGAAAAGGACGTCAAGCCCGTCGTCACCGCCGCAGGCCTGACCAAGACCATGGCTCCCCGCGATGAAAAGACGACCATTGAGAGCGAGATCGAGCGTCCCGCTTCCGACGTACACGATTTCTATCGCAACTGGGTTGCGACCATCAACGGCGAGGCTAAGCAGCTGGTCACCCATCCGCAGCTGATGCGCGTGATGAAGATCATGGAGGCCGCCTTTGAGTCCGACCGCATTGGTGCCCCCGTCGTGCTGAACGACGTCGGTGTCATCGATCCCCAGTAAGAGGTTTATCTATGAAATTGTTAGTTATTTCCGACCTGCACGCCAACATCGACGCGCTCAACGCGGTCTGGGAAAAGGAGTCGGATTCGGACGTCGTCCTGTGCGTGGGAGACGTTGTCGACTGGGGCTTTTATCCGCATGAAACCATCGCGTGGCTTAAGGAGAGAGAGGCCGTGGTCGTTTACGGCAACCACGACCATGAATTTCTCAAGCAATACGATTCGGGCGTGAGAGAGCCCGTGGGGCGGGAAACGACCTATATGTCGCATTGCATCAACCACACGACCGAGGAAGACGTTGCCTGGCTGCGCGCGCTTCCCGAAATCGTGGTCGTTGAATACGACGGCATTACCTATTGCATGAAGCATTCCGTCGTCCTGCACGAGCGCAAGAGCACCGTTCAGCAGTATCTGGGCGAGTATCGCTCCATTCCTGCGTTTGGCGAGCTGTGGCGTCAACTGGTCGGCAGTGACGATCAAAAGGAAAAGCGCATCATTCTCGGCCACTCGCACATCTGCTTTTTGTTGCGTGCCTTTGCCAACGAGATGTACATCAACCCCGGCAGCACCCACTATCGCAAGGGCGCCGACTCCATCGAGAAGGGCGCGGATTATATTACCATCACCGACGGCGTTCCCGTCATGAAGCACGTCGATTACCCGACGGCTCATTTGCGCAAGAAGATCCGAGCGTCCAATTTCCCGCAGAACATTCAGACGCCTGCGCTGGTGTATTCCGGCTCGGCCGTCGATTGAAGAGGAGGCAGGCATGAAGCTGTTATTGATTTCGGACGTCCACGCCAGCATCGATGCCCTGAACGCCGTCTGGGCGCAGGAGTCGGATGCCGACGCTATCATGTGCGCGGGCGACATCATCGACTGGGGCTTCCATCCTCACGAGGTCATCGCCTGGATGAAGCAGCATAACGTTATTTGCGTGTACGGCAACCACGACCTTGAGATCCTTGAGCACATCGATGCAGGACACCACGAGGAGAAGGGCAAGGAGACCAACTTTGCCACGTATAGCATCAATCAGTTGACCGAGGACGATATCGCTTGGCTGCGCGCGCTGCCCGAGACGCAGATCGCTGAGTTTGACGGCATCACCTATTGCATGCGTCACGCGGTCGATCCGAGAGAAACGGAAAATACCGTCCGCGAGTATCTCGGTGGCTATTGCTCCATTCCGTCCTTTGCCAAGCTGTGGCAGCAGTTCGTCGGAAGCAGCGATCAGCCCGTGCGGCGACTGTTGCTGGGACATTCGCACAACTGCTATACGCTGCAGGCGGCCAAGAACGAAATGTATATTAACCCCGGTAGCGTGCATTACCGCCTGGGCCCCAACGCCTGGACGACGGGCGCAGACTATATCACCGTCACCGACGGTGTGCCGACCATGAAGCACGTTGACTATCCCACCGCGCATCTGAGAAAGATGCTTGAGGAATCCAATTTCCGCGACGACGTTCGCCGCACGGCCAGACCGTTTAACGGCTCCGTCGTGGATTGATGAAGGAGAAAACGTATGTTTAAGAAGATTTTATTGCTTGTTTTGTCGCTGACTATGATGCTGGTGCTGGGTGCTTGTCAGCCCGCGCCCGATCAACCCGATATTACCCCGCCCGATTCCAATCCGCCCGAGGATAATCCTCCTGAGGATAACGCGCCCGACGTGATCGATCTGATCGTTGACAGCGCGAGCGACTATACCATCGTTTACGACGACAGTGATCCTATCATCAAGGCGCAGGTCGAGGCCTTCGTCAAGAGGATGGACAACAATTATTTCGTCGCGTTCCATTCCGTCGGCATCAGCGAGGCTGAGTCCGATTACGGCCACGAGATCGTCATTGGTGATATGAGAGCAAGCGGTCGCGAGGCAGCCAAGCAGCTCAAGGGCGGCGATTTCTCCATTTCCGTCGTTGACGACGATCTGGTCATGTGTGCCTCGAGCAGCCGTCAGTACGCGTATCTGTTCGACGTATTTGCCGCTGAATTTCTGGTCAATTACGACGACGGCAAGCTGAGCATCAGCTCGGAGCAGAACTTCTTGTACAGCGACTCCGAGTGGAGCTCGATGACGTATTTTGAGTATCTGTCGAGGAAGGGCGTATCGAGCGCCTTGATCGAGCAGATCTTTGAATACCGTAGCTTTACGGCCGAGGACGGCACGACGCTGCCTTATCGTCTGTACGTACCGTACGAATACGACGAGAGCAAGGAATACCCCGTGCTGATCGTCCTGCACGGTGCAGGACAGCGCGGCACGGACAATCTGGGCGGTATCAAGTATATCCTGCCTCAGATGCTTGCACATAAAAACACTCCCGCGGCTGAGGCGATCATCATCTGCCCGCAGTGCCCCGAGGCACCCAACCAGTGGGTCGATACGCCCTGGGCACATGGTAATTACAGCGTGGACAAGGTGAAGATATCCAACGAGCTGGCCGCTGTGATGGAGCTGCTGTACGCGATCGAGGACGAATTTTCTACCGACGATAACCGCTATTACGTCACGGGTCTTTCCATGGGCGGCTTTGGTACGTGGGATCTGCTGATGCGCTATCCCGACGTATTTGCGGCAGGCGTGCCGATCTGCGGCGGCGCTGACCCCTCGTATGCCGAGGTGCTCAAGGACGTGCCGATCTACACCGTCCACAGCACGGATGACCCCACCGTCCCCGTCATGGGAACGCAGGCCATGGTCAAGGCGCTCAAGGAGGCAGGCAGCTTGCTGATCTTCTACGAGGAGTTGGAAGGCTTCGGTCACGGTGTCTGGAACTGGACGGCCGAGCAGGCCGATATCTGGGAATGGCTGTTTACACAGAATCTGTCGTTCCGATAATATTCGATAATGAAAAAGAAAAGGGAAGAGGCCTTGCGGCTTCTTCCCTTGATTTTTATTTGCAGCGATCCAATATGCCTTTGATCTCTCCGTACATATACAGCGAGCCAAGGCAGACGATGGGCGTGCTCGTTTCTTTTGCCCAGGCGAGCGCTCTTGTAACTGCGTCCTCAACGGAAGTCGCGGCGCTTGCGGTAACGCCAAGGCCCTCAAATACGGCGGCGTAATCGGCGGCGGGCAGGGCGCGTGGGTTGTCGGGGGTCAGGCAGAAGACGCGCTCGGCCACGCTTGCGATGCGCTCTGCCATGTAAGAATAGTCCTTGTCGGCCATCACACCCGTGACGATGCCGATTTTCTGATCAGCAAAATAGGTTCGGATGCTTTCAACGGCACTATCGATGCCCTCGGGGTTGTGACCGCCGTCGGCAATGACGAGCGGATCGCGATGAATGATCTCAAAGCGGGCGGGCCATGCTACGTTTGCCAGACCATCAATGACGGCGTCCTCGTCGATGAGAACGTCCATGCGGCGGAGCAGATCGATGGCGGAAAGGGCGTTGGCGGCGTTATAGGGCTGATAGGTGCCCAGCAGGGGAATGTGCAGATTTTTGTGATCGCCAAAGTCAAAATCGGTGCCGTCGAGCGTCATGCGGTGGATGGTCAGCGCGTCATGCTTGACGGGGATCACGCGTACCTTCAGCTCATCGGCACGATCGCGAATGACACGCTCGGCCACGGGATCGTTGCCGCACCAGAGCAGCGGCGTTCCCGCCTTGATAATGCCCGCCTTTTCTGCGGCGATCTGCTCGATCGTGTCGCCCAGAATAGCGGTGTGGTCCTTGGCGATACCCGTGATGACCGTGAGCAACGGGCGACTGATGATATTGGTCGCGTCCAAACGGCCGCCGAGACCGCACTCCAGCACGACGACCTCGCATTTGTGCTTGGCAAAGTACAAAAAGGCCAGCGCGGTGATCAGCTCAAATTCGGTCGGCTTGTCCTCCATAGCGTCGGCGATCGGGCGAATTTGCTCGACCAGCTCGATCAGCTCCTCATCCGAGATATTTTCTCCGTCTACCCGCATACGCTCGTTGAAATTGACGATGTAAGGCGAGGTGAACAGTCCCGTGCGATAGCCTGCCGCACGCAGCATCGCCTCCGTCATGGCGCAGAAGGAGCCCTTACCGTTGGTGCCCGCGACGTGGATAAAGCTGAGCTTGCTTTGCGGATTGCCAAGCGCCTCGCACAGCGTGCGGATGCGGTCAAGACCGGGCTTGCAGAAGACCCAGTTGACCGAGTGGATATAGTCGATGGCTTGATTGTAATTCATGGCGTACCTCTTATTGAATGGAAAGATGATGCCGCACGGTTTTGCTCTTGAGAAGCAAATACAGGGCAGTTGCATCCATGGCGGCGACGATGATATAATTGAGCAGACGCCAGAGCATCAGGGCAGGCAGCGGCGTGGTATAATGCAAGGAAAGACCGACCGTTTTGATGAGGACTGAGCCGATCAGGTGAGGAATGACGACGCTCAGAATGATGCGGGCGAGGTCGGGTAGGGAACGGAACAGACGATAGCAAAGTCCGCCGCCAAGACCGATTACGGCCGCGCCCAGCGTCACGGTCAGATTGATGTCGTAGCCGCGAAGCAGCGAGCCGAGCAGGTCGGCCACGATGCCGACGGCCATGCCGACCAAGGGCCCGAAGGAAAATCCAGCCAGTAGCACCGGCAGACTTTCAAAGCTGAAGCGCATGATATTGCCGACCGGAATGGCCAGATATTTGCCGAGAATGATACTCAGCGCAACGAAAATGGACGAAACCACCAGCGTGCGCAGGCTGCCGAACAGCGCGACCTTTTGTTTTGTTCGCATAAAAAAACACCTCCCGGAAGAACAGAAAAATCCTGTGTACCTATCCGGACGGTGCGTCCTTTTGCACAGCGGGATGCAGAATATATACCGCAGAGGGCGATGATAGGATCGCACCCTTTCGTCCGCACGGCAACTCCCCGTCCGCGCGACACTTGACGCACATATTCTTACTCTGTTGATCGTATTCGTTCTGTTTGAAATTTCATCGGTGTCCGATGATGCTCCATTATAACAGATTTTTTGCCGTAATGCAAGAGAAAATACGTAAAAATACTTGCCAAAGACAAAAAAATATGCTAAAATAGTCGGGCTTGCGAAAGCAGGCGGTGAGTTCGTAACCATCCTCACCCAAAACAAAACTAAGGAGAAAAGAATATTATGAGAACCAAACAATCAAGCAAGACGCGCTATCTTTGTCAGGCGGCTATGATTGCTGCGCTGTACATCGTGTTGACCTGGGTGTCGGCCACGCTGGGACTTGACAGCAAAACGCCTCAATGCCGCTTGTCCGAGGCGCTGGCGGTGCTGCCGCTGTTCATGCCAGCCGCCGTGCCGGGCTTGGCAATCGGCTGTTTTGTGTCTAACCTTTTGTTCAGCCCCGTGCCTGCCGACTGGATTTTTGGTACGCTTGCAACGTTGCTCGGAGCAGTACTGTGCTATCTGATCGGTCGCGTTTGGAAATCGTACAGCCTTGGCAATTTGATCGTGGCGACCCTGCCAAACGCAATTGCTAACACCGTTATTATTCCGTTTGTTTTGCAGTACGCCTACGGAATAGAGGAGGGCTATTGGCTGCTGGTGCTGAGCGTCGGGGCGGGTGAGGTGCTCTCGGGCATCGTGCTCGGTACGCTGCTCGCGCTGGCTATTCCCACCCCGATTAAACGGAAATTCTGTCTGGATACCATAAGGAAAATCAAATAAGAATCAATTCAAGTCAAGCAGAGTCGGATGCTCCCATCCCACTCTGCTTTTTTATAAAAAAACCATCAGAATTGTGCAGAATTTGTGCTTTTCTCTTGACAAATCACCAAATATTGTGTATAATATAAGGTAGCATTATAAAATGGCTGTAGTAGTACTTATGATGCTTTGAATGGGTTTGAAAATTAAAAAATTAAGGAGGTGTATTATGACAGAAGAAGTGAAGATCCTATTGTTTTCCATCGCTGCTTTGGTCGTAGGTCTGATCGTCGGTGCCATCATCGGTATCATTTACCGCAAGAAGGTTGCCGAGGCTGAGATCGGTTCTGCTGAAGAAAAGGCGAGAAAAATCATCGAAGACAGCAAAGCTCAGGTCGAAACGATGAAAAAGGAAGCACTGATTGAGGCCAAGGAAGAAACGCTTCGTCTGCGCAATGAGACTGAGCGCGAGCTCAAGGAACGTCGCGCGGAAGTGACGCGTCTGGAACGCCGTGTCAGCCAGAAGGAAGAAAACCTGGACAAAAAGACAGAAGCGCTTGACCGAAAGAATGAGTTGCTTGACAAAAAGCTGAAGGAAAACGAGGCTGTTCGCGAGCAGATCGAGCAGGTGCTCGCTCAGCACATGGCTAAGCTTGAGGAGCTTTCGGGTATCACCGCAGAAGAGGCGAAGGAAGAGCTGATCGCCCGCGTTGAGTCCGAGGTCAAGCATGATCTTGCCAAGCGACTGGACGAGCTGGAAACGCAGTTCCGCGAGGAAGCTGACGATAAGGCGCGCAACATCGTAACGCTGGCTATTCAGCGCTGTGCCGCCGATCAGGTATCCGAGGCAACCATCTCGGCCGTACCGCTGCCCAGCGACGAAATGAAGGGCCGTATCATCGGCCGTGAGGGTCGTAACATTCAGAAGCTCGAAACGCTCACCGGCGTTGAGCTGATCATTGACGACACGCCCGAGACCATCACGCTCTCCGGCTTTGATCCCGTCCGCCGCGAGGTGGCGAGACTGGCGCTGGAAAAGCTGATCGCCGACGGTCGTATCCATCCCGCCCGCATCGAGGAAATGGTCGAAAAGGCCAAGAGAGAAGTCGATGCCGTCATCAAGCAGGCGGGTGAAAGAGCAACCTTTGAGGTTGGTGTTCACGGAATCAATCCCGAGCTGGTTCGCTTGCTCGGACGTCTGCGCTACCGTACCAGCTACGGTCAGAACGTGCTCAAGCACTCGGTTGAGGTCGCGTTCCTTGCCGGTATCATGGCAGAGGAGCTTGGCGTTGACGCCATGACCGCCCGCCGCGCAGGTCTTCTGCACGACATTGGTAAAGCATTCCCGCACGACGAGGAAGGCTCGCACGTACAGATCGGCGTTAACGTTGCCAAGAAGTACAAGGAGAGCCGCGACGTGATTCATGCCATCGAGGCACACCACAACGACGTAGAGCCCAAGACCATCATTGCTATCCTGGTTCAGGCTGCCGACGCTATCTCGGCCGCTCGTCCCGGTGCCCGCCGCGAGGATCTGGAGAACTACATCAAGCGTCTGGCTAAGCTGGAGGAGATCGCCGAAAGCTTCAGCGGCGTTGAAAAGGCGTTTGCCATCCAGGCAGGCCGCGAGGTCCGCGTTATGGTCAAGCCCGAGGAGATCAACGACGACGGAATGGCGCTGATCGCCCGCGAAATGGCACAGAAGATTCAAGAAGAGGTCAAATATCCCGGTCAGATCAAGATCAACGTCATCCGCGAAAGCCGCGCGATCGACTACGCAAAATAATTGCGTGATCCGCGATCTCCGAATGGAGCAATACTCAGTTTCCCACATGGGATTATCATATAGATGACATAAAGCCCCTGAGGAAAATCGAGCAGTGAAACAACTGCCTGCTTTATAAATTGAGTGAAAATCCAAAAAGTGCCGCGCAGC
>SVRN01000046.1 GCA_015064805.1 Oscillospiraceae bacterium
CACAGCATCAGGCGGATGGTCTTTTGCTTACCGTACAGCACACGGCTGACGTTGTCCTCAATGTTTCGATAAAGTGTAGCGCTTTTGGTGGTTGTCATGATGATGCCTCCCCATCTGTTTTATATATTTTGGTGTGACTTATAATTTTTCCTTAAACCATATTCTATGAACCGCCAGCCAGCAGATCATATCAATGATAACGTAAATTCCTTCGTACAAAACGAACGAGAGAAAAAGGGACAACATATTCGTCCAAAAATATCCTTTGGCACCGCCCAAAAGAAAGGCGATCGAAAGAATGAGGAGCAAGACCGTAGCAAACGCCGCGATCTCCGCCCGGAAATCCGCAGATCTCAAAACGTATTTGAGCTGCTGCTTCCAAGTTATCTCTTGGTCCGCGATTTGGTTCAGATACGCGCGCCTTAAGTCCGCATTTTCAAGCCTGCGACGGTAAATGCGAATCGCAATGAAAATCGCAGGAATCGCAAGGAATATCAAGGCTTTGATCAGGTTGCTCTCAATAAAATTCACGAAGGTTTGGAGCAAAAACGTCGCAAGGAAATATATTCCGAAAAACACAAGCGACATAAGAGCGATCGAACCTAACTTTTTGACGTACAATTTACGCATGGATCTTGTTCCCCTCTCTTTTTTCGTGCAATTCAATGCATGTTTTTTCGTTTTGGCAAGACGAAACAAAAGAACATCGAAAGCATTCCGACTTGTTCGTCGTGCATTCATGTATTCTTCATTTGCGTTCACTTGACTTGTTAATATTATATCACGCCATTGTGAATATGTCAATATTCCGTTTACACAAATTTCAAAATCGCATTTTATACAATATATACAACAAAAAAGGATCCCCGTACTTTTACCAAGTACGGGGATCTGAAATATGATGAAAAATCAGATTTCGGGAACGGAGATTTCGATCTCGCGGCCAAGCTCAGCGGACTTTGCGATACCGTCGAGAATTGCCTGGTTGTAGATGATCTGCGAGGAAGGAACGGGCGCGGGCGTACCGTTTTTGCAGGCATCCAGGAAGGAGCGGATCTTGCGGTCGAACAGCGAGGGGCCGCGATCGTTGATGATCGGGATCTCGGTGACGGTCTGCTGACCGCAAACCTCGTGATAGATCTTCATGGGACCGCCGACGGTGCCGTTCCAGCAGTCGGTCGAGGGAATGCGAAGACCGCCCTTGGTACCCAGAATGATGGTGTCACCGGGGGTGTCGATGTTCATTGCCCATGCAATACGGAAGTCCAGAATGATACCGCCCTCCAGCCGTACGAATGCAGCGGCAAAGTCGTCAACGCCGAATACGTCTGCATATTCGTGATGAGCACCGTAGCCGACGTAGTTGGGATCCTTACCGAAGAAGTCGGACTTGTAGCCGGTAACGGTCAGGGGCTTGGGATAGCCGATGGCGTTGAGCACCATATCGAGCGAGTAGCAGCCGATATCAGCCAGTGCGCCAAGGCCTGCGGTCTTGTCCTCGATGAAGGAGGTACCGAAGGGGGTGGGGATACCGCGACGGCGGCCGCCGCCGGTCTGGATGTAGTAAACCTGACCCAGCTCGCCGGATTCAACGATCTTCTTGATCATCTGCATATTGGCGTCAAGTCTGGGCTGGAAGCCGATGGAAAGAACCTTACCGCTCTTCTTTTCAGCCTTCATAACTTCAATTGCTTCGTCCAGCGTTACGGTAAAGGGCTTCTCCAGCATAACGTTAACGCCCTTCTCCAGCGCGTAGATGGTGGGGATAGCGTGCTGACGGTTGTAGGTACAAACGGAAACGGCGTCGAGCTTCAAGCTCTCGTCGTCCAGCATTTCCTTGTGAGATGCGTACTCGGTCTTTACGCCCTCAACGCCGTGCTTCTTGAAGAAGGCGGCGGCCTTACCGGGGATCAGGTCGCAGCCGGCGACGATCTCTACGTCGGGCATTCTCTTGTAGGAGTCGATATGCGAGTCTGCGATCCAGCCCGTACCGATAATACCTACTCTGAGCTTTCTGTTGGTGTCGATTACAGCTTCGTCCTTCTGACCGTTGTTGTAATCGAGATTAGCATCCATTTTTTCAGCCATGGTTCATGTCTCCTTTGATTATTTGTTTTGTATAGGTCACTATAAAGGTTCAATCAATAGCCCAGCGTGCGCAGGTATTCTCTGCTCTTTGCGATGCTTTGCATCGGGGTCAGGCCCATGCTGGGGTTATCCTGCTCGACGACGACCCAAAGGGCGCCTGCCTCCTCGGAGGCCTTCAGGATCTCGGGGAAATTCTGCAAGCCGCTGCCCACGGGACGGAACTCAAAATTGCTCGGCTTCTTGGGCGCCGTCTTTTCGATGCCGATCAGCTCGTACATGTCGTCGCTTCTCTCGCCGTAAAAGTCCTTGAGATGAACGACGGGAGAGCGTCCTGCGAACTTGCGGATATAGGCCGCAGGCTCTTCGCCACCGACGTTGACCCAGCAGGTATCCAGCTCGGTCTGAAGCAGATCGGCGGGAACGGTATCGTACAGCACCTCAAGCGCGTACTTGCCGTCCAGCTTGATAAACTCAAAATCGTGGTTGTGATACAAAAGCTGAATGCCCAGCTCCTTGGCAACCAGAGCGATCTTACCGATATTCTCAACGACCTGCGGGAACTGGTCGCTGTCGGGGCGATGCTCGGGCATCAGATAAGGCACGGCAACGTAACGGCAACCGATCTCGGCGTACTGGGAAAGCACACCGCGCGCATCGGCAACCATATCGACGTAAGGAACGTGAGCGGAAATCGGAATAAGCCCGATCTCTTCGCACATTGCCTTGACGTCGGACGGTGCATAGCCGTACAGACCTGCAAATTCAACGCCGTCGTAGCCCATCTCTTTGATGGCGATCAGCGTGCCCTTAAGGTCCTTCGCCGCATCGTCGCGAACGGAATAAATCTGAACCGCAACAGGTAAAGACATAGCATATCCTCCTTGAATTTATATAAAATTCCAAAAATACCTCATGGTACTGTTATTATTTTAAGACATATTCCGCTGTCTTTCAAGTCATTTTTGGGTATGTTTCGGACATATATTGCTGTATTTTGTTCACCATTGTCATTTTTATCAAAACAATATATCCCGATTTGTGCACAACAAACAAACGGCGGCGAAGAAGGCTTGCTTCTCCGTCGCCGTAGCGTGTGATATTTTGGTGATTTATCCTTTGGCAAGGCCTGCGTAAGCCGCGGCAACGGCCGCCCACAGATCGCGGTTGCGGTCGTAAATACCGCTCGCCATGGTGCCGTGATTTTGCGGATAGCCGCCAAGGCCCGTTTCCACCGTAATGGTCGGAATGCCGTGAGCGAGGATGGTCCAGTTGCTGTAGGACGGCTCGGTCTGATTATCATCGATGATGGCATAGCCCGTAACCTTCTGGGCGATCTGGGCCAGACGCTTGTTCTCGGCCTCAAACGCGCCCTCCTGGAAGCAGCGCCAGTAGATGATCTCGCCCTGCGAATGGACGCAGACCGAGGCAACGGGATTAGACAGCGATTCGGTCAGGGCGACCAGATAGGCCGTTTCCACCTCGGACATGGCAGAAGCACCCTTATAATTCTTGGCCGCAGGGCGTCCGACGATATCGTTATGCTCATCCCAGAGCGCATCGAAGTTGCGGTTGACGTCAACGCCGCGGGCATTGCTCTTCCAATACGTATTGAGGTAATCGTTGATCACCTTGGTGTTCGTCGAGCCGCAAATGCCGCGAATGATCTCTTGCAGTGTGGGATTGCGAATGGCGTCAATTCCCTCCTGGGCCAGCGTGATGCCGTCGGGGTTAGTCATAGGAACGATGACGAAGCAGACCTCTTCAAAGAGGTCGCGCAGCAGATGTCCCTCGTATCTGACCGTATCGTAATTCTCCAGATAATACTCCAACTGACGCATAACGACGAAGCTGTTGACGTACTCGCGCGAGTGCATACCGGCGGTGATGATGACCTGTTTTGGTGCATTGGGATTGCCCAGCGTTGCCGCGTACAGATCGCGTCCATCGGCTGAAATGCCGTAAGAACGGTAGGACATGGTATCGGGATAGCGCTCGGCAAGCTCTGCCAGATCGCTTTTCATGTTGGCATAAGTATAATAGTAGCCCGTCAGCGTGACGATGCTCTGCGGCACGGTCGGCTGGTCTGTGGGATCATCGATCGGCGGGTCCACAACGGGTGGGTTCTCCACGGGAGGATCGTCATCCGGCGGATTTTGCTCGGGTGGATTGTCCACGGGAGGCTCGTCCACGGGAGGCTCGTCCACGGGAGGCTGTTGCTCGGGCGGATTTTGATTATCGTCGGGGGGATTGTCGGGCTGCTCAATGATGGGCGGCTCGTCGGGCGAGAGCCAGGGCAAGCTCTGCAGGATCGAGGGGTTAAAATGAAACACCGCCAGCACGCCTGCCAGCACGACGATCAGGCAAAGCATCGGATAGATATGTTTGGTTGATCTTCCCATGGGGCTCTCCTTTCCGAGAAATGATGCGATACAAACAGTATTGTATCATATATCATTGAAAAAATCAATGGATTTTGTCAAATCCATGAAAAAAGAGCGGTAACAAGATATAAAAAGGTGCCGCCGAAGCGGCACCCTCTCATCTTGCGATAGACAATAATTACTCCATAAAATAACACCCGGGAAGACCAAATATATACCCTATGCTGATCTGTTTGACATAGCCTAATTGTAGCAAAACCTTTATAGCATCATAATCACTACAAAAACCATCCGGCGATGAATAGAGCAGGTCCATTCCGGTGGACCACGACGCATTAACGTGCTGACCATTCAAAATATCCACGCCATATTGGCGAAAGAAAGCCTCATTTAGAGATCTTACATCCGTTGCAGAGCATTGCTGATACCAATCTTCATTTACCGCATCATCATAAGAACAACTAACCGAGACGGTAAAAAGAGACTCCATCCAGTCGCAATTGGCATATTCGTCTGAATTTTTGAGTTCATAATATTCTTGCTCATATGCAACCCAAAATTCCAATTTGGCATTTGCATCAGCATCAGCTCTTAATTGCTCAAATATTGCTTTTAACGCCGCCTCATCTATACTATTTCCGGCGTCGTCGTTCGCTGGATCTTTCTCGCCATGAAAATGGTTCGGTAATTCGATCTCGTTACCGGGATTTTGCTCGTCCCCATTGTCGTCGGGTGTCGGATCGATCTCGTTGGCCGGATCTTTCTCACCCTCTTCATCATCGGGTGTCGGATCAATCACGTTATCGGGATTTTCCTCGTTTTCCTTATCATTTGGCGTTGACTCGATCTCGTCACCCGGATCGTTCATATCCGCCGGGGCTTTTGGAGTCGAGCACCCCGAAAAACACGCAAGGAGCAAGGCGCACAGCAGTATCATCGAAATTATTTTATTCATATAGCTCACCTCTTTCGTAAAATATCAAAAAACAGAAAAGCGCACAGATAGCCTGTCAAAGCAGTTCTACCTACGCGCTCCTATATTTCCGTTTTCAGTTGCCCTTTTTCCCGGTGAAAGCGACACCGAAAACCATGTTGCGACAGGTTGAACCGCTGTTTGGGAATGAAATTCATCATAACACCTCCAACTTGCCTCTTTTCATTATCACTATAGCATATTTTGAGAAATTTGTCAAGAATTTGATGTGTATTCAAAAGTAAAATCTATCAATAGCGTTGCCTTTGCATATAGATCACAATCGCAATTGACAAAACAGCAGGAGCGTGGTATAATATTTTTATCCGCAAACGTACATAGCGAAAGGAATTTTGCACATGAACTATTTATATCCTCTCAAATTATCCTATATTACCAAATCTCCCCTGTGGGGCGGCCGCCGCTTGCTTGACGGTTGGGGCATGAAGGCAGACGCTGACACGGTGGGCGAGGCCTGGATGCTCAGCGTCCGCGCCAAGGAAATGAGCGTCATTCAGAACGGTGACGCGGCAGGCAAGACCATGCGCCAGTACATAGACGAGTTTGGCCCCCGTGTCATCGGCACCGCGTATACGGGCGGTGACTTCCCTTTGCTCATCAAGCTGATCGACGCCTGCGACAAGCTGTCCGTCCAGGTGCACCCCAACGACGACTACGCCGCTCGCGTGGAAAACGATCGCGGCAAGACCGAGATGTGGTACATCGTTGAAGCTGACGAGGGCGCGGAGATCATTTACGGTCTGAAGGATGGCATGACGGCTGAGGAATTCCGCGCGGCGGTACGCGAGGGCAAGCTGGCAGACACTATGCACCATTGCCCCGTTCACGCAGGCGAGACCTATTTTATCCCCTCGGGGATGCTGCACGCCATCGGCGCGGGCATTCTGATCGCAGAGATCCAGCAAAACTGCGACCTGACCTACCGCGTTTACGACTACGAGCGCCGCGGTGCGGACGGCTCGCTGCGTGAACTACACGTGGACAAAGCGTTGGACGTGACCGTTCCCTTTACCGAGGACGAGGTCAACGCCATCCGCTACGAGGGCGGTGCGGCAAGCGAGCAAACGCTGGCACATTGCCGCTATTTCAAGACGGATAAGCTGACGGTCAGCGCGTCTACCGCCATCACCGTCGACGAGCGCTCCTTTGCTTTTTTGCTCTGCCTTGACGGTAAGGGTGCCATCACCGCGGGCGGTGAGTCCTACGATATCGCACGTGCCGACGGCTACTATCTGCCCGCAGGCCTAGGCGAGGTCGTGCTGGACGGTGATATGACCGTTCTGGTCGCGCGCATGGGGTAATAACATGAGCTACACCATCCGACGCATGACGGCGGCAGACACCGAGGCAGTCATCGCCATGATGCGCACCTTTTACGCGTCCCCCGCTGTATTTACCAACGGCTCGGAGGAGATCTTTCAAAACGACGTGGCAGCCTGCGTTGGCGACTCGCCATACGCCGAGGGCTATATATTTGAGATTGAGGAGCGCATCGTCGGCTACGGCATGCTCGCCAAGAGCTTTTCGACCGAGTTCGGCAAGCCTTGCATCTGGATCGAGGATCTGTATCTTCTGCCCGACTATCGCGGTCTTGGCATCGGCTCGGCTTTCTTCAAGCACGTTGAAAACAGCTACCCCTATCATCTGCTCCGCCTTGAGGTCGAGGAGGAAAACGAGCGCGCCATTCAGGTATATAAAAAGAATGGATTTGACGCTCTCCCCTACATGGAAATGAAAAAACATTCGTAAATAAAAAACACTGCGGATCGCTCCGCAGTGTTTTTTTGATAGGCCCGCCTGTAAGCCGGGTTCTGTTGAAAACGGTCATCAATCTGTGACTGCCGTCGCCGACAGCCTCCGCGCGATTTTCTCGCGGTGCCACCCGGGGATATGTGTCGGGCAAACGATCCCCATGCGGTGTTGCTTCGGATAGGGTTTACAGCAAATGTATGTTACCATACAAGTGGGTGAGCTCTTACCTCGCCTTTCCATCCTTACCCTTGCGGGCGGTTTATTTCTGTTGCACTTTCCCGGCGGTTACCCGCGGCTGACGTTATCAGCTATCCTGCCCTGGAAGCCCGGACTTTCCTCACCGTACTACCTTTCGGCACCATACGGCGCGACCGTTCAGCGAACCTACCGTGATATTATAGCACGCGATCTGCCGTTTGTCAAGCAAAGCACTGTAAACAAAAACGGAAGTTTTAACGCTCAATGCTGATTTCGATATCTCCCGTGCTCGTGGTGATCTCGCACTTACCGCCCGTGTTGGTTTTGGGCACGTCCTTCTCTCCCGTATGGGTATTAACAATGAATACCTTGTCAGACAGCAGGCTTCCCTCGACGTCGCCCGTGCTGGTCGTGACGAGGATCTCTGCGGCATCGCATCCCTCGAAGCTGACGTCGCCCGTGCTCCGCACAATGGAAAAGCCGCCCGAGGCGATCACACCTATAAGATCGATATCTCCCGTATCACCGTTCGACGTAAGATTTTGGCAAGTCACGCCAGCCAAAACCGCCTCACCCGTGCTGACTTTGATGCTGATATCTCCCACACAGGTAATGCGCGAAGCCTTGACCTTGCCCGTGGAGACGGTGAGATCAAGCACGCCTGCAGACACGTCCTGCAACGTAATATCGCCTGTGCTTGTCTTGATCTTGAGCTGTTCCGTAGCCGAAGCTTTGCAGGTCACGTCGCCCGTGGAAAGCGATACGTCCATGCTCTTAAATCGAAATTCGCGCGGGATACTCACGTCGCCCGTATCCGTTTTGATGGTCAGCGCGGCATACTCCCCTTTGGGCATATACACCGTAACCTTGGGCGTTTGGAAGTTGAAGCCGATATACTCGTACCATTTCCTGGTATCGATCACCTCGACCGTCAGCGTGCCGTCCTTGACTGCGACTTCATGAGAGACGTTCGTCTGCTCGTAGCAAACAACACGGCACTCCGTGTCCTCCGTGGGAACGAACACGACGTCAGCGGTGTCAGCCAGGACTGATATGTTTTGAAATTCGTCAGTGATTTCGTATTCGCGCGTTTCGTATTTATCCGTTGACAATTTGGCAAAATCCCAGTTTATCATTGTCATGGCACATCCAAACGTCATGCCACCCGCAAGGATCAGAGCAGCGGCTATGACCAGCCATACTATCGTTGATTTTTTCATGCCACACCCTCCTTTTTAATCAAGCAGCGTTTGACGGCCAGAACCGTCTTACTAGCAAGCACCACGAGTCCCTTCGTAGCTGCTTTGCAAGCAAAAAACAACAGAACGGACAGCCCCGCGCAAACGATACCGGCGCCGATCAAAGCCATCCCTGCTGGCAGGTTTGCCCCCATCGAAAGGGCAAAACCGCTGACGACACCGCCCAAGGCACAGCCCGCGAGCGAGCCGAAGGCCGCCCACAAGGAAACGATGATCGCCCAGAACGAAGCGTACAACGCGATCAGCACCGCCAGCGCGGCGATCAGTAACGACGCCCACACGGGCGAGCCGACCGCCAAAAGAACGATCTCCCAGGCTTTGAGCCGCCTTGTCGGCTTGATTCTCTTCTTTGCGATCTGAAGCAACGGAATATCCGCCACGATCTGTGCCACGACCTCATCCAAAGGTCCCAGGTCTGCCACGGCCTCCTGCTCGGTGCGACCGTCCTCGATTCTATCGTCGATCATTTCGACGTAAAAGCTCAGTCTCTCCTCGACCTCCCTTTCGGGCAGCTCGGAAAGTCTATCCCGCAATTGGGTAATAAATTCATGCTTGGTCATTTCTTGTATCCTCCTCCATCACAAATCGATAGATCGACATGACCTCACGCCACTCGGTCTTGAACTCCTCAATGCGGGACAGCCCCGCTTTGGTGATATGATAGTATTTTCTCAATCGTCCTCCATGCTCCGCGCTTCGCACGGTCAGCATGCCTGCCGTTTCCAGGCGCTTGAGGATGGTATATAAGGTCGACTCGGACAATTCGACGCACGGCCCTAAATCCTTGATGATCTTATAGCCGTAGGAGTCCTCGTTTTTGATGGCCGCCAGCACGCAAACGTCAAGCAGACCGCGTTTTAATTGAATATCCATTGTATACCCCTCCTTACGTAATACATCATATCACGAAGTATAGAGATTGTCAAGAGATCAGTAAAAGAATTTTTTTGTTTTTTCACCTTGCGAATCAAAACGCCAAACGAGTTTGCGAGATCACTCAAAAAGTCTCAAATTCTAAAATCGGAATTATTTTTGTCATTTTCGGAATTTTATCGAAATTACTTTAAATATTTTTTCTCTTTTTGGAATTTTCCTATTGACAAACAGCCAAAAAAGGTGTATAATAAGTCCAGAAAAAGAAAAGCGGCTTGCCGCTGACAATGAAAGGATCGATTGATTATGAAGAACACGAAGAAGACGAATGTTCCCGTGGTATCTATGGTTTCCGATAAAGAAGAGCGCGCAAAGGCCATCAAGACGGCCATGCAAAAGATCGAGCGCGATTTTGGCGCAGGCACCATCATGAAGCTGGGCGAAAACACCCAAATGGAGGTTCAGGCTATTCCTACCGGTTCCCTTTCTCTCGACCTGGCACTGGGTATCGGCGGCGTTCCGCGCGGCCGTATCATCGAGATCTACGGTCCCGAGTCCTCGGGTAAAACCACCGTTGCGCTGCACATCATTGCCGAGGCACAGAAGGCCGGCGGCGAGGCGGCTTTTATCGACGCCGAGCACGCACTTGACCCCGTTTACGCCAAGGCTTTGGGTGTTAACACCGATTCCCTGCTCGTTTCCCAGCCCGACTGCGGTGAGGACGCGCTGGAAATCACCGAGGCTCTCGTTCGCACGGGCGCGATTGACGTCGTCGTCGTTGACTCGGTTGCGGCACTCGTTCCCCGTCAGGAAATCGAAGGCGACATGGGCGCATCGACCGTGGGCGTTCAGGCAAGACTGATGTCCCAGGCCATGAGAAAACTCAGCTCTGTCATTTCGCGCACCAACGCTATCGTTATCTTTATCAACCAGCTGCGTGAAAAGGTCGGCGTTATTTACGGCAATCCCGAGACCACACCCGGTGGCCGCGCACTCA
This sequence comes from Oscillospiraceae bacterium, assembly GCA_015064805.1. GTDB lineage: Bacteria > Bacillota > Clostridia > Oscillospirales > CAG-272 > SIG644. The sequence continues at coordinate 10,543 of SVRN01000046.1, forward strand.
AGTTCTTCTCCTCCGTTCGTATCGACGTACGTAAGGGCGAGCAGCTCAAGGAAGGCGGCAATGCCTACGGTAACCACGTCAAATGCAAGGTTGTCAAGAACAAGGTGGCTCCTCCCTTCCGCGTAGCTGAATTTGACCTGATCTACGGTAAGGGCATCTCGCACACCAGTGAAGTTCTGGATTTTGCAGTAGCGCTTGATATCATCCAGAAGAGCGGTTCCTGGTTCTCGTATCAGGGCGAGCGCCTGGGTCAGGGCCGTGAAAACGCACGCAAGGCATTGGAAACCAATCCTGCGCTTGCCAAGGAGATCGAGGACAAGATCCGCGCCATGAGCGAGCAGACCTCGGATATGATCACCGAGGCGATGGACTCCGACATCGAAGGCGACGACGATTTCGACATCCAGATGCTCAAGGATGACGATCTCGGCATTGACGATTGATCGTTGAAAAACGCCTATGATTGAAATTAACAGCAAAGAACAAGTCCTCCGCATGGAGGACTTGTCTTCCCCAAGCGTCCCCGATTCTCCCTTTGTGATAACCGTGCGCTATCTGCGCGCCCAAACGACGGGTGAGGCCATTTGCGTTGGCGTTGAGCTGACGGACACCTTGCGCAATCTGACCGAGGTGCGCCGCTATACCGTTCAGACCGAGCTATTGAACGCGCTCGGCATACGCCGCGGCATCATTTCCCGGGAAAAGCTGGAGGAGATCGAGCAGGCGGCGCAGCTCTCTGCTGCCTACACCCGCGCGCTGACCATTCTGGCTTACGGCGCCAATTCGGCGCAGGCGTTGACGCTCAAGCTGCGCCAGCGCGGATTTGACGCATCAACCGCAGAGCGTGCCGTTGCCCTGCTCTGCGCACGAGGGTATTTACGCGAGCAAAACGACGCTTGCCGAGAGGCCGAGCGCTGTCTTGGCAAGGGCTGGGGGCGCCGCCGTATCGAGCAGTATCTGCGCCAGCGCGGATACTGCAATCAAGCGGCACAAAACGCGCTGGAGGAGTTGGGCGACGTTGACGAGGAAGCGCGCTGCGCTAAGATTGCCCGCCGCAAGTCCTCCGTTCCGCCGCAGGACGCCAAAGATAAGCAAAAGCTGATCGCCTATCTTTTGCGTCAAGGGTACGACATGAGCACGATCCGTCACGCGTTGGACGTCGCGTGGGAAGATGAATAACAGAAAAGAAAAACGCCGCTGACAAGTGTCAGCGGTGTTTGGTTTATGCGTTGGTTTCTGCCGTTTTGATAACGGTCAGTGCGTCGAATTTGCGGATTTCTGCAAGGATACCGGGGATCAGCTCGGACAGCGGTGCGGTCGTCTGCTCGCCCGTCGACATATTCTTGACGGTAACGGTGCCTGCGTTGATCTCGTCCTCGCCGAGGAAAAGAGCAAACGGAATGCCCAGCTTGTCTGCGTATCCGATCTTCGCCTTGAACTTCTTTTTCTCGGTGTAGATCTGGGTGCGGATGCCCGCCTCGCGCAATGCGGCGGCAGTGCGGATCGCGGCTTCAAAATCCTCCGTCATGGGCAGAACCAGTA
>SVRN01000007.1 GCA_015064805.1 Oscillospiraceae bacterium
GCCGACACACACAAAAGTTGCGCTCATGGCGCAACTTTTGTGCCTAATATTCCTCCTTAGCTCAGTCGGTAGAGCGCATGACTGTTAATCATGATGTCGCTGGTTCGAGCCCAGCAGGGGGAGCCAAGACTTAATAGCTTGAACTTCTTTTCAGTGAAAAGATTGTTCGGGCTATTTTGTTTTTTTGAGGAATTTGATAAATACACTTTTTGATTTTTAGGCAGATGGAGAGTAAAATCTCTGTCTGCCTTTTTTGCGTTCTGCAGCTCAAACAACATAGACCTGTCGTTTATATCTTTTTGCACTATTATAAATTACAAAAAAATTCATAAGGAGATATTTGTAATGAATAAGAAGAAAAAAGTATTTGAAAACGATTTTAATGTTACCGAGGAGCAGATGGATTCATTGGCACGTGTGCTTTTTCCATTGGTCTATGACTATTTGACTTCGGAGAAAGGAGCAGAGAATGATAAAGATACTTATGTGAAAAAGAACGGAGAATATTTCCTATACTGCCGAGGTGGCTCAAAGTCGGAATGGTCGATTTGTAAAAACAACAAGGTTTTGAGTGGTCAGTATATTATTCCTATTATGAATCCCAAATTCGAAGAATGGGTAACGCTCAATGCTATGTTGATCGATAGTATGATGCACTTGAGTGGGGTGAAATAAAATATTTCATGGGTGATCGTTGCTTGCACGACCTGGGGCATCAATCCCGATACCGACAGCCGATTCATTAAGAACGGCAATTCGGTTGTAGATGCACTCTTGACACATTATCTCAAGGAATCTGACACATTTGAACACATTGTCGGTGCAGGAAGCAACGGCATGGCTACCGATCAGTCCTGTTATGCGCTTGTTGCCTATGACAGACTTTTGAACGAACAGCCCGCTCTGTTTGATTATAGCGACGTGACATTTGAGACAGTAACACCTCCCGCGACCACCGATTTCTCCGCTACGCTCGGCTTGCCCGAGAACGTAGAGAACGTTCCCGGCACGACCTTCAATGGCGTTATCAGCGTCAACGGTTGGAACAATGAAGCAGGATACAAGCTGATCGATCTGATCGTGGACGTACCCGCAGGTCTTTCGGTTACAAACGTAACCGCAGGCAACCGCCTTGCAGGCGGTGCACTCAGCTATAACTTGGCTGAGGGCAAGCTCCGCATCGTTTATTTTGATGCAAATGAAAATAGTGATCTGACAACAAGCGGTAATTCTTTCCCCGTTGAACTGTTTAACATCACTTTCAGCGTTGAGAATGTTACCGTTGGTAACACGCTCGATATTGCGATTTCCGAAATGTCACTCAAGCTCACATCCGATTCTACCAATGAGGATTCTAAGGTGGATATTACAACTGAGGATGCAGAAGGAAGCGTTACCGTCGTAGAGGGCAGAACCTTCAGCGCGGGCGTTCTGTATCAAGGTGACGGCGTTGATCTGATTCCTGCCGACAAGAAAGCTGTTGTGATTACTGTTACAAAACTTGAAGGCAAAAAGAAGCTGACCTTCAACAACGGAACGACTACGGTTGCGTTTAAGTACAATGCTGAAATCTCCGAGAAGATGGGTGTTACCGCTTATATAGCACTTGTCGATGCAGACATGAATATGGATGCATTTGAAAACGCAGAGAACTTTACCATTGACGAGGCAGATGCAGACAGTCTTACCTTTGGTGACATCAATGGCGACGGTGTGATCAACGCGCAGGATGCTCTTCTGTCGCTGGCTTCATGCGGCGGCAATTATGCCGAAGTGGATCTGAGGCAGCCCGTACCGCTATCCGAGGACGGCGTTGTAGAAAAAGAACTTCTTGACAAGATCAAAAACGAAAACGCCATTGCAACCTTTACGGGAGTATCCGGCGGACTGAATTATGAATGCAAGAGCCAATTTGCTGTTGATGAGCAAGGATCGGCGGCCGGACGGACTGCTCACGATCTGCTCGCCCTGCGGTCAGAATCTGGCTATCCCCGCATTTTCGCTTTATTATATCATAGCGGTCAGGGAGTATATGGACCATACCGGCGACGTCTCGCTTGGCAAGGAAATTTATCCTAAACTGCTTTCGATCGTTGAGGCGTTTTTGAATAATGCGGAGAATGGCCTGATGTTACGCTTTACCGGGGCGACGCAGTGGAACTTCTACGATTGGTCGGAGCATTTGTCCGGGCGTTTGGGACAGAGCGAGGAGGCGATCCCCGACCTGGTCATCAACTGCCTTTTCCTGATGGCATTGGAGCATCTGCGAGCAATTGCTCAAAAAACGGACAATGCTTTTTCGTACGATTCGCTTCTTTGGGAAACGCGAGCGAGGGCGAGGGAGGCGTTTTACGATGTAAAAAAAGGAGCCTTCTCCTTGACGCAGGGCGGGGGAGAGTTTACCGTGCTTGGAAACGCGCTGGCTATTCTTGCAGGAATAGCAGATGATGCCAACGGTATCTGCGAGAGGATCGTCCGAAACGCGTTTTCGGATTGCTCACTCAGCATGCGTTGCTTCAAGTATGACGCGTTGCTTCTGACGGATGAGGCGAGGTGGAAGCCGTATGTTCTGGAGGAAATCAGAAGGGATTATTCTCATATGCTTGACGAAGGTGCTACGAGCGTATGGGAAACGAGCGAAGGGGCGAGCGCGTTTGGAAACGCGGGTAGCCTTTGTCACGGTTGGAGCGCGATCCCCATTTGCTATTTATAAGATCTTGATGACGGATCGAATTAAAAAGGTGGGCATATGATTTGGCCTGCACTTCGAAGCAGCGGTAAATTGACTCTCAATTTACCGCTGCTTGTGCACGCCCTTTCGTGCCCATCTTTTTTGCTTTGAAAACGGACTGCGGCGCGAAGAATAATATGATAAAAAAAGCGAGGGGCATTTATCGGACAGCCTTCCGAATTTTCCTTGTGTACGATGGAAAATTGGAAAAATATTCTGAAACGGGGAGAACAAATCTTGACATTGAACGGCAAATATGATATAATACTACATAATTGGATTTTTTGAGAGCGTTGGTTGTATTAGGCTTCTGCTATGCTGCATTACTTCTTGCAACTCTGCAAAGGTTTAACGGTGTGACAATCAAAGAAAAAATGAAAGGACAGAGAATATGAAAAAAATTTTCTCGTTGCTACTCGCACTTACTATGATATTATTGGTGGTGCTTGCCATACCGTTTCCTGCATCCGCGGAGTCGCTTTACATCCGGAAAATCGTATCGGTTGTGTACGACGACTCCGGTAGTATGGGTGGTTCCAAGTGGGCCTATGCAAACTATGCGATGCAGACGTTTTGCGGAATGCTCAACAGCGAAGACGAATTGTATATCACGTATATGGCCGATTCGCAACAGAATCCCGGCTACATACCGGAGAACGTTTTGTTAGGAACGGATGAAATCCAGAACTCCGTGGATTCTATCAGAAACCACACCCATAGCGGTAGTACCCCGTACAAGGCGGTGGAAAAAGCATATAACAAGCTGAAGAGCGTACAGGATTCCAACCCCAATACCCAGTATTGGCTGGTTGTCATCACCGATGGTGATTTCGACGAATGTCTTACAAGCGGAATGGATGAACAAGAAAAAAAAGACTTTTTGAATGAACATTTCAAAGAGTACACGGAAACGGTGATGCCCAACGGAACAAAGCCTCAGGTTACCTTCCTTGGAATCGGCGACGTAGCTTGTCCTGACGCGGATCACAGCCAGGGAATTTATACGTATGAGGCGTCGAATGCCACAGGTATTATCAATGCAATGGCAGAGATGGCAGACCGCATTTCGGGCAGAACTCGGTTACAGTCGAACGCTATTACGAAGATTGATGATAAAACGGTTCAGGTCTCCTCTTCCATCCCACTTTTGAACATTGCGGTGCTGGTGCAGGGATCCGAGGCGAAAATCGCAGAAGCGAGGCACACCAATCAAACCAAGATTTCTAACGACCGTAGGGTGGCACTGAGCTACCCGGGATATTCGGATTTGGTTGGCGGGGCCTTCTTGTTGGGAGACTCGAAGGATAATATCGGCGCCGGAACGTATCATATTACGTTTGACCAGAAGGTCGATCTGGAAGATCTCGTCATTTTGTTCGAGCCGGCGCTTGAAATGCGGATGAAGGTCCAGTTGAACGGCAAGGAGGTCTCCGACTTCAAGCAGCTCAACAATGCCATGGAGCAGGATAAGATCTCCGTCTCGTGCAAGATCTATGAGATGGGAACGGACAAGGAAATTTCTCCTTCGCTCCTGCCTCCCGGAACGAAGTTTGAAATCGTTATTTCCGAGAATGGAAAGATTACGGAGCAGGTCTCGGGGCAGAACATGATACTGTCCGACTACGTTCTGAAAAACGTGGAAACCGAGATCTGGGCCGCGGCTATCATTGACGGCTTTAATCCCATTGCGTATTCGGTTGAATTTGAGCCCACGTTATATATTCCGGACTATACGATCTCGGCAGAGTTCGTCAACAACACAAAGAGCTTAAAATATGATGACGTTGCAGGGAATAAGGATTTGTCCATTGCCTTTACCGTGTACGAGGTCAGACACGGAAGCACAACGGAAATCAAAGATCCTAATATCGTTAAGTCCTTGAATCCCGTCATCAACGTTTCCCCGGAGGGAAATGAGGGTAACATTACATATTCAAGCGACGGAAAGATTATTTTTACACCCAATAAAGCAAGTGAGTCCGCCTCAAGCGGAGAAAGCTTCAGCGTCAGCGTTACCTGCGCGCTGAGTAATGGCAAAACAGCCACTGAGAAATACACGATTCTGATGCCTACGTATCAGGTGATTCCGATCGATGCGACCGAGCCGATCAAAAAAACGGAGCTGTTTGACAATCAGGTATCGGTTTCGTTTTACGTTACCAAGGACGGTGTCAGACTTGACAAATCCGAGGTTGAAAAGCAGATTTCGGTTCTGCTCGGAGGCGAGCGCGAGGAACTGAAAACCAACGTATCCGTCGCGCCGGACGGAACGATTACCGTTACTCCTTACGTTGAGGAGCAGCGCACGCTGAACTTCGGAAACTGGTGGGGCAACTGGGCATACTACTGGGGCCTTGAGAGCGATGACATCAAGGTTACGCTGGAGCACCCCTATGGAAACGCTTCTTCTACGATCGACGTTGTAGGAGAGAGCTTTGATTATAAGCTGTTCTCTGTCTGGACGCCGCTTCTGATCGAGGTGATCGCGCTGGCCTTCTTCCTGACCTGGATCTATCTGGTCTGCACCAAACCCAGATTCTCAAAGAGCGCGGTGCTGTATGTGGGCAACATTACCTACAACCCCGAGGATATGACTCACGTGCTCAGATTTTTCGCTCCTGTACGCTTGGAAAAGTTTAATAAGATCCAAAAGGGCAACGGCAGATTAAAGTTCAAGAAAAAGGCGGACGTTGTCAATGCCGGCGGTCTCAAAATTCGCGCGGACTATGGCGGTAGAATTATTTGCGAAATGCCCTTCCCATGGTACAGAGGCGGATTGGAGCCTTGTAATACGGACCTGCCGTTGCATACACCGTCGGATGTGGCAGAGCATGTTCTCAGACACAGACGTTTGGATATTAACGAATTTGCTACCACGACAACAGTAAACGGCGAGAATGATCGCACCTTGGTGGCAGGCAATCCCAGAATGGCAAGATACACGGTCGTTGCAGGGCCGGGGGACGTTGTTACCGTAGACCTTGGAAATGACGAAGCCAGAAAAGTAATCACACGCGGCAAAATTTTTATTTATACAAATTCATAATCAAGAAAGGAAAAACGGAGGGTAAGCAATATGGCACAAACCTTACTGATCGGCTTGGGAGGAACCGGAAGCCGAGTAATCAACAACGTAGTCAAGGAGCTTCACGCAAACAAAAAGGAGATCAACGATGGCAACATTTGTTGCGCGGTGTTGGACACGAATGTAAACGATAACGAATCGATTACAAACAGCGGTACGGGCGTTCCTGTAATTTCGACCAGCAGAGCGATGAAAATTCGCGAATATCTGGATACTTATCAGTACTTGCATATGGAAGAGTGGTGTCCGCAGTCGCCTGCTTTCCGAGAACAAAGCATGATCGACGGTGCGTCCGAGATGCGTCTCAAATCCAGAATCGCCTTCTTGGACAGCTGTGAAACCAAGGTGATCGAGGGATTGGAGCTGAGTATTAACGAGCTGCTGAAAAACGGTGCGGGATCCAAGATCAGAATCATGATCGTATCCTCGCTTTCCGGTGGCACAGGCTCGGGTATGTTTATTCAGGTCGCACTCTGGCTCAGAAAATTCTTTGAACAAAGCGAAATTACGATTCGCGGTATCTTCTTATTGCCTGACGTGTTTGTTCATACCCTTGGTGATATTAAGGCAAACAAAGCCACGAAGACGCAACACTATTGCAACGCTTATGCGGCGATTCAGGAGTTGAATGCAATCACTAAGATCAAAATCGGCGGCGATATTACCCTTCCCGAGAAAATCTCGCTGGATAATCTCTTTGATAGCGAAAAAAACAAGGATGATGGGACTCCTGTCTATGACTTTGCTTTCTTTGTGGATTACAAGGATGAGAATGACATCGCCCTTAACAAGATCTCTGATTATGAGAAAATGGTTGCACAGCTTGTCTATATGCAGCTTTATGCGCCCATGAAGGACGACATGTATTCTGAAGAGGACAACACTTTCTTGGAATTCACCAAAGCGGAGGAGCCCTTGTACGGCTCCTGCGGAACGGCAAAGGCAGTTTATCCGAGAAACAGCGTCAAGACCTATTGTTCGCTTCGCGCAGCACAGGACTCCTTGACCGGCGGATGGAGAAAGATTGATGCTGAAATTGATGCGCAGCTCGAGGAGAAAAAGCAAGCAGAGAAAGACGGCATTTTCTCCAATGAAACGATTGACCCCCGTGCCAAGTACGTTGAGCTGTTTGAGGAAAAGACCTCCGTCAGACCCGAGGATGCCGGCAAGGATAGATTCTTTATTACCATTGCCAAGGATGTGAAGAACCAGAGCAAGAGCCGCGGCGAGGGAGGAAAGATAATTGTTACGGAGACCGACAAGGTTGACGACTTTATTAAGGATCTGGATGGCAAAAAGATCGATACCATTGTGACCAAATACAGCGGCACCGCCCAGTTCTCGCTTGATGCCGATCAGTTTGTCGCTGCCGATCATGACAAGGATGCTCTTATGGAGCAGATCAGATCCGACGAGGTTGGACTCGCAGAGGCTCTGCACAGCTTTGAAAAGAAAGCAGACGGATATGCAGATACCATTGTCAATTCTGTTTTCCCCTACAGCATGGGTGATGTTAATCCAAGCAACATCTGCTCGATCTACGGACTTTTGTCGAAGCAGGATGACATGGGCAACTGGAATTTCGTTCATCCTGTGGCAGCAAGATACATTTTGTATAAGCTTGTCCAAAAACTGAATAAAGCAGTTAAAAATGCAACGCTTGCCGATAGCAAGCAAGAAGCAATGGCCGGTGGATCCGATGGAAACTTGTTTGACAACAAGTCGACTGCTGAGACCGAGACGACCGCGGTTGAATTTCTGGATAGCAAAAAGTGGTATCAGAAGGAAAGTGCATTCTTCGACGAATTCGAAAAGAGATACGCACAGTTCATTGCAACCAAGATCGGTCTTTGCGAAAAGTATGAAAAGGAGCTTCTCAAGGTATCCGTATATAAAAAGCTTGCAGAAAGAGTTACCGGCCTGATCGGACAGCTCGAAGCCTTCTTCAGAAAGCTGGATGACGTTCAGGAAAAACTGCAGGATTCCGTGGATAAGAACGCCAAGGAGACCAGCGGCATTGTTGGCAAGACGATGTACGTGTTCGGTGATGGCGAATCGAAAGAGTTTGTCTATCGTTCGCTCGATATGAAGCTTGATCAAAGCAGCCACGAGGTCAATAAGAGCTTGATCGAGGCTATTTACGGTCGCGTGTGCGCTGAAAAGAGAGAATCAATTCCCGAAAATCAAAAATACAAAGATATCAGCGTTGTCAGTGCTTTTATTGCAGGTCTCGTATACTCCTTCAGACAGAGAATTGACGGTGACAGAAACAACAGCGAGCAAGTCAACCTGGATATCTATGCGGCTATCTGCAAAGAGAGTGATGCCAGACTGGAAAAGCAGGCTGAGGAGCAGCGCAAGCGCGACCGCGAAGAGGGCAAAATAGAGGATCCCCTCGCCGATTTTGATAAGGTTGACTTCGAAACCGGTAAGGTCGCAAAGGATACCTCCAAGGCGCAAAGACACACAAAGGCGTTTGAAAAATTCAAGAAAAAGCTTTACGATTTGGCAGCTCCGTTCCTGATTCACACCAAAGAGGTTTCCAAAAATGTCATGGGTACTGTTACTTCTCGCGATAAGACGTTCTGGGGATTCAGTGACGATGTTGCAAAGGCCTATCCGTTCTTTGGCACGGTATTGGGAGTCAATGAGGATCTGCAGGCAGACTCGGCGTATCCCAAGAACGAGCTGTATTGCTATAGAGCTACCTATGGTATCGCGGCACAATACATTCCTAAATTCAATGAGCTTGCAGGCGGTGACTACTATACGAGCTATAACATGCTTGTCGGTGAAATGGTGGCTGATTTTGAAGGTAGACGAGGCGAGAGAGCGCTCGTCAACACGCCTCACCTGGATAAGAACTGGCACAGAATCCTACCGGCAATCACGGAAGAAAAGCAAAAGCAGGTAGAGCTTGCATTCTATCGCGGACTTTGGCTGGCAATTGCTTACGGTATGCTCAAGACGGATAAGGATGGCAATATCATCCTCAGACGTCCTGTGGATACCGGATACGGTGATTTCATGGATGCCGATATTCCGCTGATGTACAAGGGCAAGAACCTGACCAAGACGGACGTCGTTAAGATCATTGAGATCCTCAAGACAGATCGAATGTTTAAGGACGTCAATGTCCCCGCACTTGAGCAGCGCTTTGCAAACGAGCGCGAGGATATGGATAACTATGTCGATACCAAGGTTATGAAGGGGTTGATGACCGGCAAGGATGATCTCAACCCGATCGACTTCGTCTCTCGTTACAACGGATCTCTCAAGCATAACCGATTTGTTTCCAAACGATTGATCGAAGCACTTGAAGGCATTGCCTACGATCTTGCTGCGGCATTCAATACTGATCGCTCCGAAAAGAAGCTTGAGGAAGCGAAGTACAGACTGTGCAAGATGATCTATGATTCCAGCACTCGCTCGAAGGGCAAATCCGAGGTCTTTGAAGATTGGGAAAAGGCTTTTGAGCAGCATAAGCTCAAAGGATAAATAAAAAACGCAGGTCCCGAAGGTGCTCGTATGGAGCACCTTCGGGCTACGTAACACCATGGGGTGACGAATATGCATACTTTTTTTATTAACACATCACAAAAAGAACTCAATGAATATGACATTCTTTTTGATGTACATTATGAGAACAAAGCGCTTGTATCAATGAATTACCCGATGTCGGATTGGTACGACGAAAACAAGGGCTACAAGGCTTGCGTTAAGCACATGAGCGAAATGATTGAGGGTTACGTTGAGCTTGGTAATGCATTTAACTTAATTATTTATATCGATTTGCCTGAAAACAAAGCATATTCTTCTATTCCGAGGGACGCGTTTCACGACAAAGAGCGTGAGGAATGCTGCCGTGCAATGCACATTCTCTTTACGCATGTGATCAACGAATCAATTTTGCAAATGCTTGAGAATTCCGGCAGAAGACCGCAAAACGTGCTGATTATGTTCGGCGAGGAAAAGAAGTTTACCGATTTTTCTGTTGCACCTCATGATCCGGGACGCCCGGGTATCATGAAGTGGGTGCTCAACTTTATTGGACTTCCTGACGAAGATGCCGTGGAGAAAATTGCGAGAGCTGTTTCCGGCGGTGATGCTGAGGATAAGGTCTCCGCTTTTGAAAAGGAAATTCTTGCAGTGTGTGGCGCAGAAATTGTTCCCGGGATCCGGGGCATATATCACCGTGACCTGCGCTTGTGGTGTGATGAGGTTATCAACGAGGCGCGGATCGACAGAGCAAACATTTCTTTGTTCGAACGGATTGACGATGCGGATCGCGCAGAGTTTGATCGGACTGGCGTGGACGTTCTTTCCTGCCCGTATGATTGCTATGCATGCAGGGTGAATAAAAGCGTTCTCGCTTTGAGCGAATTGAACGTTGCTCTTCACGTGCTCAAATGCGTGGAGGCTCATCTCGCTTTGGATGACAATGAAAGCGTAAACCGTGATATTCTGCAGGATTTTCGTGTCTATACCATAAAAGAGATTGCGCCTGTCCTGAAGGAAAAGATGGACATATATTCGGATAAAGTGGCTGAGATCGAGGCCATGTCAGAGTCATATGCCGATCTGGGGCTGGCCCCGAGATTGTCGGCGTTTGACAATGCAAAATTCGGTCTGGACGTCTATGGTGACAAAGCCACGGATCTGGTTGTTTCCGATGTGACGGCTGATGACCGGGAAAAAGGTGCAGCGGGTGAAGAAGCGTCTGAAGATGACAGCGCAGCCGATGACGCACCTGTCAAAAGAGGCAATGAAAAAGAGCTTCTTACCGTTTCTACACAGGCCAAGCCGTTGTTTTCAAAGGATGAATACCAGCCGTTTGAGTATACTTACGAAGTACAGGGTGATCCCATATCGTCGAAGACGACGCCGGAGCAGTATGTTGAACAGGCAAAGAAGGTCAAAAGACACCATCTGGACTATCTGAAACGATTGAAGATTCACGTGTCGCAGACTCTTTCCCATTATGCCGGTAAGTCGAAGGAAAACAAGCCCGCATTGCTTCAAGTCGGCGGATACAGATACGCTGCCTCGGGCGAAGAAAAAAAGGTGCTTGAAGCGGTGGAAACGGTATCGGATAAGGCATATAAAACCATGATCACGCAGTATATGGAATTCTGTGCCGGAAGATCGGTTGCTATTTCGGATATTGATGAGCAATGCAACTGGTTCGTAACCAGAGTGCACCAGATCAAAGAAAGCCTGAGAAAAATCAGCATCGTTGCCATCGGGCTGCTGATCGCCATTATTGCTTTGTATATACCGTTTGTGGTAATACAGTTTGACGCTATTTTTGAAAATGCGGTTACTCTGGCAACAGCCCTGGGTTCTATTGCCGTGCCGATTGCGCTGCTGTGCGCTATCTTTGTGGTTGTTACTGCTCTGCAACGAAAAAAATATGCGAAGGCGTGGAAGGACTTTGTGGAAAAGTCCAACGAAGCCTTGGCGGAAAATAAGATTGCCGTGCAAAAATACGACCAGCTGTTGTCTACGATCGTTCCTGCGCTTCGTTGGGTATACGAGTACAAGCTGGACGTTGACTATTGCGTGGAATGCTGCAGTATTGCCGATGCCAAAGTGGAGCATCACAGACAAAAGCTTCGCAAGCGCGTGACGGCTATTCAAAACATATTAAGCGACTTGGAATTCAGAATTACCGAGAGCGATGGGGATTCGTCGGAGAATAAGGATGTGACAGACGCAGTGGACTATACGGCATCGTTCTGCACCGGCCAAAAGAATCGCAAGTTTTATTCGGTAATTGACGCAAGCGTATTGAATCGGTCAAGTCAGTAAAGGAGGATAGGAAGAAATGGATTTCGTGGAAAACCTGATTAAAGTCGTTATCATTCTTGCTATGATCCTTTTGATGGCGTTGCCGTTCCTGATGGAGTTTTTTACGTTCTATCTTGATAAGAGCAAAAAGATTTCGTACAAGCGCTTCAGAATTGTTATTTATACTGCCGTATACGTTGTTGCTATTACCATAGCACTGTATTTTTTGAAAGGATTCTTTTCGTGGCTGGAGTCGCTGTCGTTCGTCCAATGGATCGTTACGACCGTGGGCTTAAGCCATAGAACCGTCTTTTTGGGAAAGGTTCTGGCGGCAGTGCTGGTTAATTTTGCCGTGGGGGCGCTGTACGTATTTTGCAGCAAATTCGCCAGAATCGGCTTGAAAAAGAAAAGCCTGCTGATCCCTGAGGGAGAAGCTGGTCAGTTCAGCCGCAAGCAAAAGCGCGAACGGAAAGTAATTAAATTTTTCCATACGGAAACATGGTTTTTCGTCGGTAGCATCGTAAAATGGCTGAGCATCGCGCTCTCCTGCGTTTACGCGCTTGTTTTTATCGTATATATGATTCCGGCCATGTTCCCAGCGGACTGGATCCCGTATGATATTGTTGCTATGCTGTTTGAAGCCGGTTACATCTATCCGACGATCTCGCTTTTGGCCTTGTGGGAGCTTTATTTCTTCCTTGAGGGCATCAGATGCATTGACAAGGAATGTCCCGAGCTGTTGGATGAGGGAACCGTTGGTATGGCAAAGGTTCAAGAGGATCTGAAGGTGATTGATGCCGAGGTCCGCAAGCAATTTGGTGATTATTATATCTGCGACGTGGACGTTTCCGGCGCGGTTCAGGAGGAGCTTTCCTCTACGGATCACAGCCCCTTGACGGAGTATATTGCGCAAGCGGTCGAGCGTGATAAGCGCAATCCCCAATTGAGAAAAGAATCCTATCTGACTTGCCTGGATAAGCTGGTTGAGAGCGAAAAGGGCGTGCTTATCAACGGAAACTTCTTCTCTGAATTTTCCATGTATTTTCTGCGCTACATTTCCGCAGTGATTGCACGCGGCGACAATGTCGTCTTCGTGTGCAACACGGATGCTCAGATCGACTCGGTTTACGATTATCTGACGCAGGGCTTCTCCGAGATTTCAAGCTTGTATTGTAAGGGATTTCAAAACGATTCCGTTGATTTTGACGACCCGATCTGGAGGGTAGTTAAGGTCCGAGGAGAGCAAAGTGCCATTGAAGAAGCAGCGGTTGATGAAAACAACGTCCTGGTCACTTCCTTGACCTATCTTTGCTCCACTCGTTTTGAGACTGAGCACAGCAAGTTTATTTCCTTGATCGATGCAGTGGTGTTCGTGGATTCCCTTGCTACGGTCAATACGCACAATCGCCAGTTGGCAATTGTGAATACGCGCCTGAAGCATATCATAAAGAAAAATTCGATTGCGGTCAAGAACGGGAAGTCGAAGGATCTGTTCCGCGTAAGATATGTGTCACGCGACATCAGATACATTTGCTTCGACGATACGAGATCTCCCGGCCTTGATAAGGTGCTGAAGAACATGCTGTCGGTGAACTTCGAGACGGTCGACGCCATGAATTACAGCCCGACTACCATGGTTCGTTGCTATGCTTATGAGGGCAAGCCGGATGAAAATGGCAGACGCCATTGCCCGCAGTTCTTTAATTCCGAGGAAGAGGTCGGTGCGGTTATGAACATGGCCGTGCTTTGCCTGGCAAAGGGCGCGTCCAACGTAACCGTTTTTGCAGATAATATCATTCCTTATGAGAATATTGCCGAGACCATCGCCGCGAATAGAGGCCGTGTGTCCATTCAGGCGGACGGAAGCAATATTCGCCTGAATAAGCAGTTTTATAATCCCAACGATTACTCTGTGATCATTGCGGTGGATTCGGGAGATAATCTTCCTGCTACGCTGAGAAGATATATTTCCATGGTTTCCGATAAGCCCGCGCTCATCATCGTCTTCTCCAGACCTTATATGCTTCGCGATTATTACGTAAGCAACATCAACAATCTCTGGAGCGCCGGCCAGATGGAGCGAATTCCGGTCGAGGAAAAAACCGGAAAAGACGTCGCGCAGAGGATTCTTGTGAAGGCGAATGCCGGTGGTATTTCCAGACAGGAGATCCTTCGCTTGGCCACGGGCGTACCGCAGTTTGACGAGTACGCAACGAAGGGTGATCTGAACGCGGTTCTGCGAGAGGTGCTTCGTCTCTACGGCGAGTCGCTCAAGGACAATATGACGTTGTTCAAATATTTCGAATACGTCTCCCTGCAGGATTTTGACGAAAAGGGCAAGTTCAATCCGGAGTTGCGAGTCATTCTTCGCAGACAAGGAAAGTTTTTTGAATCCTTGAACGGTCGGGATATGGCTGTTATGGTCGTAGGCGACAGGGAGTACATTCTCTCCATTCCTCGCAGCAGACTGACGCAGAATTATATTGCAGGACAGAATCTGATCTATAACGGCAACGTATATTATATTCAGAAGCTGGACTTCAAGTCGGGGCGCGTGTATGCCCGTCTTGCCGTTGGCGGAAAGAATGAAGAAACGTATCAGTACATTCAGTCCAGAGAATATCATCTTGCGGTTGGCGCGGACCAGATCGAGTACGCGTCTACCAAACATATCGTTCTCAAGCTTGCAGACGAGGACGTCAGTATCAGCGACGTCTACGTATCGGCCTTCAAGGCACCGATGGAAGTCGTTACGAGAGGCTATTTTGCGGTTGACTCGCATACCCTGGCCCTCAATTCCGGCGCGGACAGCTATTACAGCATCAGCGACCCGGGCAACGACGCTCTGGCCAAGCAGACTTACAGACGTTATGGTATGATTGCTCAGCCGTTTTATTCCTCCGACTCCAGGCCTTCAGTGGATCTGAACGTGAAGGAAAGTGGCGCGCTGATGATGTCGATTCGTATTTGCGGCCAGTTTGGCAGTGACATCAACAAGACCATGTTGCTTGCCGCGACAATGCTCAACGAAATGCTGCGCTCCATGTTTCCGTCCGTTGCTGATTCGATTGCCGTCTGTCCTGTTCTTCAGGGTGAGATGGCCGGCGAGGACGTACAGCTGATTCTTCAGAAGCAGCCGAAGATCAAGATCATAGGCGAGAGCGAGCTTGTCTCAACGACGGACTTCAATCTCGTTATCGTGGAGGATTCCGCAACGGATCTTGGTGTCGTAGCCGTTCTGATGTCCGCCGGCGATGACGTGCTTCGCACGTTGTTCAGTCCGCTGTTCAACTATCTGGAATGGTACTCGAACACCGGTGAAAAGAGCGATTATCTCCATTTCGGTATGGATCACGAGCCCGAATGTTTTGATTTCGATGCGTTGCATCGGCTTTCTAAGCTGCTGGGTGACGATAAACACGACTTGAGGTTCGTTGATATTGAATCCGTCATTGAGTACGCGTCGTGCGACTTCTGTGGAAAGCGCTATGCCAAGGGACACGACATGGTCGAGCTGGATGACGGCAGAAGAATGTGCAAGTCTTGTGCCGAGAATCTTGTGGGCAACAACAAGAAGATCCTGAAGTCTCATCTGGATCGTGCGAGAATGTTCCTGGAGAGCACGTACGGCGTAACGCTCGACAGCGACTATGAATTCTGCTTTGAGTCTACGCTCAAGATTGCAAACACCCTGAAGCAGAATCGGATGCTGAAAAAGAGAGGCACCGACATTCCGCTGAAATCCTACGTTGACGATAAGAAGAAGGTCCATGTTGAGTACTCGCTTCCTTCCGTTAACCTTTCCGAACTGCTTGTTCGGGAGCTGACGCACGTATGGCAACTTAAGCATCTGCCGGATATTCCCGAGGATCTTGCAGAAGGCCATATCGCGCTCGTCGCGGTGCAATACCTGCGCTTCTTGAATCAGCATTCGCTCTCGGCAAGCAGAGCCACGTATTACGAAAGCACGGACAACCTCTCGGGAGAAGGATATCGAAGACTTGTCAGAGAACTGCTTGAAAATCCGCAGTTCCGCAACAATCCGTTCCGCTATCTGATGGAGACGTCCGGTGCAAGCTTTGAGGATGAGGTCACGCCTCCGTCGCCCAGAAGCTTTGAATTCACCGAATATTCAGGTCGACCTTACACGCCTGAGAAGCCTGACCGCGCCCTTGACGGCAGTATGAAGTACTTCTATTACGAACGGCTGACCACGACGGGGCAGAAGGCGTACGATACGATGCTGGCGGCGATTCAAAATCACGAGACTACGGTCACGTTGGACGGCTGCACCTTTGAAGACGCCAAAAAGATCTCCGAAGCGATTGAGTACGATCACCCCGAGCTGTTCTGGTATAAGACGTTCTCTATGCGCGGCGAGGAGGTATCGCTGCGTTACGGTGCATCGGCAGAAGCGGCCGCAGTGCTGCAGAAGCGCATCGAAGAGGTGGCTCCCAAGTATCTTGAAGGTATCGATGATTCCATGAGCGCCTATGACGTTGCCATTCGTCTGCACGTTAAGATCATATCGTCGGTAGACTACGATACGATCGCCCTTGAAAAGCAGAAGAAGGCAGGCGGCCCTGAGGACGACAAGATCGATTATCTGAGAACGATATGCGGTGTCTTCCTTGACGGCAAGGCTGTTTGCGAGGGCTATGCCCGCGCGATGCAATATCTCCTGCAACGGTGCGGCATTGAAAGTGCCGAGGTGGCGGGATATATCCGCAAGGAAAACGGCGAGCGTGACGGTGGCCATGCATGGAACATCCTGAAGATTGACGGAGATTATTACTACCTGGACACCACCTGGGACGATAGCTCCAGCACGGTCCAAACGGTAAAGTCGGAAGATCTTGGATTCGATTACTTCTGTATTACGACGGACGAGTTGATGCGAACCAGAGACCTCGATCTCTGCCCGACGGATCTCCCCGGCTGTTATGCAACGCGAGCGAATTACTATTATCATAACGATGCTGTTCTTGAAACTTATGATATAAATAAGATCAAAGCAATCGCTCAGGAGGCTGCCAAGGAAAAGCGCAAGTCGTTCACCTTTAAGTGCAGAAGCCGCGCACTCTTGGAAGAGAGCTTGTCCCGTCTTTGCACCGTAGGTGAGGATTGCTACGAAGCTGTGAATGCTGCGGCCAAGATTGACAAGCAGATTTTGCCGAATCAGTGCTCCTATGCTCGTGACCCGAATATCTGGACGATAACGATAAATTTCAAGTATAAGGCAGACGCTTAAAGCATATCAGTAAAATTTATTTTCAAACCCGAAAAGGGCAGGGCGGTCATTTCCCGAGCTGTTCAGGCTTGCGAAATGGCCGTCCGCTTTTCAGTGGTGCGTTAGCGAAGAGATAAGGCTACAGCTAGTGAGCCATGCTCAAAAGCAGAATGCCGCGCCGGTGCGCGGCATTCTGCTTTTTCTATGGAATTCATGGGCTGAAAGGGAAAATAGGTTGGAGACTCTTGACACGATTGCAAACGCAAAGTATAATAGTATATGACTATTTGTAGACGCAGGAGGCAGAACGTATGTGGTTTGCGTGTTTGTTGATTTCGGTCGCTTGCTTGCTGGGAGCAATTGCTTGCGCTGTGGCGATCAATCGATATAAGTTTGCAAAGAAACGCAATTTCAGCGTGTTCCATTTGTTGTTTGCGGGCGTTGTGGTCGCCACGCTTGTGATGTTTATTTCCGTTCACGGATGTACCGCGGAAGCAACTCTTTGGGGCGCGTGGCGTGCTTTCTTGCTTTCTGTCTTCAATACCATGCAGGTCTTTACCATTGGCTGTGAGTTCAGTGTGGTAAAGGATACCTTAATCCACTGCCCCGAGTGGTTGCATACGGAATATCAGATCTGGGCGGCAACGCTGTTCGTTCTGGCACCGGTCTTCACCTTCGGCTACGTGCTGTCTTTGTTCAAAAACGTGTCTGCCTGTTTCAAACTCTGGGGCTCATTCCGCAAAGACGTATTCGTTTTTTCCGAATTGAACGATAGATCCTTGGCCCTTGCTGAGGATATTAAGACCAACAACAAGAAGGCTGCGATCATTTTTACGGACGTGTTTGCGGACAACGATGAAAATACGTACGAGCTGATCGACGCGGCGCAAAGACTCGGCGCTATATGCTTCAAAAAGGATATTTCCGTGATTGATTTCAATAAGCATTCGCGCAAAGCGGCGGTTTCTTTTTTTGCCATCGGCGCTAATGAGACGGAAAACCTGAATCAGGCGATCAGGCTGATTGAGAGATACAAGCACCGCGACAATACGCATATGTATATTTTTTCCACTAAGCTGGAAAGCGCGCTTTTGCTGACCTCCATTGACAAGGGACTGGTCAAGGTCCGCAGAATCAACGAGGTTCAGTCGCTGGTGAATCGACTGCTTTACGAGCAAGGAGGAGCGCTATTCGAGGGAGCAAGAGTTGCGGAGGACGGAAGTAAGAAGATTTCTGCTATCGTTGTCGGCATGGGAAACCACGGAACGGAGATCACCAAGGCGCTGGCATGGTTCTGCCAGATGGACGGCTACAAGCTGGAGATCCACGTGTTCGATAAGGACCCCCTGGCAGAAACAAGGTTTATGGCGATGGCGCCGGAGCTGATGTCCCCCGACTATAACGGCGTTGAGGTGGCTGGCGAGGCGCAATACAAAATTAAGGTTCACGCAGGAATTGACGTTATGACCGCTTCGTTTGCAAAGGAAATTTCAAAGATAACCGACGCGACCTACGCCATGGTGGCTCTTGGTAGCGATGACGTTAATATCAATACGGCCGTTAATTTGAGAATGTATTTTGAACGGATGAAGATACATCCGATGATCCACGCCATTATATACAATTCGCAACAAAAGAAAGCGCTTGAGGGTATCAGGAATTACAGAGGTCAAGCCTACGACATAGCGTTTATCGGTGATATTGAATCGTCCTATACGGAAGCGGTGATCATTGATTCCGAGCTTGAGGGAGACGCGCTCAGAAGACATCTGAAGTGGGGCAAGGAAGAGGAATTCTGGACCTATGAGTATAACTACAGATCGTCGATGGCTTCGGCGATCCACATGAAAGCACGCATCGGTTGTGGTATTCCCGGGGCGGCGAAAAAGGAAGAAGAGCTGACGGTGGAAGAGCGCGATATCATCGAGTCGTTGGAGCATCGCCGCTGGAACGCCTATATGCGGGCCGAGGGCTACGTGTTCAGCGGATCCAATGACAAAGCCAGTCGGAACGATCTCGCCAAGATGCACCACGATCTGGTGGATTTTTCCAGGCTTACCGATGACGAAAAGCGCAAGGACAGCAAAATAGGAACGAACTGAAAATGTAAATATCTTAGCGTTTACAACGATAAAAAAACAAAGGGGCCCTTATGTATTACAGACACAACATGGATTACCAATATCCCGATCAATGCGACGAGCACATGATCACGGTCAAGCATTTGCGTGATATTCACATTGACAAGGACTATCCGTATCTGCAGAAGAGCTTTTGGTTCAAGTGCCAGCGCGTGTTTTTATGGCTGGTGCTACACGTGCTGATGTTCTGGCTCATCCGCATTACGCACGGTCTGCGCATCCACGGCCGAGAAAATCTCAAAAAACACAAGGAAGCGCTGAAGGACGGTGCGATTACCATATCCAACCACGTCTTTATGTGGGATTTTATTTGTGTGATGAAGGCGGTTCGTCCGAGGTTGATGTTTTTCCCGGCATGGAAGACCAACCTGGAGGGACCCAACGGCCCGCTTATCCGTATGGCGGGCGGCATCCCCATTCCCACCGACAGCTTCAGTGCCATGAAGCAATTCAAGGGCGCGATGGAAGAGGTATTGGAAAGTGAGAAGTGGATGCACTTTTTCCCCGAAGGCTCGATGTGGTTTTATTATCCTGACATTCGCCCGCTCAAAAAGGCGGTGTTCCAGTATGCGGTGAAATACGACAGACCCATCATTCCCATCGTTATGACCTTCCGCCCTCGCAAGGGCATTACCAAATGGTTTACCAAGAAGCCGCAGGTCGATCTGCACATCGGTGAGCCGCTGTACCACGACGAAGGGATGTCGCCCATCGATGCGGCGCGGGATATGCAGGAGCGAGCCTATCATATCATGCAGGTTATGGCGGGTGTCAACCCCGGCGACCCCACCTATAACACCGATCTTTCGCTTGCCAACTACCAAAAGACGATGTGAGGCGGCACCGCGAGATCTCGCGCGTCGCTATCACACCCGAGCATCAAGGACGCGGATATGCGCGGATGATGGTCGGTATGCTGCCGGAAGAGCTGAAGCGGCAGGGTGTAGCCTCCGTTCATCTGTTGGCGGCGAAGGCTAACCCCCCCTGCGGTTAAGACCTATCGTTCGCTGGGCTTTGACTGCCTTGGCGAGTGTCACCGCTACGGCTCGGATTATTATATTTTTGAATTGCCGTTGTCGGTGTGATCCGCGACAAAATTAGCAACGCTTGACTTTTTTTGTCAAGCGTTGCTTTTTTATGTTGACAAAAATCAACACGGTGGGTATAATAAAAGGGAAAAGAGGTGGAAGCATATGGCAAATGGCATCGTGCGCGTGATGTTCGTCTGTCATGGCAACATCTGTCGCTCCCCTATGGCAGAATTTATTTTCAAGGAAATGCTAAAAGAGCGGGGGATGACCGATTGCTTTTTCGTTTCATCGAGTGCGACGAGTAGCGAGGAAATTTGGCGGGGCGTCGGCAATCCCGTCTACCCACCCGCGAAGGCGGAGTTGGACAGGCACGGCATTGCGTGTGAGGGCAAGCGAGCGGTACAGCTGTGCCGCGAGGACTATGACAATTACGATCTGTTCGTTGGCATGGACAGCGCCAACATCCGCAATATGCACCGTATTCTGGGCGGTGATGCGGAGGGTAAAATACACAAGCTGATGGACTACACCGCGCGCGGCGGTGACGTGGCCGATCCGTGGTATTCCGAGCGATTTGATATTGCCTATCGGGATATTTTCGACGGCTGTGCGGGCTTGCTCCAAACGCTGATGAAAGGTGAGTAAACGTATGAAAAGAATACTGACGCTGCCCAATATTTTGCACCTGTGGCTGTTTTGCGTGATCGCCAACAGCTACGTAGCGATCGCCGCCCAGCCGATCTTGCTGGTTGCGATCGTTCCCGCGTTTTTGTTTCTTAACGCCCTGGCGGGCATATGGGAGCCCGATACGGGAAGCAAACGCATTAAATTTTGCCACCACGGCGGCGTGTTGCTGTTTTTATTTGCCGCATCCATTTTACCATCAGCAATCTATCATATCATTCTGGCGAGCGTGACGCGGGACGGACAGACCGCCACGTTCGTTGCCAGCTTGCTGTTTTGCATTTGCATTGAGGCCATCGTTTTTTGGAACGGCATCATCTGCGTCTATTGCACGTCGCGACAGATGAGCGTGAAGAGACGGGTGATCGTCGCGATTTGCGGTATGATTCCCGTGGTCAATTTCGTTGTGCTCCACAAGCTTCTCCGCATTGCCATGGACGAGGTGGCGGCGGCAAAGGCGCAAGAAGAAACAACGCAATAACGGTATAAAGAAAGAGGGGCTGTGTTAAGGCCCCTTTTTTGTCGAAATTATTAAAAAAATATGAAGAAAATCCATAAAAACCTTTGCTTTTTCGGGCACGGTGTGGTATAATGGTATGCATATCATTTTGAGGAGGGTCACGATATGGAAAAGAACAAACGCAACATGTTCGTATATCGACTCGTACAATTCCTCTCGTGGATCGTTTCGACCTTTATTTTCCGACGCAAGATTCTGCGCAACGAGGTCAAGGGCCAAAAGGGGCCGTTTGCCATCATTGCCAACCATCAGGCGTCGCTGGATTTCGTCAATCTCATCGGTGTGACGCGTCGTCCGATCACCTTCGTTATCAGTCAATCGATATATCGTTCCTCGCCCGTTAAGTGGTTTATGACCCGTCTTGGCATTATTCCCAAGCAGCAGTTTCAAACGACGCTCAAAGACATGCGCCGCATGAAGGAGGTTATCGACGCGGGTGAAATTCTCGCGATCTATCCTGCGGGACTCATGTGTGAGGACGGTCTTTCCACCCCCATTCCTGCGGGTACGTATCAGTTTTTGAAGTGGCTTCGCACCGATATTTACGTGGCGCGCACCAGCGGTATGTATTTTTCTATGCCCAAATGGACCAAGGGGATGAGAGGCGGACGCACGCATCTGGACGTTTATCGCCTGTTTTCCAAGGAGGAGCTTGCAAGCGCAGATCTTGAGACCATCAAGCGCAAGACGGAGGAGGCGCTGCGCTTTGACGCCTACCGCGAGCAGGAAGACATGATGGTCAAATACAGCCATTGCGACCGGATCGAAGGGCTTCAAAACGTGCTGTATATGTGCCCAAATTGCGGGTGCGAATTTTCTATGCAGGTCAAGGAAAAAAGCACGATCTACTGTACGGAATGCGGCTTTGCGCACAAGAGCGACAAATATGGATTTTTGCACAACGTCGGCGGCGTTGGCGAGGAGATCCGCTACGTATCCGACTGGAGCCGCATGATCCACGATACCCTCAAGGAAAAGATCACGCGCGGTGAGGACGGTGAGCTGTCCTGCGCCACGGCCATCCATATGATCGACGGAAAGAAAAACAAGTTCGTTGAAATCGGGCAGGGCAACGTCGCGTTGACGTCGCAGGGCTTCGTGCTCGACGGTCGCATTTACGATGGTGAGGACCTTCACCTGGAGATTCCCATCGTGACCTTTGCTTCGCTCCCCTTCAAGCCGGGCAAGAATTTTGAAATTCAGAATGGCAACGACATCTACCGCTGCGTGCTGGAGGACGGCCGGCTGGCCATGAAATTCATCAACATGGTCAAGATCTATTACGAGCTTCACGAAGAGGCACACGCGAAAACTTAAAACAAAAGGACGCACCGAGCGGTGCGTCCTTTTTGCGTTTAGTCGGTTGCGTAATGGATCGAATAGAGAATATCCTTGGCGACGGGGGTGTAGAATTTGGCTTTGACCTGCTCGAAATTGCTTGTCTGTCCCATGATCCACATCAGCTTAGTCAGAGCCGCCTCGGTGGTCATATCGTAGGCCTCGAGAACCTTCACGGTGCTCTTGAGGTGGCCGCCGACGTGATAGACGGACAGGTCACTGCCCTCGTTGGGCACCTGCGTCGTCATGACGATGATCTTGCCTGCTTCCGCGCCGCGGCTGACGCTCTCGTAAAAGTCGGAATATTCGGGGAGTCCGCCCACGCCAAAGCTCTCGATGATCAGTCCATCGTGGCGCTCCAGCATATAGTCGACGACGTCGCTCTGCATACCGGGGAACAGCTTGAGCAGACCGACGTTGACGTTGAGCGCGTCGTAAAAATCAGGCGTGTCGGTATTATCCTCTGAACGGATATATTGCAGCAGCTTTTCGTCCTGCATGACGGCGAGGATGGGATAATTGACGCTGGAAAAGGCCTGAAAGCTCTTGGAATAGGTCTTTCTTGCGCGCGTGCCGAGGATGACCTTACCGTCGAATACGATCTGAACGCCGCCCGCGCCGTGGCAGGCGTAAAGGAAGGCGTCGGTCAGGTTGCGCTTGGAGTCGGTGCCGTCGAACCAGATGGGCTTTTGCGCGCCCGTGATAACGATGGGCTTGGGGCTGTGCTGGATCAGATAGCTGAGGGCCGCGGCGGTGTAGGCCATGGTGTCGGTGCCGTGCGAAATGACGAAGCCGTCGTACTCGTCATAATGCGCGCGGATGGTCTGCGCGAGTCCCAGCCAGTGCTTGGGGCGGATGTTGGTGCTGTCCAGATTGTAGCATTGAACGCAGTCCACCTCGCAGTGATTGCGGATGTTGGGAATGAATTCAAGCAGCTTATTGGGGTCAAGCTCGGGGGAAAGTCCGTCGGGCGTGACGTCCGAGGCGATGGTGCCACCCGTGCCGATCATGAGAATTTTTTTCATAGTTCACCTTGCAATTGCACAAATTATATCAGGAAAGCATGATGCGGATGATCTCGCGGTCGGTCTCGCTCATGCCGTCGCGTGCCAGCTTGCCGACGTTGCGGATGGTGTTCTCGACACCCTTGGTGACGATGCCGTCGCCGCCGTAGAATTGTTTGCCCGCCTTCATCATCTCGTAGCCCATGATGCCCGCCTCGACTGCCATGGCGATTTTGGCCGCACAGGAGGCCTTGGCGCCGTCGCAGATGGTGCCCGAGAGAATGGCGAGAGAGTTGACCAGCGAGTGAGCGATCTCGTAATACTTGCCGCCGTTTAAGTAGCAGATACCCGTGCCGCAGCCACAGCCTGCCGAAATGGCACCGCAGTAGGCGGACAGACAACCGATGCCCGTTTTCTGATGGATGGTGATCAGGTCGGATACGATCAGCGCGCGCAGGAGCTGTTCCTCGCTCGCTCCCATTGCCTCCGCGTAAACGACGACGGGAACCGAGGCGGTGATGCCCTGGTTGCCGCTACCCGAAATGATGCAGACGGGTAGCTCACAGCCGTTCATGCGGGCGTCCGATCCCGCCGCCGCAAAGGCACGGGCGCGATCGCGCAAAATGCAGTTGCCGTCGGCGTAAATGAGGCGGCCGATCGAGGCGCCGTAGCTTTCACTTAAGCCTTCGCGGGCGATAGCCATGTTCATGTCGATCTGACGGCGGAGCAAGGGCGCGATATCGTCGAGCGGTACTTCGTCGGCAAAGGTGATGATGTCCTTGACGTTGAGTAGCGCGCGGTCGGAGGCGTACACCTCGGTTGCTACCTCGTTGAGACGGTAGCGGCTTGTGATATTCTCGCCGTCGCGCACGACCTCGGTAATGTTGGTGTGGCGATTGACCAGATGGACGCGGACGGTGTGAGAGTCGGCTTGTCCTACCAGGTCGATCTCAAAGGGGATCTGGCTTTCGACCTCGTAGATCTCAATGGGCGTTTGCTCCATAAAAAGGGCGATGTGGTCGGGGCTCGTTCTGTCCAGGGCGCAGAGCACCTCCAGTTTTCTTTCGGGACAGCCTGCGATGACGCCTGCCGCGACGGCGGCCGCAATACCGCGCATACCCCCCGTAGCGGGAACGATGACGCTTTTGACGTTTTTGATGATGTTGCCGCTCAGTCCGATGCGGATGGACGCGGGCTGATTGCCCAGCGCGTGGCGCAAAACGGCAGAGGCGTAGGCGATGGCGATGGGCTCGGTACAGCCCATGGCGGCGACCAGCTCTTCTTTGAGAATGCTTTTATAGGTTTGAACGGTTTTGTCCGACAAGGTCATGTGGTTTTCCCCTTATTATGGTGTGATAAATTAGCCGGATATTCATCCTTGGCATATCTACGTTGATTATACCACGCCTGACGGATTTTGTCAATCGGAGATTGGATCGGGGAGGGGGAGATAGCTAAAATTTTAAGCAACTTCTTTTGACGATTATAACACGGGCATTTAATTCTGTGCTTGTGGGGTGTTCAGTTACCCACTGCTGAAGAATTTTGTATGCAAAATTCTTCCCGTAAAAATACGAACTCCGTGACGCGCGCTGATCTGTGCCGGTGGTTTATGTTCATTCTTTGCCGCGCGGCAAAGAACGAACCAAGAAAACAGATTTCGGCAAGCCGAAATTGCAAGTTTGCTTGTTCGCTAAACGCGAACATCGTGCTTCGCACGGGCGCAAACATTGCGCGCCAAGACGTTCCCTCTTGGAACTCCCTTGGCATTGCCGCGCTACATGGCATATCAAGAGAGATTACATCAAAATCTTGCGTGCTGTGCATCAAATCTTGCCACCACGCGCGGCAGGCGTAGAAGCGAAATCGTTTTTGTTTAAATTTTTAGTTGTCATAGAGTGCGGCGCAGATTGTAAAAAGCCCTTGTCGTAGTTTATTGCGTGTGTCTTGCGTGAGTGCGACTTTCTTTAAGTCGCACTCGCAAAATCTGAAGAAGCTTGCTTTTGCGAAAAGATGAGTGAAGCGAAAGCGTAACGACCTTTTCGCGCTGCGGGTTTCCAAAGGGCATTAGGCCCTTTGGTTCACTTTCTTGGTTCATTCTTTCTTGAATGAGAAAGAATGAACATAAAACACCGACACAGATCAGCGCGCGATGAAATCGCGCTGTATGATCGTCAAGAGAAGAAGTTGCCTATAATATTTTTTCACAATATTCCCTTTACAACTACAGTTTCTTTCAATAGTTGTTGACATCTCATCAAATTCGTGATATAATATTATGTCTATGCTCGATTTTGACTGAAAATATTTACTTCTACATATACGAAGGAGAAACAGTATGCGCAAAACCAAGAGATTGCTGTCCTTTCTGCTGGCTCTTTTAATGCTGGCGGCTATGGGACTGCAGATGGTATCCTGCAAGGATCCCACCACACCTCCCGATGAAGAAAAGCCCGGCGAAAACGATCCTCCCGCACAGGGGCAGCAGGCCACCTACACCGTGTCTATCAAGACCGCGGGCGGTATGTCACTGGATAATATCATGGTCTACGTGTATAACACGGACGGCTATATCGTAGCGAAAAATCCCACGGACGAAAACGGTAACGTATCCTTCACGTTGCCTGCATCGCCTGACTATAAGCTCGAGCTTTCGGGTGTTCCCGACGGCTATATTCTCAAGGATAAGTACGATATGGGCACCAACGGTACCAACATCGTGCTGGTTTCCGAGGTCATCGAGGACACCGATCTGAGCGGCGTGACTTATAAGCTGGGCATGATCATGCACGATTTTGAAGTCACCACGTCGGACGGTCAGACCTTCAAGCTGTCTGAGGTGCTCAAAACCAAAAAGGCTGTTATGCTTAACTTCTGGTACACCACCTGCACTTACTGCGTTGAGGAGTTTCCCGATATGCACAACGCATATCTGCAGTATCAGGACGATATTGAGATCATCGCGCTGAACAACTACGGCGGTGATAATGCCAACGAGGTCGCTGATTTCAAGCAGAATTACTACGGCTACGAGCTGGCCTTCCCCATGGCCAAGGATACCGCGGGCGTTGAGGATGCCTTCCAGGTGCCCGGTAACCCCGTCAGCGTCATGATCGACCGTTACGGTATGATCTCGCTTGTTCACGTCGGTGCCGTTCCGAGCGAAAAGTATTTCACCAATATGTTCGCACACTACGTCTCCGACGATTACCGTCAGGGGCTGTACGGTGACGTTTCCGAGCTGATCCCCTCGGCTAAGCCCGACAAGGAAATGCCCTCGAGCGAGGAGCTTTCGGGCGCGATCAACAAGGGCGACATCACCGTGACCTACGAGCCCGAGATTGAGGCGGCCGATGCAGAATACTCCTGGCCCTTTGAGATCACCGAGAAGGACGGAAACAAGTGCATCATCCCTTCCAACGCCGATCTTGACAGCTCGTTTGCAACGCTGCACGCCAAGGTCAGCCTTAAGGCAGGTCAGGCGTTCGTGTTCGATTATTACTCCTCGACCGATTCGGGCTACGACATCATGTACGTGCTGGTCAACGGCGACGACATCTACCAGATCAGCGGCATCAGCTCCAAGTGGAACGAGTGCTGCCCTTGGGTCGCAATCGAGGACGGCGTGTATGACGTAGCGTTCGTATATTATAAGGACGTTTCGGACAGCGCAGGCGACGACGTCGTTTACCTCAAGGACTTCCGCGTCGTGGACGCCGAGGACGTAGGCGTCGCGTCCTATATCCCCAGACAGGCCGCAACCAACCCGAACGAGGATAAGTCGGACTATCAGTCCTACGTTCAGGTTTTTCTGAACGAGAATGACGGCTACTACCACGTCGGTAGCGTCGACGGTCCGATCCTTTTGGCTAAGCTGATCTACGGTACCGCGTTTTCTTCCGTTTCCGTTGCGGAAAATCTGTATCAGGACGGCACCTTTACGGTGGATGGTGTGAACCGCTTTGCTGAGCTTGAAAAGTATTGTAACTACGCTGCAAACTCCAAGATCTACACCTACTGCAGCGTGACCGAGGAGCTGCGCACCTATCTGGAGGCCTACGTTGCCAAGTACGGCTTTAACGTGCATGAGGACACCACCTGGCTGCAGCTGTGTGCTTACTATGATTCTTACGGTAAAAACGCGGACGGTACGCCCGTTGCCGAGCTTGAGGATCCCATCAAGGGCCTGTCGACTCACAGCGCCTACACGGCTGTGGAGGGCAAGCCCAACAAGGTCGAATACACGGGTGTCAATATTCTGCCCCGCGGCTATCTGTACGAGTTTATCCCCACCAAAACGGGCGTTTATCGCATCACGTCTACCAGTGCCTCTCAGGAGGTCAATGGTTGGATCTTCGTTGGCAGTGATAAGATCTGGGTTGAAAACGGCGACAGAATTCTCTACACCAGCGGTGAGGAGGGTGAGCGTTTCTGCCCCGATCTGCTCATCGAGACCGAGGTCAAGGATGAGCATGGTAACGTGACCACTCAGTGGGTCAGAGATATCAAAAACGCTTCCATGGTTGCATACATGGAGGCAGGCACGCCTTACTATATCGATTTTGCTTATTACGATATTTACGGTGCAGGCTCGTTTAACTTTGAGATCAATTATATCAACGAAATGTTCGATTACTTTATCGTCGCTTCTCATGGCCCGTTTGAGTTCGAGATCGGTACGGGCGACAGCATGGGCGATACCGTCGCGGGCGGTATAGACGTTATGCTGGGCGAGGACGGCTACTACTATCACAAGAAAGAAGACGGCACCAAGGGCTCGTTGCTCTATGCCGATTTCTATCTGACCACCAACATTTTCACCAGCCAGTCCCTCAAGGACATGACCAATACCCACGCCTTCAACTTTGCCCTTTCCGAATACGACCACATCGGTCTGACTGCTTGGGAGCAGGCAGGTAAGGATGAAGATAAGCTTAAGCAAATGTGGGGCGACAACTTTGATGCATTTTGGGAAATGTACCAAATGGACGACATCATCAAGGGCGTGTATCACGGAAACGGTAAGGATATGACTGCTGTCATGAAGTCTTACGTTGACAAGATGCTGGACGAAGAGGGCTATCCCGAGCGCCAGGGCTGTGTCGTCGTAGACAAGCAGCTGGCAGATATTCTCCAGGCCCTGATGGATAAGTACACCTTCAAGGGCGTCGACCACTCCTGGACCAAGCTGTGCTACTACTACGAATATCTCGGCTATTAATGCTGCCGCAGACATTAGTATCATGAATCATACGCGTGCGGCAACGAATCTCGTTGCCGCACGCCGTTTTAAGGAGATTTATTATGAGCTTCAAGAAATTTCTGAGTGTGCTCGTCGTTGCGCTTTTGCTGGTGACGGCCCTCTTGATCACGGGCTGTGAAGAAAAAGATCCCGTGGAGCCGCCTGCGACGGACGACGGCAAGGCGACCTACACCATCAGTGTCGTTGACTATCAGGGCAACGCTCCCGCGGTGGACGTGTTGATCGAGGTGCAAAAGGACGGCACGACGGTCGGCATGAAAAAGGCCGATGCTAACGGCAGCGTCAGCTTTGAGCTGGACAAGGGCGACTATACCTTCATCCCCACCGCCGCTAAGGGAGAATTTTACTACGATGCCGAGGCGTGCGTGCTGAGTGCCGAAAAAACGCAGGTCAGCGTGACGCTTTACAGCGTGGCAGGTAACAAGCAGACCATCTATCCGCATTTTGAGCATATTGACGATCGCATGGCGTATGATGCGGCAACGGTGAGCGAGGGCGCGACCTACGTCCGGATCGACCGCGACGATATGGCCTACTATATTTTTGCACCGCAGCGCGGAGGCATCTATCGCATCAGCTATCTGGCCGATGCCGAGCTGACGCTGGGCTACTTTGGCGACGCCAACGTCGTACTCAGCGAGAGCGTGGCCAATGTACAGGACGGTGCGTTTGAGGTCGAGGTTCAAAACGGAAGCGTTGGAACGGAGGGCGCGGGCGGTACGTTGCGTATGGTTTTCGGTCTCGGCTCGGCAACGGTTGACGATGCCATTCTGATCATCGAGCGCATCGGCGACCCCACCCCGATTCTGGAATGGACGGATTATACGCCCACCCGGATTCCTGCCAACGGTGAAAGAACCGACTATCTCAACCACGAGCTGGTCGATATCAGCATCACCGATCCGTCGGTCAAGGTCGTTTACAGCACGGCAGACGGATATTATCACTACGGCAGCGAAAGCGGCCCCGTGGTTTACGCCCGCATCAGCTCTCATGGCAAGTATCTCGTTCCTTTCACCGAAATCTGCGAAACGACAAGAATGTACAAGCTGTTTTACGACGGCAGCGGCAAGCTGGTCAAGAAGGAAAGCTACAACGAAATGGTCGCTGCCTACGCCGCCGCTTGCGATGGCAACGGTGTGGTTCCGCTGACCGACGACCTGATCTATATGATCAAGAACTGCGCCGAGCAGATGGGCTGGTTTGAAATCGACGCGGCAGGCAACGGCGTGCTGACGGCCGATCAGAACGGCAATCCGACGGGCGTGACCGCGGCCAATCTGGTCAAGGAAAACGCGTATCTGTTCGTTTGCTGTTACGTCAATGAGTTCGTTCACGGCGGTGATACCTCGATCACGCTGGTCCCCGGTGAGGAGCAAACGGCTCATGCCATCGCCAAGCAGGGAGAGCCGCTGAAATTCAAGGCAAACGCCGCCATGACACTGCTGATCAAGGATGCGCAGGGGGTGACGGTGACTTACAACGGCAAGACGTATACTGCCGATGCGAACGGAGAAATAGCGGTTACGATGAGTGACGCAAAGCCTGCCTTTACGGTAAGCGCGCAGACGACGCGTGAGTTTGATTTGACCTACGCGTCCTTCCTTCCCGAATAATCCAACGAATTTTTGAAAAATATCTTGCCAAATCGATTTTGGGATGATATAATAAACCGAAATGAAACTAAATCAAGGAGAATGATCGTGAAAAAGTTTTTGATAATTGCATTGACGATCGTGTTGATGCTGACCATGCTTGTTGCCTGCAACGACGACACGCCCGAGGTCCCCGACAACAATAACGATAAGACCGAGCAGCCCGACAACAACCAGCCCGCCGATCCTGACGACGGCAAGGAGGATGAGCCCGTCAAGCCCGCGAAGGTGACCTACACCATCACCATCAAGGATCAGGACGGCAACCCTATAGCCGAGGTTGAGGCGCAGATCTGCGTTGACGGCGTTTGCAAAAAGCCCAACGTAACGGATGAGAACGGTGTGGTTAAGTTCTCCATGGATGATCCTGGAGACAGCACTCTTTCTTTGCAGATCAACGAGGGCGGCAGCCCCGCAGGCTATGAGTATCCTACCGAAAAGATCGCCATCGAGGCAGGTCAGACTGAGGTTACGGTCACCCTGAATAAGAAGGCGCAGTAAAGAAAAAAGAGCGTTGCACCGATTGGTGCGACGCTCTTTTTCGTTTATTTTTGAAGCTGTGCTTCGATGACTTCTTTGAGCTCGTCGTAGGTGGTGTCTTGCATGATGGTGGCGATGATGACGCCCTGCTCATCCAGAATGATGGTGATGGGATATTGATCAACGCCGCCCAGCGTGGTGTAGTATTTGTCGGGGCTGTAGCGGTCGTCGGGATCGCTCAGCTCGTCTTTGCCGAATAGCATCAGGGAGTCCTTGTAGTGCTCCTCGACGTAGGCGGGAGCGGTGTCAAAGTCCAGATCGGTGTGAATGGCGATGACGGTGACGCTGTGCTCAAACTCGGTGGCGATACGGTCGAAGTAGGGAAGCTCCTTCACGCAACCGCCGCACCAGGTACCCCAGAAATTGATGACGGTGATCTTGCCTTGGTTATCGGCGGGATTGAAAGTCTCGCCCGTATATCCGTTTTCGTCAAACAGCGGCAGATCGTAGCCGGGACACTCGTCACCGACCTGATTGCCGATAGCAACGGGCGCGGGCTTGTCAATGACGTTGTAATAGACCAGCGCACCGGCAAGCAAAGCGACCATAAGTACGCCTGCGACGATCTTGACCACCTTGTTGCGCTTGGCAATTTTCCTTGTCTGCTCATGGAAATTCTGCTTGGCGATCGCAACATCCTGCTCGCTTGCATCGGGGGAGATCACAGGCTCGCTTGGCATCAAGAAAGGCTTGGAGCCCTTCCAGCTGATCGCGCCCGTGGGGCAGACGTCAATGCACTCGCCACAGCTGATGCATTCGTGGTCGCCGACGTGACGGATGTCCATGCCGCATTTGGCCGTGCAAAGACCGCAGGAGGTACACTTGGATTTTTCCAGCTTGACGCCGAAGAGCGAGATTTTGTTGAATAGACCGTACAGCGCGCCGAGCGGGCAGAAGAAACGACAGAAGAATCGGAACATGAAGATCGAGCCGACGATAAAGCTGACCATCAGCAAGAACTTCCAGGTGAACAGCGGGCCGAGCATGGACAGCTTGCTCGCGTTGATTTCGTTGGAAAGCAGGCCGAACGCCCCCTCCAGCGTGCCCGCCGGGCAGATGTACTTGCAAAAGGCGGGGAGGGGAACGTCGCGCAAGCCGTAAAGCAGCGGGACGATAATCACGAATACGACCAGAATGACGTATTTCAGATAGGAGAGCACGCGGGTGACACGGCCTTTTTTGATCTTGGGCGTTTTGATCTTATGGAACAGCTCCTGGATCAGCCCGAAGGGGCAGAGAAAGCCGCAGATATAGCGACCGAGAATGATGCCGTACAGCACTAAAATTCCCAGTATGTAATAGGGCGCGCGCTTGGTGGAATTGCCCAGCGCGTTTTGAAGCGAGCCGAGCGGGCAGGCCCCCGACGCACCGGGGCAGGAGTAGCAGTTCAAGCCGGGCGTGCAGATATTTTTCAAGGGGCCTTTGTAAATTTGTCCGTTGATGAAGCCCTTGAGATTGGCGTTGAACAAGAGTGCCGCGTACAGCTGGATCAGCTTGCGCTTGGAGGGCATCAGCGATTTGATTTTATCTTTGAATTTGCTCATATCTTACCCCAATCCAATGCATTCCGTGCAGATTTTGATGGCCTTTTGTACCACGTCGGCCATGCCGCCGTTGACCATGCCTACGATGACGAAGACAAGTCCGATCACCAAAACGGCACAACGGACGACCAACAGAATTTCCTTTTCACGCTTAACGAAAAACGACTTTTCTTTGATTACGGAGGCACGGGAGATACTGCCTTGCTCGGCGGCCTCGTCCCGGATGGCCTTTTCGATTTTTTCGTGGCTCTGCTTGACCATTTCCTGCTTGACGTACATGATCTCGCGCTTGACGCTTGCCTTATTGATGAAGCACAGCGCGATGGAAAGCGCAAAGGGCAAGGCGAGGTTGATGCCGACGGCAAGCGCGCCGTTCAGAATCTCGGCGTTGGCGTTTTGCGCGGGGAAATTGGCACGATTGAGCAGATAGATCAAAGACAGCGTTGCGCCGATGAGATACAGTGCGGCGTTGATGCCGATCAGCACGAGACGCAGCGTCCGCTCGCGGCGGATGCTCTCGGTCTGATGGGCGGCGTCCAGCTTGGCCGACAGGCGACGAAGCGTGTCCTGCGGCGATGCGGTTGCCTTGAGTCTGCTTTTTTCTATCGGCAGGGCAAGGGCGAGCACGAAGCCGCCGAGCGCCCAGATCAAGCAAAGGTAAAAGGGAAGCGCGATGTCGGCAAAATGCTCGCTGACGCTTTCGACGGAAAAGGGGCGAGGGCCGCTATGATAAATATCCAGACAAGAGGCGATGAGCAGAATGCCGAGCGTGATAACGAGCAGGCTCAGCACAATACCGTACGCCAGATGGATGCGCTTGATGGTTGTTTGTGACATGGATTTGTCGTGCGTAGCACGTTCCTTTCGTATGTTTGATACTGAAAGCATTATAACATACGGTGTCCTTAAAGTCAAGCACCCGACCGCCTTGAAACGCAATTTTGCCCTCTCGTTTTTGTCTTTCGTGACGGATGTGTGAAGAGAAGCCGAATTTTGTGAAATGAGGGACTGCTTGCACGAAGAAAAAGATGTACAAAGTATGAATTATTGCCGGAAAACCTCTCTTTTTTACTATAAAGGCTTGCTTTTCTTTTAAGTTTGTGTTAGAATATATGCTGTATGTTTTTCACTTCTAACAACTGACTGATTATAATAAAGAAGAAAGGCACTATTCCAAATGAAAATCAAAACGCTCAAAAGAGTATCGGTAGGCGCAGTTGCACTGCTGCTCCTGCTCACCCTTCTGTTTGCCGGCTCGGGGATCGGAAAGATTACCGTATCCGCCGCCAGCCACATCAGCAAATGGAACGGTCAACTCAACACGAATATCGAGGACTATTTCAATAGCTCTGTGATATATCAGCTTCCCGACACGATCAAAAAGGACGATTGGATCTCGGTGATCGTGAATCTGGATAACCCCTCCATACTGGACGCGTACGATAAGACGGACAAGACCATGTCCATCGGTGAGTACGCCATGACGGAGGCGGCGATGGACATTCGTCAGGGCATCAAGGCTGACAAGCTGGACATCCTGGCTGCGTTGGACGAAAAGAATATTGCCTATAAGACGGGCGCCAACTACGCCACGGTTCTCAGCGGCTTTGAGATTCTGATCGAGGCAAAGGACTTTGAGTCGGTTGTCAGAACGTTAGGCAACACGGCCATGGCCATCGTCGGCGAGGTCTACAACAAGGCGGAAACGCAACTGGTTGAAAACGAGGTCAACTTTGACGAGGCCACGGGTATTTTCGACAGCACGGGCTTTGCCTACGACGGCTCGGGTATGCTGGTCGCCGTGCTTGACACGGGTCTGGACTACACCCACAGCGCCTTCTCGATGGAAAACTTCACCTCGAACAAGCTGGGCCTGACCAAAGAGCAGGTTGCCGCGCTGATCGGCGACACCAAGGCGGCAGACCTTGTTCCCGGGCTTAGCGCAGACGACGTTTACGTCAGCGACAAGGTGCCTTTCTCCTTCGACTATGCTGACGAGGACTCGGACGTATATTCCTTACATAACAACCACGGTACTCACG
This sequence comes from Oscillospiraceae bacterium, assembly GCA_015064805.1. Lineage (GTDB taxonomy): Bacteria > Bacillota > Clostridia > Oscillospirales > CAG-272 > SIG644. Next base: position 34,599 of record SVRN01000007.1, read on the forward strand.
TATCGGGCGTCATCGTCGGCCACGACGATACCATCCGCGGCGTCGCTCCCAACGCCCAGCTGATCTCCATGAAGATCTTCTCGGACGTGCGAGAGTCGGCCTACTCCTCCTGGATCCTATCCGCGCTGGAGGACTGCGTCGTTCTCGGTGTTGACGTTATCAACATGTCGCTGGGTACGGCCTGCGGTTTTAGCCGTGAGATGGACAAAGAGGCCATCTCGGGTGTGTACGAGCGTATCCGCAAGCAGGGCATCAGTCTGGTCGTTGCGGCGTCCAACAGCTTCAACTCGGCTTACGCATCCGACAGAAACGGTAACCTGGGTCTGACCACCAATCCCGATACCGCGACGGTCGGTTCGCCTTCCACCTACGACGGCGCGATGTCGGTCGCTTCCATCAACGGTGTCAAGACGCCTTACCTTCTGTTTGGCAGCACCATCATTTACTTCGATGAGTCGACCAACGCGTCGACTAAGGAAAATAATTTCTTCAACGAGATCCTGCCCGAGGGCGTGGACTCCATGGACTTTGAATTTATTACCATCCCCGGCGCGGGACGAGAGGCCGACTATCTTGGCACGGACGTCAAGGGCAAGATCGTTCTGGTCGAGCGTGGATTCAACACCTTTGAGGAAAAAGCCAACGCCGCACAGAAAAACGGCGCGGCGGGCGTGATCATTTACAACAACGTATCGGGTGACATCAAGATGAACATCGGTACGGCAAAGGTTCCCGTTTGCTCCATCAAGCAGGACGACGGTAAGATGCTGGCCGCCCAGAAGACGGGTACCATCCGCATCAGCCGCAGCCAGACCTCGGGTCCCTTCATGTCCGACTTCTCCTCCTGGGGACCGACCCCTGACCTTGGCATCAAGCCCGAGATCACAGCACACGGCGGTAACATTCTGTCGGCCATCACGGGCGGCAGCTACGACCGACTGTCGGGTACTTCGATGGCTTGCCCCAATATGGCGGGTGTCATTGCGCTGCTTCGCCAGCACGTGATGGAGGCGTATCCCGATATCGCCAATGATCCCGTGGAGGTCAACGCGAGAGTCAACCGACTGCTCATGTCCACCGCGGATATCGTCAGAAATACCAACGGCCTGCCCTACGCCGTCAGAAAGCAGGGCGCGGGTCTGGCCAATCTGGTCAGTGCCAGCACGACGCCCGCTTACATCCTGACCTACGACAGAGTTGACGGTTCGATCATGGACAAGTCCAAGATCGAGCTGGGCGACGATCCCACCAAGAGCGGTGTTTACACCCTCAAGTTCTCCATTCAGAACTTCGGCGGCGCTACGCTGTCCTACAAGCTGTCCGCTCACGTGATGACCGAGGGCGTCAGCGAGACCAAGACCAGCCACGGTGAGACCACCGTAACCGAGGACGGTTATATGCTGGATGGTGCCGTGGTGACCTTCACCGTTGAGGGCGGCAGCAAGAACGGCGACGTGGTGACCGTTGCAGGCAACTCGACGGCAGACGTGACCGTGACCATTACCCTGAGCGATAAGGACAAGGCGTATCTGGACGAGTCCTTCAAGAACGGTATGTACGTCGAGGGCTTCGTGGTGCTTGAGGCAACCGAGGGCACCGAGATCGACCTGAGCGTTCCTTACCTCGCCTTCTACGGCGACTGGACGGTCGCTCCCATGTTCGACCGCGACTTTTACGAAACCAATGCCGATGAGCTCAACGACGCCATCGACAAGGAAGATAAGACGATGGCAGACGCTTACGCAACGCGTCCCATCGGCGGCATTTCCGAGGACTACGTCAGCTATCTCGGCTCGTATTACTTCCTGCAGGATCCCGCCGCAACCAAGGTCGTTTCGGCCAGCAGAGATTATATTGCACTCTCCAACGTCGAGGGCACGGTGCATTCGCTCCGCTTCGTTTGGGCGGGTTTGCTCCGCAGCGCCGAGCGTATTGAGATCACCATCACGGACGACGCCACGGGCGAGGTGATCTTTGAGCGAGTTGAAAAGGACGTCCGTAAGTCCTACGGCGACGGCGGCTCCATTTATCCCGCCAACATCAAGATCGAATTTGACGCAGGCGAGCACAACCTTAAGAACAACGCCGAATACACCGTTCGTCTGGTTGGCTATCTTGATTACAGCGACGGCGGTCTTGAGACCAACGAAAAGAACGTATTTGAGTTCCCGCTGGTAACCGACTTCCAGGCTCCTGCCATCACGGGATGTGAATTCTATACCGAGTACGATAAGGACCTGAAGAAGAACCGTCTGTTTGCCAAGATGGCCGTGTCGGATAACCATTACACCATGGCGATCATGCCCGGCTACGTTGCCCAGACGGTTGAGGACGGACAGTCCAGCTACGAGCTGATCTCCTTCAGCAGCTATCTGACGCCCGTTTATTCGGTTCGTGACGGCGTGACCTACGTCGAATACGAGCTGACCGATTACATTCAGGACATCAAGAATAAGTCCGCACACAAGAACACCTTCGTGGTCGCTTGCTACGACTACGCACTCAACGAGGCGACCTACGAAATCTCGCTGCCTGATGAGTACATCGATTTCTACTTCGAACAGAAAGAGGTCACGCTCAGCCCCAACGAGCTGTACACGCTGACTCCTCTGATGTACCCCGAAACCGAGTGGGGCGAGCTGCTTCACTACCACTCCTCCAATCCTTCGGTTGCGACGGTCGTTAACGATAAGATCGTGGCTGTCGGCTCGGGTAAGGCTACCATCACTGCCTACGAAAAGAACGAAGACGGCACCAACGGAAAATTCACCACGATCAAGGTGACCGTCCTCAAGGAGGGCGACGAGGGATATATGTATTACGATAAGCCCGTCGCTGACGTATTCGAGCTGATCGGATACGATACCCTCAAGGCCTACTACATGCTCGACAGCTCCGAGCGAGAGCTGGGTGAGACGGGCGATTACAGCGTACTGCAAAAGAATTCGCTGGAGTTCTACCCGTCCGAGTCCATTCAGCTTCACTACAAGCTGGATGCCTATTTCCCCAAGGACACGACGGTCGTATTTGAGTCGAGCAACGAAAAGATCGTCACCATCAACGATCAGGGCGTGATCACGGCCCAGGCCGAGGGCTTTGCTTCGGTTACCGTGAGCGTGCTTCTGGACGGCAACAGCACGTATTATTCGCAGTCCATCGATATTGAGGTCAAGGATCCCTTCATCACGAGCGCTCCTGCGCTGTCGCACTACTACGGTATGGGCGGCGTGGTTGAGATCCCCGACACCTTGCTCATCACCCAGATTGGTCAGTACGCATTCTCCAACTACTGGTACGTTGCCAAGACGGAGGACGATATCATCTCCGAGGATGAGCCCGATCTGACCAAGCCCGTTTACATCGGTGATAATACCATCACCAAGGTCATCATCCCCGAGGGCGTTGAAACCATTGGCCCGTACGCATTTGCAGGGCTGACGGCGCTGCAGGAGGTCGTTCTTCCTTCGACGCTGGAATCCATTGAATACGGCGCGTTCTACGGCTGTACCTCGCTGAAAAAGGTCACGGGCATCGAGCACGTCAAGCTCATCAACAAGGACGCATTCTTTGGCTGTAACATCACCGGCACGCTGTCGCTGGACAACGCCCGCGCGGTGGGTGACTTCGCCTTTGCAAACAACAAGAGCATCAAGGAGCTGATCCTGCCCGAAACGCTGCAGTCCATCGGTGAGTACACCTTCTACGGTAACACCAAGCTGGAAAAGGTCACGGTCAAGGCGGACAAGGTCAAGTACGGTCCTTACGTCTTCTCCGAGTGCACCTCGCTGACCGAAATCGAAATGAACGCGAACGTCATTCCGACGGGTGCCTTCTACGGTGCGGAAAAGCTCAGCAAGGTGATCATTGGCCGTGACGTTGCCTCCATTGGCGAGTTTGCCTTTGGCGATACCGCCATCACCGCGTTTGACGTGGCCGAGGGCAACGCGACCTACAAGGCCCAGACGGATAAATCCTATCTGGTATCGGCAGACGGTAAGACGCTGCTGCTCGTCGCGCCTCGCGTGTCGGGCGAGTTCAAGCTGACCGACAAGAACATTACGACGGTTGGCCGCGGTGCCTTCTCGTCCAACGGTCGACTGACCTCCATCATTCTGCCGAACGTGACCGTGCTTGAGGACTACGCCTTCGCTTATTGCGACAGAGTAGAGAAGATCGAGCTGGGCAAGCTGACCCACATCGGTGAGTACGCCTTCTTCAAGACGGGCATCAAGACGCTGCCTTCCTTTGAGGGCGTGAGCGAGATCGGCAAGTACGCCTTTGGCTATACGGCCATCACCTCGGTGACCATTCCCGACGGTATGATCATCGGTGAGGGCGCCTTCTGTGAGTGCTCCAAGCTGCAGACGGTCGTGATCGGCGACGACGTCACGATCGGCAAGGCCGCCTTCCTGCTGGATCGAAACGAAAACAGCGAGTTCGGTGAGCACTACGAAATTGACCCCGAAACGGGCAAGAAGTGGTACTACTTCGAGTATATCTCTCCTTTGACCTCCCTGACCATTGGTAACAACGTTACCATCGGCGAGTCTGCCTTCATGGGCGCCTCCAAGCTGGTCAGCGTGACGCTGGGCAACGGTACGATCATTGGCGATCAGGCATTCTACAACGCCTGCAGCCTTGAAAGCATTGACCTTTCCCGCGTCGTTTCCATCGGCAAGCTGGCATTCTCGGGCGACGAATGGTATATGTTCGGCGACCAGAACCAGAACAGCTACGCGCTGACGGCCGACGGCCAGATGGTTTACAAGTATTACGCTCCCAAGCTGACCAAGATCGATCTGTCGGCGGCGACGAGCATCGGCGAGCAGGCATTCCTTTACTGCAAGCAACTGAGCGAGGTCAAGCTGGGCGACGGCATCACCGAGATCGCGGCCATGACCTTCTACGAGTGTGACAAGCTGACGACCATCAATCTGCAAAATATTCAGACCGTCAGAACCAACGCGTTCGTTCAGACCGCGCTGACGAGCGTCGATCTCTCCGCGGCAACGCTGATCGAAAAGTACGCGTTCGTCTACTGTGACGCGCTGACCTCCGTTACGCTCAATGTAAGCGGAACGGACGTCGAAGAGGGTGCGTTTGCTTACTGCCACGCGCTGAACAAGCTGGATAACATTCAGTTTACCAAGAACGTCGGTCCTTACGCCTTCGCCTACACCGCCATTACGAGTGTGGATCTGTCGGCGGCCGAGTCCATCGGCGATCACGCCTTCCTGAAGGAAGCGCTGACTGACTTTGAGGTCAAGCTGGGTTCGGCACTCAAGTCGTTGGGCGAAAATCCCTTCTCGCTGTGCAGACTCAAGCCCTTCTCCTCCGTCGCTACCGTTACCTTCAACGGTAAGGAATACGAGACGGTCATCTACACCTACGATATCAGCGACACGGTCCACGTGATCGACGGCTCGCTGTACTGCGACGTGCCGAACGGCATGGAGCTGATCACCTACGCAGGCACGAACGACGCTGACGTCAAGATCGCCGAGGGCACGGTGCGCATCACCGCATGGGCCTTTGCGGGATTGGACGTCGTCCGCGTTGAGCTGCCTCAGTCCCTCGCTTCGATCGGCCACAAGGCGTTCTTCGATTGCAACAAGCTGTCGATGGTCGTCTTCAAGGGCTACGAAGCGCCCAATCTCGAGGAGGAGTTCGACTCCACCTACTACGAATCCTACGACAATCTCCCCGCAACGGGTACCTACGAGTTCACCATGTGGACGGGTGAGATCGTACAGAAGGAAGCGCTCGGCATCGTTCCTTACTACATGTGGAACCTGGCCGACGGCAAGTATTCCAACGTCTACTACGGCGCGAACTTCGTGGACTACGTCGGTAAGGTAGACACCTATATCGTGATGGTCAGACCCTCCAACGGTCTGTACTACGATACCTTCGTTTACGGCAAGTATTTCACGACGACCTACGAGGGCGCCGTTGCCGCGGACGATACGACGCTTGCGGCTATCGCGGCCATCAACCGTCTGGTCGAGATCACCGACGCGGGTGGCACCATCAAGCTGGAGCACGAGCATCTGGTCGTGGCGGCACGTGCGGCTTACGACAAGATCGCGACCAAGGAACAGCAGGCGCTGGTAACCAACTACGCGGCACTGCAGTCGGCAGAGGACCGTATCAACGCGCTCAAGGATACCTCGGGCGGTGACGATACGACCGAGCCTCCCGTAGATAATAAGGACAATGGACGCATCGCGCTGATCGTTACGGTCATCGTCGAGTCCGTCCTGATCGTCGGTGCAATTGCGGCGGCTGTCGTCTGGGTTCTGCTGAAAAAGCGCAAAACGACCGAAGAAGCTCCTGCCGAGAAGGCGTGCGAGCCTGCGACCGAGGAGGTCGTCTCTGAAAACGAACAAGAGCCTGCCAAGCAGGACGAAAACAACGACGCTGAATGATTTTCCTCATCCCCAAGCCGCACGTGCGGCTTGGGGATGGTGGCGAGTCGAGGCGATCAAAACAACGGAAAGAGGTTGCGAAACCAAACAATGAATAAAACAATCAAAGCGATAATCACGGCGCTTGTGCTGGTGATGGGAATGCTTGTTTTAATTTCGTGCGCGGAATTGACACCGTACGACAAATACGACAGCGAGGGCTATACCGTCAGCGTCAAATACGATGCCAACGGCGGTATGTTCACGACCAGCGTTGAGGTGATCGTGGACTCCTACGAGCTGGAAAGCCTGCCCACGGGGGCAAACGGCAAAAAGCAAGTGGCGCTTCTGTCTCCCGACGACGAGCGCCGCGGCACGGGAAATGCCTTCAAGGCCAGCAACGCGGGCTACTTCTTAGCGGGCTGGTACACCGAAAGAGTGCCCGTTCTCAACGACAAGGGCGAGCATCTTGATGCGGACGGAGCCGTCGCCGCTGTGAGCGGCAAGCCCGGCGCGTACACCTATTCGGGCAGATGGGATTTTGAAAACGATCGTCTGGAGATCGATCTCAACACCGAGCACACCTCCAAGGAATCCGTCACGCTGTATGCGGCCTGGATTCCCGAGTTCAAGTATGAATTTTACTCGCTGAAAACCGGCGAGCTGATCAATAGCTACAGCTTCGACCCCAATTACGTCTCCGAGATCACGATGCCCTCGTGGGACGAGAAAACGGGCAAGCTGAAAATGGAAAAGTTCCCGACCGTCTCGGATATGACGCTGGACGGCGTGTATCTGGACGCGCAGGGAAGTGAAAAGGCACAGGGCACGACCGTCAAGCACACGGGTACCTACAACGCGGACAGCGCAACGGCGCACGATCCCGTCATGAAGCTGTACCTGGACTACATCGACGGTGAGTGGTTCCACATCTACACGGCCAAGCAGTTTATCGACAATGCCAGCGTCGGCGGCTGCTATGAGATCTGCGCAGATCTCGATTTCGAGGGGCTGTCCTGGAAGACCTCTTTGATGTATGCGAACTTCCGCGGCCATATCAAGGGCAACGGACACACCTTCAAGAACATCAGCGTAGAGCAGACGGATGCGAGAAAGCAAAACGCGGGTCTGTTCGGTCAGCTGACGGCCGAGGCTGTCATCGAGGATGTTATCTTTGAAAACGTAACGGTGACGATCGGCAGCGGTACGCTGCAACAGGACGCATCCTTCGGCCTGCTGGCGGGTACCATCGACAGCGGTGCCAAACTGTCGCTCACCATCAAGAATTCGGCTCTGCTCATCAACGGCAGCGCGAATATTCTGGACAATACCGTGATCGGTCTGCTTTGCGGCACCGGCTCGGTTGGCGATATTGATATTTCTGGCATCCGTTGCGAGGCGACGGGCGAGAATGCGGCGGATATCGTCGTAACGGTGAACGGCAACGACGTTACCGTTTCCATGGCCCCTTAATCGGTAAATCAATTATTCGATATAAATTTTAAAGGAGAAAGCAAAATGAAAACGAGAATTCTTTCGTTGGTCTTGTGCGTAACGATGCTGCTTGGCGCCGTTGCCATGTTTGCTTCTTGCAAAAAGAACAGCAAGACTGACGCCTTGGTCATCATGTCCGAGGAACTGGACGGATTGTTCAATCCCTTTTACTCCACCACGGGTGCTGACGGTACCATCGTCGGTATGACCCAGATCGGCATGCTGACGTCCAAGTACGTAAACGGCTCCATCGAGGTCGGCTTCGGCGACGATGAAGCAGTCGTTGTCAAGGATTTCGAGTCCAAGTACGACAGCGCCAAGAACGAAACCGTATACACCTTCGTTCTCAAGAACGGCATTCTGTACGCCGACGGTCATCCTCTGACCATGGAGGACGTGCTGTTCAATCTGTACGTCTATCTGGACCCCGTTTACACGGGCTCCAACACCATGTACTCCACCAAGATCAAAGGCCTGACCTCTTACAGACTGCAGACCATTGGCTCCTCCTCGACCGCTGACCCCGACGGTCTGGTGTCCTCGCAGGCAACCACCAGAGCGCAGGCGCGTATCAACGAGCTGATCAACGTGTTCAAGCAGCACAAGACCTCCTCGGGCTACTACGCCGATTACGCGACCATGAAGGCCGCGATCGCTTCTCACTCGCTCAGCTCGGGCTACAAGGCCGCCATTTCGAGCAATCCCGCTGACGTCACCAACAACGATCTTCTGAACGACTACGAGGCAACCCTCAAGAAGTTCAAGGAAGAGCTGGGCCGTGACTACGTCAGCGCACAGGGTGCTTACACCGAGGAGCCCTACAAATCCCGCGAGGAATTCAAGGATCCCATCGTATGCTTCATGTATCACGAGGGCTACGCCACCGTTGAGTGGGCCAAGGATCCCGTGACCAATAAGGACGACAAGTCCAAGATCGTCAACGTGACCAAGGGCTATCCCGACAACATCACCACCGAGCAGGCGGCGATCGAGTACGTTTACAACGATAAGATCGCATCCGAGCTGAACATCATCCTGACCTACTGGGCAACCGCGCAGGAGCTCATGACCGAGTACAGCGCAAAGGCAAAGGAAGTTATCCTGCACCAGAACCTCTCGAACGGTGAGCTGAAGGTTCCCAACATCGAGGGTATCGTATCTCTTGGCCACAACGCCTCCACCAAGGGCTCGACCGTTACCGTAAACGGCAACTCCTATAAGGTTGCAAGCAGCCACAACGCTGACGGTACCGTTGCTACCGCAGACGAGTATGACGTGCTCCAGATCACCATCGAGGGCGTTGACCCCAAGGCCGTCTGGAACTTCTCCTTCGCCGTTGCTCCTCAGCACTACTACGGTGAGGGCAGTAAGGTCGGCGTCGACATCGAAAACAACAAGTTCGGTGTGGAATGGGGCTCCTTCGATTTCATGAGAAACATCATTCAGTCTCCTCGCAATATCACCGTTCCCATGGGCGCAGGCGCTTACAAGGCAACCAACCGTAACAACGACGACAACCCTGCAGGCAGCACCTTCTACGAGAACAAGATCGTATATTTCAAGGCAAATACCAACTTTGAGACGGTCGGCAGCGGTCTGAACAACGCCAAGATCGAAAAGATCCGCTACCAGGTCGTTCCCGCCACCAACGCCATCGATGCGCTGGAGAGCGGTGACGTTCACTACATCACCCCTCAGCTGACCACCCAGAACTACGACGATCTGGAAAAGCTCAAGTCCAAGGGCATCAAGTACCTGCTTGAGGATCAGCTCGGCTACGGTTACATCGGTATCAACGCAAGCAAGATCACCGATCTGAACCTGCGCAAGGCCATCATGTGTGCCATGAACACCACGCTGGCGCTCGACTACTACCGTCCCGGTACGGCGAGCCAGATCTACTGGCCCATGTCTATGGTCAGCTGGGCATACCCCGAGGGTGACGACGGCAACGCCAGCACCGATAACGGTAAGGACTATCCTCAGCTCAACGGCAGATTCGATCTGACCGTTGCCAAGAACAACATTCAGAAGTACATGGAAGAGGCAGGCGTCAGCGCAGGCGATCCCTCGCTGTCCATCACCTTTACCATCGCAGGCTCCAACCTGCAGGACCACCCCACCTACAAGACCTTCCGTGACGCAGCTGCACTTCTCAACAGCATGGGCTGGGATATCGACGTTATCCCCGACACCCAGGCGCTGACCAAGCTGAGCACGGGCTCGCTTGAGGTCTGGGCTGCTGCATGGGGCTCGGCAATCGACCCCGATATGTATCAGGTCTACCACAAGAACTCCTCGACGACCAGCACGCTGGCATGGGGCTATCCTTCTCTGAAGGCAAGCGGCTCCGCTGAGGAAAAGCAGATCCTCAACGAGCTGAGCGAGCTGATCGACGCAGCACGCGAAACGCTGGATCAGAACGAGCGCGCAGAGATCTACGAGCAGGCCATGAGCAAGGTTCTGGATCTGGCAATCGAGCTTCCCGTTTACCAGCGTAGCGTTATCTACGCATACAATTCCAAAGTGATCAATGCTGATTCGCTGCCCGGCGAAAACGAGATGAATCCTTATTCCTCTCCTCTGGATCGTATCTGGGAGCTTGAATTTGCAAAATAATCGTCGGAGTTAATATATGTTAAAATATATACTGAAACGACTGGCGCTTTCCGTTCTGATTTTGCTGGGCGTGTCGATGATCATTTACTTTCTGATCCGTCTGATGCCCGTCAACTATATCCAGGACATGGTCAATGCCATGAACCAGGGCGGTGCTACGGTACCGCAGGAAACGGTCGACGCCATGTACGAAATGTATGGACTCAAGGATAATAGCTTCAAGGGTATTCTGAGCGGATACTTCGGGTGGCTGGGCAACATCGCCCGTTTGGATTTCGGTACAAGCTTCTTGTACCGAATCCCCGTCACCGACGTGATCGTTCAGCACATGGATACCTCCTTCCTGATCGCTATTATCGCAACCATCTTTGAATTTATGATCGCCATTCCGCTGGGTATCACGGCAGCAACGCACCAGTATTCCTTGCGCGATTACGTCGTAACCGTTCTGGTTATGATCGGTATCTCTCTGCCCGCCTTCTTCTTCGGACAGATGCTCAAGGACTGGTTTGCGATCAAGCTCGGCTGGTTCCCCCCCTCGGGTATGGAAACGGCAGGCAGCTCGGCCACCGGCTTTGCCCGCATGCTGGATATCATGCACCACTTGATCATTCCCATCGTTACCATGGTCATTCTGAGCATTGGTGCCCGCATGAGAATGACCAGAACCAATATGCTGGAGGTGCTCAATGCTGACTACATCCGCACGGCCCGCGCCAAGGGTCTGAGCGAGAGTAAGGTCATCAACAAGCACGCCTTCCGCAACACCATGATCCCGCTGGTCACCACGCTGGCAGGACTTCTGCCCTCGCTCTTCTCGGGTGCGATCATCACCGAGCAGGTCTTCGGACTTGACGGTATCGGTAACGTCGCGCTGGACGCCATGAACCGCGGTGATATCCCCTTTATCATGGGATACAATATGTTCCTGGCAATTTTGAGCGTCCTGGGCGTACTGCTCTCTGACTTGATGTACGCGGTCGTTGACCCGCGCGTCAAGCTGGAATGAGGGAAGGGAGGATTGCAACGTGAATCAAAACGAGAACGTAAACAACAGCGAAGAAATGCTGGCCTCCGCCCCTGCGGCAGAAACTGCAACCGCGGTGCCCGATACCGAGGTGCCGCTGGACAAAAACGTCCGATTGATGTCGCCTACGCGCATGGTCGTGCGCCGCTTCTTCCGCTCCAAGCTCAGTATCGTGGGACTTCTGATGGTCGTTGGACTGTTTCTGTTCAGCTTCGTCGGACCGTTGTTCCTGGCTGACTTGGGCACGGTCGACGAGTACGGCATGATCCACTACGATCCGAGCGACGGCAAGTGGGGCGAGACCGAGCTGGATGAGTCGGGTAAGATCGAATACACGACCTCCGAAACGACTTTCACCACGGCCGACGGTCAGACGTATACCATCAAGCAGACGACGGAAAAATATCTAAAGGACAATCTGCGCGCCCCCATCTCGTGGGATCACCCGCTGGGTACGGACAACGAGGGCTATGACGTCTTCGTCCGTCTGATGTACGGCGGCCGCATCTCGCTGACGGTCAGCTTTATCGCCGTGTTCGTCATCACGGTGCTTGGCGTCATCATGGGTGGTATTTCGGGTTACTTCGGCGGCGCGATCGACAATATCATCATGCGTGTTTGCGATGTGCTGATGTGTCTGCCCGGCATCCCGATCCTTCTGATCATCAGTACCATTCTGGACTCCGCGGGTATCGACGCGAAGTACCGTATTTACCTTTTGATGATCTATCTGACGCTGTTCTCCTGGCCCGGCACGGCAAGACTTGTGCGCGGTCAGATCCTCTCGCTGCGCGAGCAGGAATACATGGTAGCGGCCGAGGCGATGGGCTACTCGACGGGACGCAAGATCTTCAAGCATCTGGTGCCCAACGTTATGCCCCAGCTGATCGTTCAGATGAGCTTGAGCCTTGGTAGCATGATCCTGTACGAGGCAACGCTGTCCTACCTGAACCTTGGCGTTAAGGCACCGTACGCCGCGTGGGGTACCATGATCAACATCATTTCCACCAATACCGACATTCTTGAAAACTATTTCAATATCTGGGGACCTCCCGGTATTTGCATCGTTATCGCGGTGCTGGGCTTCAACTTTGTCGGCGACGGCTTGCGCGACGCGCTTGACCCCAAGATGAGGAGATGAGTGTGATGGCTAAGAAAGAATTGAAATCCACCAAGAAATCCAATTACCTTTCGGGTAAGGAAATTCGCGCGATTGCCAAGGCCAATGCCAAAGTGATGCGCGAGCTGGAAAAATTCAAGCACCGTAAGGCGCCTGAATCCGAATTTACGACTGAACTCAAGGACGAATCCAACATCCTTGAGATCGATGATCTTCACACCTACTTCTTCACCGAGCAGGGCGTGGTCAAGGCGGTCAACGGCGTTTCGTTTGACGTGCCCAAGAACGCAACGGTCGGTGTCGTTGGTGAGTCGGGCTGCGGCAAGTCCGTCACCAGTATGTCCGTGATGCGTTTGCTTCAAGGTCCGCAGGGTCAGATCTACTCGGGTGACATCCGCTTCCGCGCGTTGGATTACAAGCGCGACGAGCACGGCAATCCCATCCCCCTTTACGTCAAGGACGATAAGGGCGAGATCGTTCGCGAGCCGAAGAAGGACAAGAAGGGCAACGTCTGCACCGATAAGGCAGGTCAGCCCATCATGGTTCCCGTTCAGGCAACGGACGAGCAGGGCGTGCTGATGTATGAGACTGAGGAGAAGATCTACGACATCGCCAAGATGCCCATCGACGAGATGCACCGCCTGCGCGGCAAGCAGATCGCTATGATCTTCCAGGAGCCCATGACCTCGCTCAATCCCGTATTTACCATTGGTGAGCAGCTGGATGAGGTCACCTTCATTCACGTGCCCGGTGCGACTAAGGAAATGGCCAAGGCCAAGTCGATGGAGATGCTCAATCTCGTCGGTATTGCCGCGCCTGAGCGTGTGTATAAGGCGTTTCCCCACGAGCTGTCGGGTGGTATGCGTCAGCGCGTTATGATCTCTATGGCGCTGGCTTGCAATCCTCGCCTGATCATCGCGGACGAGCCGACCACCGCGCTGGACGTGACCATTCAGGCGCAGATCCTCGATCTGCTGCGTGATATCAAGACCAAGATCGATGGCTCGGTCATGCTGATCACTCACGACCTCGGCATCATTGCCGAGATGGCGGATTACGTCGTCGTCATGTACGCGGGTCGCGTCATTGAGAAGGGAACCGTGCGCGAGATTTTCCACAATCCCATGCATCCCTACACCATCGGTCTGCAAAAGTCCAAGCCTACGCTGGATTCGAGCGACGACGAGCTGTTCAGCATTCCCGGCAACGTGCCCAACCCCATCAATATGCCCAATTACTGCTACTTCAAGGAGCGCTGCTCCAAGTGCATCGGCAAATGCTCGGGCGAGTATCCGGGTATGATCCAAGTAAGCCCCACCCACTTCGTGGCGTGCCACCTGTACGATAAGAATGAGGAGAACGAAAATGGCTGACGAGAAAAATTTGAATACCGAAGCCGTGATCGATGCTCCTGCGTGCGCATACGACGACGCGGCCGAACAAGAGAAATTCCTCGCGGCTCGCAAGGCACAGATCGAGGAGGACGGCAAAAAGCCCTTCGATCCCGACGCGCTGCTCGAGGTTCGCCACCTGCGCAAATGCTTCCCCATCAAGAAATCCATGACGGGCAAGGTACTGCAGGAGCTGATCGCCGTTGACGACGTGTCCTTCAAGCTTGCCCCCGGCGAAACGCTGGGCATCGTTGGTGAGTCGGGCTGCGGTAAAACGACGCTTGGCCGAACCATTCTCAAGCTGCATCCCTCGAACGGCGGTCAGATCATTTTTGACGGCCAGGACATCACCGATCTCAAGTCCTCGCAGATGCGTGATATCCGCAAAAAAATGCAGATCATCTTCCAGGACCCCTATTCCTCTCTGCCTCCCCGAAGCACGGTCGGCGGCATTTTGTCCGAGCCGGTCACGGTACATAACGTCGTGCCCAAGGACGAGGTCAAGGACTACGTTCTGGATCTGATGGAAAAGTGCGGTCTTCGCGACTATTACTACGAAAGATATCCCCACGAATTTTCGGGCGGCCAGCGCCAGAGAATTTGCATCGCCCGCGCCCTGACGGTCAATCCCCGTCTGGTCGTGTGCGACGAGCCCGTATCGGCGCTCGACGTGTCCATTCAGGCGCAGATCATCAACCTGCTCAAAAATCTGCAACAGTCGATGGGTCTGACTTATCTGTTCATCTCGCACGATTTGTCCGTTGTTAAGTTTATTTCGGATAAGATCGGCGTTATGTATCTGGGCTCGATGGTCGAGTTCGGTGATAAAAAGGATATCTTCTCGCATCCCTTGCATCCCTATACGCAAGCACTCTTCTCGGCGATTCCTCATCCGAATCCCGACGTTAAGATGAACCGTATCGTGCTCAAGGGCGATATCCCGTCCCCCGCCAATCCTCCCAAGGGCTGCCGTTTCCACACGCGTTGCCCCTATGCCAAGGAGATCTGCCGTCACGTGCCTCCCACCTACCGTGAGTACGAAAAGGGACACTTTGCGGCCTGCCATATGCTGGAGGAGCAGGGAACGAACTGATGATTTAGTGAGGTGCTTTCATGAGCAATAAGAAACAGAAAAAGAAAAAAGAAAAGATCATCTATATCGACGACGGCCGCACCATTGCGGATATGTCGGGTACGAGCGGTGGCATGTTTTCCTCCAAAGGAAAAAAAGATCGCCCCAAGCCCACGGTATCGGCAAATCAGACGCCGTGGCAGACCTACTGTAACGCAGTTCGTATGATGTTCAAGCCTATGCTGGTGGTGCTTGGTATCATCGCTCTGGCTTTCCTTTTGATGTACGTGTTCATGAAATAAAAATTCACGAAAAAAAGAGGTGCGCAAGCACCTCTTTTTTTCATTTGAATGACCTCGTGGCTGTGAGAAAAAAGAGGGATTATTATTTATGATGGAAAAATGCGAATTTTGTGTGAAAAAACGGTGATGAGCCTTGACAATATCGGCCCTTGATGGTATACTAAATATAACTATTTTTTATTGTGGATGAGTGTTTTTTTATGCACTTGATCGTAAGGTAGATAAGGTTCGAAAGGAACGTTTTCATGAGTATAAATTTTGAAAAACTGAAAGCCAGGATCCGCCTTGGCGCGATCGTTCGGTTCCTTGCTTTGGGACTGGCGCTGGGCGCTTTGACGGCCGCGGGAATTGCGATCGCGCAGAAGCTGGCGGCGCTCTCGCCCGACCTCTTGCTTTGCGTTGGCGCAGGCGCGGGTGTGGCGGTGATTGTGATCGCCATTGCGCTGTTGGTCGCTTTCCCAACTGAAAAACGCGTTGCCAAGCGGTTGGACGATCAGCTGTCCTTGAACGAAAAGGTGCAGACCATGCTTGCCTTCCGCGGCGAGCAGGGCGCGATGCTGGATATGCAGCGCGAGGATACCGAGCATATCCTCGGAGCGGTGACCTCCAAACGATTGCGCCGCAAGCGCGCGTGGCTTGGTGCGGTTCTTCCCGTGCTGGCGGTCGCGGTGCTGTTGACCGCGTTCGTTATGCCCGTCCGTACCGAGAGTGCAACGCCGGGCGAGGATAACGAGAGCGAAAACGAGGCGTGGGAGCTGAGCGAGTGGCACGTTACCGCCGTTCGCGCCCTGATCGATATGGTCAAGGCCTCCGACATGGTGGAGGACGGCAAGGGTGAGGTCGTGCAGACGCTGGAAAAACTGCTTTCCGACCTGGAATACGTCGATACGAAAACGCAGATGAAGCAAACGGTCACGACCGCGATGGTCAAGATCGACGCGGTGACCGACGGCATCAATACCTACACCGCGTTGGTGCGTGCCATGAAAAGCTCGACGAGCCCCAAGCTGAAGGAGCTGGCCGAGGCGATCGGCACACCCGCGGATCCGATCCTTGAAAGTAAATATCAAGCACTTAAGGCAAGCCTTGAAGGCGATGCCATCAAGGCTGACGTCAACAGCCTCTCTACTGCGCTTTCCGTTGCGGCGGACGCGGCCAAGGTGACGGAAACTGACCCCTTGTACGTTGCGCTGCAGCAATTCTCGCAAGCGTTGGCGGCATTCGCCAAGACGGTTGACGAGCTGGGCGAGGAGGAAAGAGGCACGGCGCTGACGCGTGTCTTCGAGTCGGCGGCGGAGCAGATGAGTCCTGCGCTCAGTCAGCAGGGCATCAACCGCGCAACGACGGACACGACCAATAACGAGCTGATGAGCATTTTCGGCATCGCCTGGAACGATCTGCCCGACGAGCTCAAATATCCCGACGACGAGGAGGCCTCGACCGAGGACAACGAGCAGCAGGAGCAGGAGGATGAGGTCATTGGCGGAGGCGGTAAGGGCAGCGGCGAGGTCATTTACGGCAGCGACGACGCCATTTACTATCCCAAGGACGAAACTCACGTCAAGTACGGTGACGTCATTGACGAATACAACGGACAAAAAGTAACGGATATGGAGGAGCGTACCTTGTCGGATGAGATCAAGGCCTTCATCGACAAGTACTTCGCCGATCTGTACTACAAAGATAAGAACGATTAACGCAAAGAGAAAGGTAAGATAAACCATGGAACATAATCAAAACGTAAAGGCATTCAGCGAGAAGGTCGCAAAGATCAAGAGCGAGCTTCGCCGCGACGTCGTCGGACAGACCGAGATCATTGATAACGTCATCATCGCCATCATCGCAGGCGGTAACGTACTGCTGGAGGGTGTACCCGGTGTCGGTAAGACGCGTCTGGTCCGTTCGCTCGGACACGTGCTGAGCCTGCCTTTCTCCCGTATTCAGTTCACCCCCGACCTGATGCCCTCGGACGTCACGGGTACGAACATCATCGAAAAGGATGAAAACGGCAAGTTGAACACCGTCTTCCGCAAGGGCCCCATTTTTGCCAATCTGGTGCTTGCGGACGAGATCAACCGTGCAACGCCCAAGACCCAGTCGGCCATGCTGGAGGTCATGCAGGAGCACAAGGTGACCATCGGTAACGATACCTATCAGCTCGCCGAGCCCTTCTTCGTGCTGGCGACCGAGAACCCCATCGAGCAGGACGGTACCTATCCGCTGCCTGAGGCACAGATGGACCGCTTCGTGTTCAAGCTGATCATGAAGTTCCCCGGCAACGACGAGCTGATCGACATCGTCAAGATGACTCAGGTCACGATGGACGAAACGGCCGAGGCTGTTGTGAACGGTGAGGAAATTCTCCAAATGAGAGCGCTGGCCGCTACCGTCCCCGTTATTGACGAGGTGCTGGACTACACGGCTCGCTTGGTTTCGGGCACCCATCCCGAGATCGAGGGCGCAAGCGACGTGGCCAAGAAGTACATCAAGTACGGTGCATCCCCCCGTGCGGCTCAGGCGCTGATCACCTGCGCGAAGGTAAGAGCGCTGATCAACGGCAACTACAACGTGTCCTACGAGGATATCAACGCGCTGGCGGCGCCCGTCCTTCGCCACAGAATCAAGATCAATTACGCTGCCGTCAACGATAAGCTGACGGTTGACGACGTGGTTGCACAGCTCATTAAGGCAACCAAGAAATAATATGGGATATCTGGTCATTAACGAGGAGCTGCTGCAGCAGATCGAAACGCTGCAGTCGCTTCTGAAGAACAACCTCGGCGGTATGTTCGGCGGTCTGCGGCAGAGCAAGAACTTCGGTTCCTCCTGCGAGTTTGCAGACTACCGCGACTATATGCCGGGCGACGATATCACCAAGATCGACTGGAACGCCTACGCCCGCTTTGACAAGCTGTACGAAAAGCTGTATTTTGACGAGCGCCAGATGCATACGAGAATTTATATCGATGCCAGCCGTTCGATGGAATACGGTGACAGCAAAAAGGCAGAGCAGGCCATCCGCCTGGCGGCAACGATCGCCTATCTCTCGGTTTGCGAGATGGACCGCGTGTCCGTCTACACCATCCATGAGGGCGAAGTGCAGGAGATTATCCGCGGTATGGTGGGCAAGGAGACGTATCTGTCCGAGATCGGCAAGCTCAACGATATCGTTTTTGAGGGCGACAGCTACATCAGCCGGGCGATATTGCCCACGAGCGTCGGTCGCGGTGACGGTCTGTCCGTCATCATCTCGGATTTTCTGACCGACAACAACTACGAGGACGCCATCGATTATCTGGCCGATCGCAGACGAGACATTCTCTGTATGCAGGTCCTGACTCGCGAGGAGTTCAATCCCCAGATCCGCGGTAAGATGCATCTGTTTGACTCGGAGAACACCTCGCGCTACTATCGCAAAAACATCGACAGAGAGATCGTCAAGGCGTACAAAGAGGCTTTGAAATACGCCACCGAGCGTATCAGAGACTATTGCATGGCGCGCGGTGCCGACTATATGCTGGTCAGCGCCGAGGACAGCGTGAGCGAGATCTTCTTTGGCAAATTGGTAAATATTGGAGTATTGAAGTGAATTTTCTTTTCCCATTGGGTCTTTTGGGATTGATCGGCATTCCCATTCTGATCCTGATCTATATTATAAAAAGTAAATATGCGGAACAGACGGTCGCTTCCACCTACCTTTGGACGCTGAGTGAGAAATTTCTCAAGCGCAAGCGTCCCGTCAGCCCCTTGACGGGTATCATCAGCCTGGTCTTGCAGATTCTGGCCGTGGCCATCATTTCGTTGATCATCGCCCATCCCATCATTACCGTTCCCGATTCAGCCAAGGAATATTGCTTCCTTCTGGACGCCTCGGGCAGTATGAACATGGAGACGGAGGGTGTCAGCCGCTTTGAGCGGGGCAAGGATGAGATCGAGTCGATCATCAACCGCGCCACCGACGGCAGCCGCTATTCCTTGATCGTGGTCAGCGACGTAACGACCACCGTCTTCGAGCAGACGACGGATAAAAAGCAGGCCATTGAGCTACTGAATGCGGTAGAGGAGGGCTACGTGGCGGTCGATCAGACCGACGCGCTGGGCGAGGCACAGGGATATTTTGATGAAAATCCCTCCGTGCTGACCTATCTCGTGACCGATACGACCTATGAAAGCGTTACCAATATCGAGGTCATCAACGTTGCGGCAGACGAAAAGAATGCCTCTCTTGGCGGTGTGATCTGGGATTTGTCGGGCGGACAGCTGACGCTCAAGGGCGACGTGCGTGCGCACGGTCAGGACCGCGACGTCACCGTTTCCGCTTATGCGGACGGCGGTGAGGAGGCTGTTGCAACGGCACAGCTTCAGCTCAAGGCGGACGAGGCCGTTCCCTTTGAACTGACCGCCATGCTCAAGACCTTCACCTCGCTTCGTCTAATCATCAGCGGTGAGGACGCGCTTTCGTATGACGACGAATATATCATTTACAACGTAAAAAGTGAAGATACCTACAGCATTTTGCTGGTGTCGGATACGCCCTTCTTCCTGGAAACGGCGCTGGGCGCGGTCGGACATACCAAGGTGGACGTGATCTCCTCCGAGGATTACAATTCCACCATTCGAGGCTACGGACTTTACATCTTTGATTGCTGTACGCCCACCCAGGCGCCGAACGACGGAGCGGTGTGGTATTTTGATCCCAAGGGAAGCATTCCCGACGCGGGCTTCAGCGTTCAGGGTGAGGTCGTGCTCTCGCGCGGCGAGCTGTTGGAAAAGACGACCTCCTCCTCCAGCGTTGCCAAGAAAATGATCCGGGGCATCGAGGGCGACGAGATCTATATTTCGGAATACGTCAAGTGCAGCCTGTATCGTAATTTTACGACGCTGTTTTCCTATAAGGGCAATCCCATCGTGTTCGCAGGCACCAACGCAGGCGGACACCGCGAGGTGGTATTTGCCTTCGACCTGCATAACTCCAACTTGCCCATGCTGGTTGATTTTATCGTTATGGTCGACAATCTTATGACCTTCTCCTTCCCCGACGTCATCGAAGAGGTGAATTATTTTGCGGGGGACGAGGCGTCGGTCAACGTCATTGCCAACTGCAACAGCATTCGCGTGCAGAGCCCTTTGGGCAAGGTGACGTATCTGAACACCGATCTGGCGACGGCTACCTTCCCGCTGAGCGAGGCGGGAACGTATACCATCACCGTGACGGTATCCAACATTCCGAGTGAATTCTACATTTATTCTGCGGTGCCCGAGGCGGAGCGTATCCCCTCGCCGAGCGCCGAGCGCATCGGTTTGCAGGGCGAAGCATCGACCGATGGCTTTGACGGAACGTATGATCCGTTGATGGTTTTGTTTATTTGCTTGGCGCTTTTGTTCCTGGCGGATTGGATGGTGTATTGCTATGAGAAATATCAGCTTCGATAATCCCTTGTGGCTGCTGTTGCTCCTTCCGCTGGCCATCGGAATCCTCGTTCCTTACTTCATCGCCATTCGTAAGGACAATAAGAGCAAAAGCGTGATCACCTCGCTTATTCTGCACCTCATCATTCTCGTTTTGGTCTCTTTGGCGGTGGCAGGCACCGTCGTAACGACAGTCATGACCCAGACGCAGGTCATCGTCGTGGCGGACGTTTCCTATTCGACCAATCAGAATCTTGATCAGGTGGACGAGACCATCGCCGAGATTCAGGCCAATCTCCCCAAAAACGCCAAGCTCGGCGTCGTTTGCTTCGGTAAGGACTACGTGCTTCATACCGAGCTGGGCGGTGAGCTGACCAGCGTCAAGGACGCGGCGGTCGATAACACCGCAACCGACATCGCCTCGGCGCTTGAATACGCGAGCACGCTGTTTGGTGAGGGCGTTCTCAAGCGCGTCGTGCTGTTGACCGACGGTAAGGAAACGGTCAACGAGGACGTGACGGGCATGGTTGCCGCAGTCGAGCGCTTGGTGGCGCAGGATATTGCCATCGACGCGATCTATCTGAACAGCAATCTCAAGGAGGGCGTAGCCGAGGTTCAGCTGACGAGCGTTGCTTATACCAAGGCGACCTATCTGAATCATAAAACTACGGCGGATGCGCTGGTGCAGTCCAATACCGACGCGCGTGCGGTCGTTTCCGTCTATCGCGACGGCACAAAGCTGGCAGACCGTGCCGTGGAGCTGACCAAGGGCTACAACGTCGTCAATTTCGAGCTTCCGACCGACGTCGCGGGCAATTTCAGCTATGAGATCCGCGTAGCGGCGGCAGAGGATGCCTCCTCCTACAACAACAGCTATTCCTTTGGACAGACGGTCAGCGACGAGATCCGATCGTTGCTCGTGACCGCAGAGCCTGCGGATATCACCGCGATCGCCGCGCTGTACGGCGATAAGGCGAGCATCGACGTCATGCTCATCTGTGCGGATCACCGCGATTTCAACAAGGCCAAGGAGCAGTTTGCCAACCATCCGACCGTCAAGCTGCACGAGGATCCCCGCAATGTGCCTTGCAGTGTTGAAGAGCTTTGCCTGTACGATGAGATCGTGCTCTCAAACATCGACATCCGCGAGGTGAACAATGTTTCCGCCTTCGTTGAAAGCGTGGAAACGGTCGTGTCGCAGTACGGCAAGAGCCTTGTGACCATTGGTGACACCAAGATCCAGAACAAGACGGACAGCACGCTGGAAAGTCTTGAAAATATGCTGCCCGTTAAATTCGGCAACAGCACGCAGGATCCCAAGCTGTTTACCATCGTCATTGACGTATCCCGCAGTATGTATACCGCTTCCCGTCTGGCAGTTGCCAAGCAGGCGGCCATCCATCTGCTCAATCTGCTCAGCGACGAGGACGACGTGGCCGTTGTTACCTTCGCGGGCGATATCAAGATCATTCAGGCAACGACCAAGGCGGCCAATCGCGAGGACATTGCCAAGAAGATCAACGCCATTCAGCCCAGTCAAGGCACCTCCATCGGCGGCGGTCTTGCGGCGGCGCTCAACCATATCATCGCCCAGCAGCATTCCCAAAAGCAGGTCATGCTGATCAGCGACGGTATGAACTACACGGCCGAGATCGTCAAGATCGAGGACAGGGAAATGACCCCCGTCCAGGTGGCGCAGTACATGTACGCCAACGACATTTATCTTTCGACCATGAACCCCTACAATAACGAGAACGTGGGCGTTAATATGCTCAAGAATCTCGCGGCGGCGGGCAATGGCGAATACTATTACATTAAGAACGAAGAGGCACTGGCAGAGCTGGTGTTCTCGGACATTGCCGACGACGTGACCGAGTCCGTTATTGAGGGCGAAACGCTGGTTCACATTGCTCGCCCCAAGGACGACGTGCTCAAGGGTGTTTCCTATCTGCCCTCCATCATGGGCTACGTTCACAGCAAGGCCAAGATCAGCGCCCAGACGGTGCTGACTGTCGACTATAAAAAGGCGAGCGGCGATATCGTAGAGGTGCCGCTGTACGCTTACTGGAAGTACGGCAACGGTAAGGTTTCCTCCTTTACGGGAGCGGTTTCGGGGGCTTGGGCGGCCAACTGGCAGTCGACGGCAGGACAGACGTTCTTGCAGAACGTGCTTGACGTCAATATCCCCGAGCAGAAGATCGACTATCCTTACTCACTGGACGTGAAATACGACGGTATTTATTCCAATATCGAGATCATTCCCGCCGTGCTCAATCCTTACGCGACGGTTGAGGTCACCATCACCCACCCCGACGGAACGACTATGACCGAGAAGCTGACCTTTGACGCGTCCCGCTATTTCTACCGCATTGAAACGCCCGCGCTTGGCCGTTACGCCATCAGCGTGACCTACAGCGCGCCGTCGGGTTCCTTTACCTCAACCTCCGACTTTTACATTTCTTATTCTCCCGAATATGACAGCTTCGCTAATTTTGACGCTTCGACGCTTCACGCGGCGATACGGCACCGCGGAACGGTCAGCGAGGGTGAGATCCCCGATCTCTCGAAGACGGACGCCCGCGTGGCGACCTACCGTTTGACCTTTACCGTGCCGTTCATGATCGCGGCCGTCGCGCTTTACGTCCTCGACATTATCATCCGTAAGATGAAATGGAGCGACGTCAAGGGCCTGTTCAAGCGCTCCGCTGCCAAAACGAAATGATCGCGGCGACGATAGCGCTGTGACCAAACAAAAGAAAGAAATGGTTAGATTCAAATGAAAAAAAGCTTTATACTTTTGCTCATCGTCCTGCTCCTTGTGTTCATGACGGCGTGCGGTGAATATCGACCGCCTCTGCAGGGACCGGAAGACGGGCCGAGTGACGGTGAGCCGGGCACGCCGCCCGATTCCTCCGGAAATCCTGAGGACGATCCGGACGCCTTTACCGTTTCCATCCGTTATAACGGCCAGCCGTACATTCCCAAGGCCAAGGATGAAATGAAGGCCCAGTGGACGGACGGGTTTTCCTTCTACGTGGCCGATTTCGGAACGGACGGCGTCGCTCGCGTGTCGGGACTGGACGGTGACTATCAGGTGACCCTCAAGGGGCTGCCTGAGGGGTATTTGTATAACCCCAACGCCTACGTGGCGACCAACGATAAAAAGAATATTGTGATTGATATTTATAAGCCGATCCGTACCTCGGGCTACGGCACGGGCATGTACGATTGCATTGAGATCAGCAAAACGGGCGTATATCGCGTCCAGCTGACCGACGCCGAGCATAAGGTGTTCTTCCAATACGCGCCCAGCACCAGCGGTACGTATTCGGTCGAATCCTGGGTGAGCACGGCCGAGGGCAACTACAATCCTATGGTTGACGTGTATACGGGATCGGTGGCCTATAAGACCTTCTCCTATACGCTCAACGACGGCGGCATTTCCTCGGGCTACACCCGGAATTTCAAGCATATCGTCGAGATTGCGGACGAGCAGATCAGCACGGGCGGTCAGGCGGTGTTTACCTTTGCGGTGCACGCCGACTCCAAGAACGGTATCTATCCGCTTTACGTGGATATCGCCATTCAGCTCAACGGTTCCTTCTCGCTGGGCCTCGGTAACGCAGAGATGATCATTCCTACGGAGGATTTCATTCAGACGCCCGAGTACGACCCGAGCGAATACACCTTCAAGTGGGCGGAAACGACCACCAAGGGGGTTGAAGGACGGTACGAGTACGACGGCAGTATGTTCAAGCTGTGGCCGCGCGAAGAGGGCGGCGACGGATACTATCACGTCTACGATGCGGAGACCGGCACTTATGGTGAGATCTTGTATGCAAAGATCTCACAGCCTCACCGCTTTACCGAGCTGGCTTTTACTCACATCGAAGATCCCGGCAACAAGTCGCTGACCGTATACGGAACGGAAAACCATAAGCTGTTCATTCAAGGATTGCCGGCCTTGCTGGTTGACCAGCCGGGTGACGCGGGTATGTACTTCTGCGTTACGGAATGTCCTTGCCTTACCTCGAACGCCTGCTACGGCGTTTGTGGTGAGTCCTGCACGAGCTGTCACGCGGATTGCAGACGGCTTCCCGACGATATCGTGGCCGAAATTCAAGCGGCCAACGGCGAGATCCCCAAGCGGCTTTTGGGCTATGCGTCCTTCACCAATTCGGACGGTGTCTACGCCGTGACTGAGGAGATCCGTCACTTCCTGCAGGGCTTTAGCGTTTCCCAACGCTATTTTGCCGACGGACAAGGCTGGGTTGAATCCAATCCGACGGTCAAAGTGGATGCTACCGAAGAGGATCAATGGTTGTTTGCCTGCGGCTATTACGTAAAGAAATGACGAAACAGTTCGTTCCCTTGTCGGAAGGGTATTCCGACCCCCATTATTTTTGATTTCAAAGGAATTTGAAATAAATTTTCCAAGGAGGCTCTTTATTATGAAGAGATACATTGCTTTGTTGGTATGTGCGCTGTTGCTCGTTACGATGATGTTCGTATCCTGCGACGACGACGCTCCTGTTGCGGATGCACACCAACACACCTTTAGTGACGTCTGGTCGATGGACGAGACCAATCACTGGCACGCGGCAACCTGCAAGGACGGCGAGGACTGCGCCACCGCGAAGGTTTCCGTAGCAGCACACGCAGATGCGGACAAAAACAGCGTCTGTGACGTTTGTGGATATGATTACAATCATACCCATACCTACGCAACCGAATTCACCTCGGACGAGAGCGGCCACTGGTACGCAGTTAGCTGCGGATGCTCCGTTGACGTGAAGGATAAGGCAACGCACACTGACGCCGACAACGACGGCGCGTGCGACGTTTGCGCATACGACGGCGGCCACGAGCACAGCTTTATTACCGAGGCGTGGGCGATGGACGCGAATAACCACTGGCATGCGGCAGAGTGCGGCCACAGCGTCGTTGAGGACGAAGAGGCACACGACTACGACGATATGGGCCTGTGCGCCGTTTGCGGCTACGTCAAGGGTACCATCACGGTCGATAAGGCTGTGGAAATGGGTGAATATTACGACCATCTGGTCAACGGCGGACACGTTGATTTCCAGTATGATACCTGGATGAAGTATCAGGTGGCGATCGACTATCTGCTGGGCGCGAACAGCTCGACGATCTCCGAGCATAATCTGACCTATGACGAGAAGATGAGCTACTGGTACATGCTCTACAAGGGTGCCATGTTTGGTATCGAGGAGTATGCAGACGGCTCTGTCGGTAAGGCATACGAGCCTTCCAGCTCGCTGATCGACGGCTACGGCTTCTCGCAGGTCTTTGGCGACGATGACGACGCCGAGGATACCTTCTACGGTGTTACTGCGCTGATCACCGGCCTTTACGAGAAGGCCAAGGCAAATCCCAACGCGGATCTGACCGAATTCATCGTCAGCTACGAGGGTATGCCCGTATACGTCTTTACCTTCTCCCAGCCCATTCTGTACGGTGATACGGTAGAGACGCTGTATCAGGTTCAGGTCGCCTTCGCACTGGGCGAGGACTATACCTACAAGTACGCTTACGTTGCTTCTGCCAAGTATAACTGCGAGGCAGACGAAAACGGCACGACCTATCACACCACCAACCTCGTTCCCAACACGGTATACAACTACTACGTTGAGCAGACGAGCGGCAAGCGTGATCTGGCATTCAAGTATAATCCCGAGGATGTATTCCTGACCGACTACGAGCTGTATGAAAAGCTGGGCTCAGAGGACGTGTTTGATGAAAACGGCGAATGGATCGGCACCAAGCCGATTCTGGCCGACAAGCCTCTTGGCGATACCATCAAGATCGAGGCAGGTAATACTTTCTCGATGTGCATTACCAACCTGGTTCCCGAAACTGCCGTTCTGGATCTGGACAACGTTACGATTGAATACGAGGGCAGCGGCGGAACGTCCTATTGGGGCGGCACGATCATGCTGTTCTCCAGCCCGCAGGGAACCTACACGCTGACCATCAAAACGGCACAGACGACCAAAACGCTGACGGTTGAGGTTACTGCTCCTGCGGTCACCGAGATCTATCCTACGGTCAGCGAAAACGGCATTTATGCTGATAAGAGCGAGCACACCGTTTACGTTGATGATAACGGTGCGGCAAGCGTGATCTTCAGCGCAGGCGTCAACGCGTACGCTGACAGCTCCTTCACCGCAACCCTTGCTGCCGGCGTGACCGGTGCAACGCTGACCGATAACGGCGACGGCACCTACACGCTGAGCACCACCGAGATCGGCAGCTTTGTGATCACCCTGGTTTCCAAGGAAAATCCCGAGATCACGGCAACGCTGACCGTCACGACGATGGAACTGCCGACCTTCGACGTTTCCGACGTTCTTGACGGCAAGTACGAGGTATCCTTCTTCGGCATGTCGGTGTACGAGCTTACCTTCAATCCCATCGCGGCAGACGGTACGGCAGGTACCCTCACCGTTGTGGATAACAACAATACCGGCTGGACGGGTACGTACGATTACCTGTACGCAGGCGGCGAGCTGACCTACTCCAACGCTGACGGCGTAGCGGCAATTCCGTTCTATCTGGATAGTGCTCTTGGCACCTTCAGTTGGAATAACATGCCCGCCTTCACCGTGACCCACACCGAGGCTTCGGGCCCTGTGGCCGGTGATGAGCTCAGCGGCACCTATAACGTCAACTTCCTGATGGAGGGTCTGTACGTTCTGACCTTTGACAACGGTACTTTGATCGTTGTGGATAACAATACCACTCAGTATACCGGTACTTACACCTACACCGGCTCTCCCGCTACCGGCATGACCATTCTCAATGAGGACGGTACCGAGAGCGACATCATCATTGGCGTTGGTCTGGACGGCAATCCTACCTTCCAGTGCAGCGGCATGACGATTGCACAGCCGCTGGTTCAGGTTGATGGTGAGCCGGGCGGCGAGGATGAGCCTGCAGAAGGACCCGACGGCGAGTACGTCGTAGACTTCTACGGTACGATCCTGTATACGCTGACCTTTGACAACGGCATGCTGACGGTTGTAGACGATAATGCAAATCTGCGCGGTGGTTTCTATACCTATGAGGTTAACGCTGAGGGCGGCATCGACGTTTATCTGGACGGTGAGCTGACGACGGACATCGTTATCGGCGTTTCCTACGACGGCAGCTACACCTTCCAGTGCCCCGAACTGATGATGGCACAGCCTCTGGTTCCCAGCTCGGGTGGTGACATCGGCGGTGGCGAGACCTCGGACCAGCTGACGGTCGGCGACAACGCCGTCCTGGTTGAAAACGGCTGGATGGGCACCTACATGACCTTCACGGCTCCTGCGACCGGCAACTTCACGCTGGCTCCCGCCATCGGTGAAAATAACGCGGTCGTTATCATTGAGGATACTTATATCTCGGAAATGGTTGACCTTCCTTATTCCTTCTATGCAATGGAAGGAGACGTATTGACCTTCCTTATCATGACGGAAAACTACGAGCCCGATACCGTTGACCTGACCATCACCCAGGAGGGTGGCTCGCAGGGCGGTGAACAGCCTGCGGATGGCGTTCTCGTTCTGGGTGAGAACAGCGTCTACGTTCAGGTGCTCAATTCCTGGCCTCAGCAGACTGAGATGACCTTCACGGCTCCCTGGGCAGGTACCTTTACGCTGTCCCTGGCAGCAGGTGAGTTCAATGCCGATATCTACGACGCACTCGGCAACTGGATCGAAAATATTCCCTATACCTTCACCCTGGAAGCAGGCGAGAGCATCGTCTTCTACTTTGCATCGCTTGACTATATGATCGAAGAGGATTACATTGACGTCGTGATCTCCGAGGGCGAAGCCCCCGTTGAGGAGCCCGGCGTGGAGCTTGTTCTTGGTGAGAACAGTGTTTACGTTACGGTCACCAACTTCTTCCAGGATCAGACCAAGGTTACCTTTACCGCGCCCTTCGCAGGCACCTTTACCATTGCTTGGGCAGATGGTGAAACCAACGGCGACCTGTACGACAGCTATGCCGAGTGGATCGAGAACATGCCTTATACCTTCTATCTGGAAGCAGGCGAGTCCCTCAACTTCTACGTTCAGTCGGCTGATTTTATGATCTCCGAAGACTTTATTGAGATCGTGATTTTCGAGGGCGCCCCCGTTGAGGAGCCCGGCGTGGAGCTCGTCCCCGGCGAGAACAGCGTTTACGTTACGGTCACCAACTTCTTCCAGGACCAGACTAAGGTCACCTTTACCGCACCCGTAACTGCCGTCTATACCGTTTCTTTTGCAGATGGTGAGACGAACGGTGACTTGTACGATGCATTCGGCGATTGGGTTGAGGTTATGCCTTATACCTTCTATCTGGAAGCAGGCGAGTCCCTCAGCTTCTACGTTCAATCCAAGGATTGGGAGATCGCAGAGGATTATATTGAGATCGTGATCATTGGTGAGGAAGAGCAGGGCGAGAAGACCGAGCCCGATGCGCTTGACGGCGAGTATCAAGTGGATTTTTTCGGTCAGGTGCTGTATAAGCTGACGTTCAGCGGCAATGTCCTGAACATCGAGGATAACAACGGCAAGGATTATACCGGCACGTACACCTACGAGATCGGAGCTGACGGCAGCATCCTCGTTTACAAGGATGGCGAACTGACCTTGGATATTCTGATCGCTGTTGCTCCCGACGGAAGCTACACCTTCCAGTGCCCCCCTTTGAAGATTCCGCAGACGCTGGTCAAGATTGAGGAAAACAACGAAGACGTTGAAACCGTTGATAAGCTGATCGTTGGTGACAATGCCATCAACGTAACCAATGGCTATTGGGGCACGTCCATCACCTTCACCGCACCTGCAGAAGGTGTGTACGTGTTGACTGCTGCCGAAGGCGAAACCAACGCTTGCATTATCATTGAGGATCTGTACGGTACAGAGATTCGCAATATGACTTCTCCGTACGTGTTCGAAATGACTGAGGGTGAAGTTAAGACCTTTATTGTTGCAACATTGAATTCCGCATCGGATATTATCAATCTGGTGATTTCGCAGTAATCTCCCATATTCGGTAAATTAAGATAACTAAAGACAAGGGCACTGCATCGAAGGATGCGGTGCCTTTTGTGTCGGTTTGGCAAAAATATGGTGAGCGCTGTGTGCTTTTTGGCGGAAGGGCTTGCATTGTGTGAGACTTTGTGATAAAATAAGATGTTCAATTGGATATTGATTGTTTTTGGAGGAATAGAATGAAACGTATGAGTAAAATTGCGGTGGTCTTGCTTGCTCTTTGCATGGCGCTGACCACGATGCTCTTTATGGTCTCTTGTAAGCCGGACGAACCGACGAACGAGTCCTGCAAAACGCACGTGGATGCCAACGAGGACGGCAAGTGCGACGTTTGCGGTGCGGAGGTTGAGGTTGAGACGTGTGACGATCATATCGACACCGACGGCGATAATCTGTGCGAGATCTGCGGCGCGGTTTGCGTGCCCCCGTTGGATTGCACCATCGTGCTCAAGGATGAAAGTGGAAAGCCTGTAGCCGGCATTTCCTTGACGATGCATAGCGAAGACGGCATGACGGTGGAAGGTGTGACCGATGCGCAGGGTACGATCGCGCAGGCCATCGTTCCCGGCAAATATACCGTGAATTTTGAAGGGTTGGCTGAGGGCTGGTACGTTGAGGGCAACGCTTCCGTGATCGAAATTGCCGAGGGCGCGGTCAGCTTTGACTTCGTTGCGATCGACAACAACCCCGACGGCTCGGAGGAAAAGCCTTATTACGTAGGTGACGACAGCGTGAGCCTGACGTTCCCCGCGGGCGTGACCTACAACTGCTTCACCCGCGGTACGAGCAGCCGTTATCTGGTGATCGAAAACGCCAACGCCAAGGTAAGCTACGACGGCAAGGACTATCTGCCCGAAAACGGCGTGATCAGAATTCTGGTCGCAGGCGCGGCGGATACCAATTCCACCATGCCCTTTACCGTGACCAACACGGCCGAGGGGGAGAACACCATTGCCATTCGCTTTGAGTCGCTGCCCGGCACGCAGGATAATCCCTATCGCGCCGAGCTTGGACAGTCGCTGACGGCCAACGTTCCTGCAGAGGGTGCCGTTTACTATAGCTTCACGGCGCAGAAGGACGGTTATCTGGTGCTGACGAGCAAAACGGAATCCAACAATATTATGATGTATAATCTGACCAGCTACGTTGTCACCGGTTACACCGACGGCGGTAAGTCCGTTTGCATTTCGGTTGCAGCGGGCGACGTGGTATCCATTACGGTCTCCACCAAGGCGGCCGAGGAGGTCAATCCCGTGGAGTTCAAGCTGGAGCTGTACAGCGGCACGGCAGAGGATCCGATCCCCGTCTTTGGAAACGGCTCGGTTCGCCTGGCGGCCAACGGCTCGGTCGCTTTGGTATATCGCGGTGAAGGCAAGACCATGAGCGTGCCTGCCGACGGCCTGACCTTGACGCTGAACGGCGCCGCGCAGGAGATCACGGGCGGCAGCTACATTTTCACGGTCGCTGACGGTGACGTGATCGCGCTGACCAATACGACGGGTGAGCGTGTCGATGCCGCATTTATCCTTTCCTGAAGCATAACGAAAGAATGCTGCCCTGTGTGAACAGGGTGGCATTCTTTTTTGTGAACAACTACTATATATTCCGCTTTTGGTCATAATGCACCACAAGAATTAGTGTGAAAAAGAGTAAAACATGGAAAAGAGCGAGAGATAGGCTATTGACAATCAGCGCTTTTTCGTGTATACTATCATTGGCTTTGTATGACTGACGGATTTGCGGAGTACCGCATGGGAGTACAAAGCAGCAATGCCGACCGTCTGGGCGATTCTTTTGAGTAAAGGAGAAACGTATGAAACACAACAATTGGCAAGGTTTCAAGGAAGGTGTCTGGCAGGAGGAAATTAACGTCCGTGATTTTATCCAGACAAACTACCGTGCGTACGAGGGTGACGACAGCTTTCTGTCAGGTCCGACCGATCGTACGAACGATTTGATGAAAAAGGTGCAGTCGCTGTTCGCACTGGAGCGCCAGTACGGCGGTGTGCTGGACATCGATACGGCTACCGTTTCGTCGCTGACGAGCTATACCCCCGGTTATATTGACAAAGCGAACGAGCTGATCGTGGGCCTTCAGACCAACCGCCCTTTAAAGCGCGGTGTCAACCCCTTTGGCGGCATGCGCATGGTGCGTAACGCTTGCGAGGCTTACGGCTACAAGCTCAGCCCCAAGGTGGAGGAGGAGTTCCGCTTCCGCACGACGCACAACGACGGCGTCTTCCGTGCCTATACGGATGAAATGCGCCAGGCACGCAA
Organism: Oscillospiraceae bacterium; assembly: GCA_015064805.1. Classification (GTDB taxonomy): domain Bacteria; phylum Bacillota; class Clostridia; order Oscillospirales; family CAG-272; genus SIG644. The sequence goes on from SVRN01000007.1 coordinate 66,770, forward strand.
GTGCCACGTCATCACGGGTCTGCCCGACGCTTACGGCCGCGGCAGAATCATCGGTGACTACCGCCGCGTCGCGCTGTACGGTGTTGACCGTCTGATCGAGGGCAAAAAGCTGGACAAGGCCAAGCTGGCTGACGGCGATTTCGATGCCGAGCATATCCGCTTGGACGAGGAGGTCGCCAAGCAGATCGCCTTCCTGGGTTATATGAAGGAAATGGCGGCGATGTACGGTTACGATATCAGCCAGCCCGCTAAGGACACCCGCGAGGCAATTCAGTGGACCTATTTTGCTTATCTGGCATCCATCAAGGAGCAAAACGGTGCCGCCATGTCGCTGGGCCGCGTCAGCACCTTCTTTGATATTTACATTGAGCGCGATCTGGCAAACGGCACGCTGACCGAGTCGGGCGCGCAGGAGTTGATGGACGATTTCGTCATCAAGCTTCGCATGGCGCGTCATTTGCGCACCCCCGAATATAACGAGCTGTTCGGCGGCGATCCCATGTGGATCACCGAGGCCGTCGGCGGCATGGGCGAGGACGGAAGAACGCTGGTCACCAAGTCCAGCTTCCGTATGCTTAACACGCTGTATACGCTGGGATCTTCCCCCGAGCCCAATCTGACGGTGCTGTGGTCGAATGATCTGCCCGCGCCCTTCAAGGCGTTTTGTGCCAAGGTGTCGGTCGATACCGACTCCATTCAGTACGAAAACGACGATATCATGCGTCCCATCTACGGCGACGATTACGCCATCGCTTGCTGTGTATCGGCCATGAAGCTGGGCAAGCAGATGCAGTTCTTCGGTGCCCGTTGTAACCTGGCAAAGCTGCTCCTGATCGCCATCAACGGCGGCTACGACACGACGAGCGGTCTTCACATCGGCCCCCAGATGCCCGTACTGGATATGGACAAGCTGGACTACGACGCGGTCGTTGCCCGTTTTGATATCTATCTGGCGTGGTTGTCCAAGCTGTACGTCAACACCATGAACATCATTCACTATATGCACGACAAGTATGCGTATGAAAAGACGCAGATGGCTTTGCATGATACCTCGGTCGAGCGCTTTATGGCGTTTGGTATCGCGGGACTTTCGGTCGTGGCCGACTCGTTCAGTGCCATCAAGTACGCAAGCGTCCGTCCCATCAAGGACGAGCAGGGCTTTATCGTCGATTTCAATACCGAGGGCGAATTCCCGACCTACGGCAACGACGACGATCGCGTCGACCTGATCGCCAAGGAGCTGACCCACAAGACCATCACCGAGCTGCGTAAGACGCCTACCTACCGCAAGGCGATCCATACGCTGTCGGTGCTGACCATCACCTCCAACGTCATGTACGGCAAGCACACGGGCGCGACGCCCGACGGACGCAAGGCCACCGCGGCCTTCGCTCCCGGCGCTAACCCCATGCACAACAGAGAGAAAAACGGTGCGCTGGCGTCGCTCAACTCGGTAGCCAAGATCAGCTACGACGACTGCCGTGACGGTATTTCCAACACCTTCTCCATCACGCCTGCCGCACTTGGCAGAGACGACGGTGAGCGCGTTGATAATCTCGTTTCCATCCTCGACGGCTATTTTGCCAAGAAGGCGCACCACATCAACGTCAACGTGCTTAACCGTGAGACGCTGATGAAGGCCTACGAGGATCCCGAGGCCTATCCCAATCTGACCATTCGCGTGTCGGGCTATGCGGTCAACTTCCACAAGCTCTCCCGCGAGCAGCAGCGCGAGGTCATCAGCCGTACCTTCCACGAGGTAATGTAAGATGAGCGCGATGGGATGGGTGCACTCCATCCAGACGATGGGCACGCTTGACGGCCCCGGTGTTCGCTTCGTCGTGTTCACCCAAGGGTGCAATCTTCGCTGTGGTTGCTGCCACAATCCCGATACTTGGGAGTGCAACAAAGGCACGGCGTACGGTGCCGAGGAGCTGGCAAACAAGGCCGCGCGCTATCGCGAGTATTTCGGCGAACGGGGCGGTGTGACCGTTTCGGGCGGTGAGCCGCTTTTGCAAGCGGCGTTTGTCCAAGCCTTCTTTGACGCTTGCCATCAAAAGGGAATGAACACTTGCCTGGATACGTCGGGAAGTATACTGACGGACGAGGTAAGGGCGCTGTTGTCGGTGACCGACCGCGTACTGTTGGATATCAAATATCCGACGGACGAGCAGTATCGTGCGTACGTTGGTTGCGGGCTTGAGGCGCCGCTGGCCTTTCTTGCCTATCTGAATGAGCAGGGAATTGCCACGACGCTTCGTCAGGTCATCATCCCGACGCTCAACGATAACGAGCAGAACGTTGCCTTTTTGAAAGAGTTGGTGGCGGCGCATCCGTGCATCGATACGGTCGAGCTGTTGCCGTTTAAAAAGATCTGCACCGTGAAATACGAGCAGCTTGGCCTGCCCTTCCGCTTTGAAGGCTACGACGAGCCCTCGGCGGCGATGGTCAAGGAGATGCAAAATAGGGTGCAGGAATCCCTGCACTGATAAATAAGAGCGAGGATGCCGCGTGCGGTCTCCTCGCTCTTTTGTCTTGACAGCGGAGCCAAAAAAGACTATAATGAACGTATCAACCTTAAGAAAGGTCACGATTCAATATGGGAATTCAAAATAAAATTGCACAATATCGCGCGTGGCGTGCGGGTGTCAAGCATTGCACCTTCGATCCTGAGGGCCCCGGCGTCGTGCGTATTCATCTGGTACCGCCTGCGCCGCGACTGTTCGGCACTCCTGGCTATATCGTTATTCTCAACGGCTATTATCTGATCCCACTGGGATATTCGTGGGCGGTGCTGTTGTCCGCGCTGATCGACGAGGTCAACGTCTTTGACGGCAAGGAAATGAGCGAGGCGGATATCGACGCGCTGAGCGAGCGGACGATCAAGCGGACCGTTCGCGTCTATCCCGCCGCCGATCCTGGCGTGGTCCGCGAGGATCTGGCTTGGATGATGGAGGTGCTGTTTGAGATCGCGCACGGTGGCGAGGTGGATGCCGAGATCGAAAAGCTGTCCATCCGTGCCTACGCCAAGTACATGGGCGCGCCGCATCGCATGGATCTGATGATCCGCGCCATGGCGGACGAGAGAGGCTGCTGGCAGTGCAACCAAAAGTGTTTGTTTTGCTATGCTGCAGGGCAGGAGTATGCCAAGGTGCGCGAGCTGACCACAAAAGAATGGAAGGACGCAATCGACAAGCTGCGCGCCGCTGGCGTGCCCATGCTGACCTTTACCGGCGGCGAGCCCACCCAGCGCGAGGATCTGGTCGAGTTGGTCGACTATGCCAAGTGGTTCATCACCCGCGTCAACACCAACGGCGTCGCGCTGACGCCCGAGCTGGTCAAAGGGCTCAAGGGTGCAGGTCTTGACAGCTTGCAGATCACGCTGTATTCGTCCGACGCGGCGATCCATAACACGCTGGTCGGCAGCGAGCATCACGCCGACACGGTGCAGGGCATCCGAAACGCCGTTGCGGCAGGACTTGACGTCAGCATCAACACGCCGCTGTGCTCGCTCAACGCCGACTATATGCAGACCTTGACCTTCGTTCACTCCCTGGGCGTTCGTTTCGTTACCGTCAGCGGTCTGATCTGCACGGGAACGGCAGGCAAAAACCACGAAGCGTACGATCTTGACGAGCAGGCGCTGACGGACGTCGTGCGCCGCGCCAAGGCTTTTTGCGATGAGCACGGCATGGAGATGGATTTCACCTCGCCCGGGCTGATCCCGAAGGAAACGCTGGAGGCGCTGGGACTTAACGTTCCTGCCTGCGGTGCGGCCATCAGCAATATGGCCGTTGCGCCCGACGGAACGGTCGTGCCTTGCCAGAGCTGGCTTGCCGCCGACGCGGGGCTGGGCAATATCCTGACGGACAGCTGGAAGACGATCTGGAGGCATCCGCAAAGCGTTGCCCTTCGCGCCATGAGCGAGGACGAGGCGCTTCGTTGCCCATTCAGAAGCCAAAACAGGGAGGTGAGCGGTCATGGCAAAAGATAAAGAAAAGATGTCCCCGAAGGATCCCTATTCCAGAGAGGAGATCCTAAAAAAGCGCACGTTCCCTAAGAAAAACACGATATGGCTGTGTGTTTGCGTGCTGTTGCAGGTCGCCTTGATTCTGTTTGCTATTTGGTATCAGCCCAAGCCGCAGGATAAAATTGATGAGTACCGCGTGGTGGTCACGCCGCTGGACGACGGCACGCTTGATATCGAATATTATCTTCGTTGGACGCCGCTGGACGAAAGCGAGCCCTTGACGTGGCTGGAAATTGGAACGGCCAACGAGCAGTTTACGATCGATCGCTCTTCCTGCTCGCATACCGTTCGCACCATCTCCAAGCAAAACGAGGACGGTTTTACCGGGGTACGCATCGACCTTGATCGCGCGTATAGAGCAGGGGAGACGCTGGTGATTTCCTTTAAGATCAACCAGCAGAGAATTCTTTGCCGTGACGAGGACGGATATTTCCACGAGTTCGTCCCCGGCTGGTTCAATGCTACACCCGTTGAGCGCTACGAATTCCGTTGGAAAAACGACGGCCCCGAGGGGGATCACGTCTGGCAGGGCTCGCTGGATTGCGGCGAATACGCCCTGCTGAAGGTGCGCTATACCGATCCTCACGTCTTTGACGGATATCCTACGGTGAAATATCAGCCGTTTGACGATAGCGGCGCCTACGACGAGCTGAGAGAGAACAAGGGCGGCGTGATCGCCATGATCGTGATGGGTATTTTCTTTCTTGCCGTTGCAGAGCTTCATATCATTGACAGCTACGTTTCCTATCATCGCGGCCGCGGCTTTATGACGGGCTACGGCCATCACGTCCACGTGTACGGTCGCGTCAATCCGCGTTACAGTCGCGCCAGAGCCGCACATCAGGCAACCTCGTCGCACAGCGGCGGTCGGGGCTGTGCTTGTGCCTGCGCCTGTGCTTGTGCGGGCGGCGGACGCGCGGGATGCTCGCAAAAAGACACCTACGCACGCGTCAAGGATGGCAAGAGGGCAAAGGAGAAAGAACATGAGTAAGGTCACGACGGTTTTGTTCGATCTGGACGGAACGCTGTTGCCCATGGATCAGGACGTGTTCATCAAAACCTATTTCACCCGCGTCGCCGCCAAAATGGCACCTCGCGGCTACGAGCCCCGGGCGCTGATCGACGCCATCTGGGCGGGAACGACGTCTATGGTCAAAAACGACGGCAGCTGCACGAATGAGCAAGCCTTCTGGGCTACCTTTGCGGCGATCTTGGGTGAGAAGGTGCGCGCCGAGGAGCCCGTTTTGCGCGGATTTTATGAAAACGAATTTCAAGGCGTGCAGTCGGTGTGCGGTTGCCATCCTGCGGCCGCCGAGATCGTGCGTGACCTCAAGGCACGTGGTATTCG
>SVRN01000047.1 GCA_015064805.1 Oscillospiraceae bacterium
AATCTTTTACGATAATGATACCGATCTTGCCATCTTCCATGTCTGCCATCATACTTTCAAAGCCGGGACGATTGAAATTCGTACCGCTGAAGCCATCATCAATATAGAATTTTGTGTTGCGGAAGCCCTTGCTCTTGGCGTATTCCGTTAGGATCTTTCTTTGATTTTGAATGCTGTTTGACTCACCTTGAACCGAATCCTCGTGACTGAGTCTGCAATACAGTGCTGTAATTTTTTCGTTTGTTTCGTGCATGGTTGTTCTCCTTTCTACTCTTAAACCATTTGTTTTACAAAACAACCGAATAAGCTGCAAGCATATATTACCACAAAGGTTTTCATATATCCAGCGTTTTTTGGAACGTTAAGAGTAAAGTAACATATCATAATCGTCATCTATTTCTATCAATCAGCTCGTCTATTTTATCGAATGCCGTGGCTTCTTTACTTCGATCAAGGTAATTTGTCACGTGATAGACCTTGCCGCTGATCTCATGCTCACTCTGAAGACCAACGTAGGTTTCCTTCTGCGCTTCATAGTAACGAGCGAATGCTTCGGGGTCTTGGTATCCTGTCTTGCCGTGTGTATCCCGAAACAAAAACTGAAGAGTGAGCAGAATTCTTTTGAGCCATCCGGCATTTATATACTCGTCACGAACGAACCAAGTGGAGAGAATCTCATCTTCTTTCCTCTGCTTTTCCGCTTCCATCTCACGGCGCTTTTGCTGAACTTCTTCCCAATCCTCGATGCTTTCTCCATCACGAAGACGGGTGCGGTCATCGTGAAAGAGACAGCATATTCGTTTCCATAATTTTTTAATTGTCATCTTTAACCTCCTTGATCTTTGTGTGCCGTAGTAGAGTTTGTGTTGTCATGTGAATCTCCTTTAATTTTGATGATACTATATTGTACCCCAAAATTATCGACCTGATGTTAGCAACACAATACCACAAGGAATCGGCAAAGTCCAGATAACTTTTTGTTAACTAAATTCCTTTTTCTTTGCTTTCTGCGGTATAAATATTGAGTCGTAACCATTGCTCACCAAAAAGCAACACGCCACGGATTTTTCTCCCGTGGCGTGTTGCCGTAAGCGTTGCGTTTATTATTTGCAGTTATCATCATACCACTCGCGCATTTCCACATCGTAAATGTATCCGTGATAAACAGTATTGCCATCGAGTAACGTTTTATATACGATACTTTGATTGTGGTCGTTTAGATTTGAGTATACCACACCTGATATCAATACCGGATGTTTGCCGTTCCTTCCTGCTTTATTTGCAAGATGACAAGCAGAATTAACCACGTCTCCCATCCAAATAACATCGTTAAGTCCGCTTCCAGAATATCCCGCCTTTACCATAAGAGCTCTTCCGTCATCCATTCCTATTCCTACGGATATTTTGCTATAGCCCTTTTTCTCCAGCTTATAATTCAAAATTTCAATTAAAGAATTTAACTGTGCGGCTATACTAAAAACACTATCAACATGCGATTTATAAGGAGTTTCAAAAACACCCCAGACACAATCGCCATTGATATTGATTTCTTTACATAGGTCGGAAGCGTTCATTAAGGCAGTACATTCGGAAATAAATGCTCTATACATTTTAGCCAGGGTAGGACGCCTGTGCTCATCTGTCATGTCGGAGGATCCCACAATATCAATAAAGAGCGCTGTAATATTTACATAAAATCCATTGGTGTATGTAAGAGAGGTTCGTGCAGGAATGGAGTCCCTGTCTGAATAATTGCTATTACTCGCATCCAAAATGTCATCAATTCTTTTGGCACTCTTCTCTACATCGTAAAAGATTCTGTTCGTTACTTCCACTCAATCAATCTCCTTGTATTCTATTTGCAATTCTCCGTATACCAAGCTTCCATTGCCAGATTTATAACATTACACTGATAATATGTAGTGTAGTCAATCCATGTCGTCTTAAAGAATTTTTGGTTTTCTTCATTCAAATTTCCATACAGACAACTTGAAACCATAATTGGATCTCGATAATCTCTGCCAGCTTTATTAGCGATATGGCAGGCGCTATTGACTACATCCCCCATCCATATGACATCGTTCAAGCCACTTCCGGAATATCCTGCCTTAACCATCAGAGCGCGTCCGTAGTCAATTCCTATGCCGACAGATATTTCAGAATATCCTTTTTTCTTTAGCTTGTAATTTAGAATTTTTATCAACGAATTCAATTGCGCTGCAATAGCAAACACCGTATCAATATCGGATTTAAACTGAGTTTCAAAAACGCCCCACACGCAATCTCCATTTATATTAATCTCTTTACAGTGTTCAGATGAGTTCATAATTGCGGTACATTCCGATATAAACGCTCTATACATTTTTGCAAGAGTTGGTCGCTTATGCTCACTCGTCATATCGGAGGATCCTACAATATCTATAAACAGAGCTGTAACATTCACATAATACCCATTGATATATGTGAGAGAATCTCTTGAAGGGATAGATGTCTTATCAGCATAATTGCTGTTGCTTGCATCCAAAATCTCGTCTATTCTGGATGCACTTTTTTCAACGTCATAAAGAATTCTTTTTGTTACTTCCATAATTAACTCTCCTTATATGAGATTTAGAACCATACATATAAAAAACAAAACCGTCGATGACAATAGTAGCCACAGCCCTTTATTGTAGAATTTGAATTTTGCTGAACAAATACGGGAATTGATGTGCACTTGTTCCAATATATCCTTGGTCAACTCTTTGTCATTCATATCCATTGTTTTAGATTTGAAGTCATTAAGCGGTAACGTTGCTATTGTCCCGAAAAAGAACATGGATTTTTTTGTAACATTGGTTTTGATTCTACCGCGTATTGCAAGGAAAAACATAACAATTGATACCAAGCAAGTTAGGTACAACCCTGCTACCAAAAGTGTACCCATGATGGTGCAACATGAAACAGTCTGTTCTTTTATCGCGGTAGATAGATTTTGAAATGCCACGGGCATAGTTCCGGCATTGTAAAAAATTATGGCTAACAGAGCAACTATAAAGGCTAATCCTAAAGAGGCTTTTGTGTCAACATTTCCAATCCAAGAATTGGTTAAATCCAAAGCTTTATAGGCATCTTCTTTTGTGTATTTGTTAGTATCGTTATTGCTCATGTTTTCACCTCCGTAAGCAATCAGATTGTTTTCTATAATTATAACATATTTTACCGCTTTTTTCAATAGTGAAATACTATATATAGTATCCCGAACAGAAACATTGGCATATTTGCCATTAATCTCAACAAAAGCAAAACACCACGGATTTTTCTTCCGTGGTGTTTTGCCGTAAGGGCTGCTTATTCGGTTGTTATTATTTTCCCGCTAATTTTGCACGCCCTTGGCCTTTCTTTTTTTATGCCTACTGCTTAACGAACACGGGAATCTGTTCGGTCGTGACCTCGATCCAGCCGCTTTCGTAGACGGTGTCGGAGTAGTAGTCACGCCACGTACCTTCGGGAAGATACACACGTCTTGTATGCTCGCCGCACACCATGGGGGCAACCAGCATATCGTCGCAGAACAGATACTGATCGTCGATGCGATAGGTTTCGGGGTCGGACGTGTAATCGCTGACCAGTGCGCGCACGGGCGGGATGCCGCATTCGTGATAGCGCTTGAAGGCGTCCATCAGCTTGGGGATCAATCTCTCACGCGCCTGCATGAGTGCGCGGATCTCGTCCTCACAGTCGTGATCCAGCCAAGGCAGCTTTTCACAATACCAGCCGTTGATCAAGCACTGGGGCGAGAATACAACGGTCTGCATACGGCGGATGAGCTCCTCGCGGCTCTTGGCATCCCGCAGCTCGGGTGTCCAGAGAAGCCCAGAAAAGCCTGCCGTAGCAAGGCCGCGGATGAAGTCCTTGTGATCGTACAGATCGCTGTAAAGCACGAAGGGGTAGGAAGCACACAGCGAGCCTGCGCTTCTGACCTCGGAGAGGGTGGGCTTGCCGTCCAGCGCCTCGAGCATGGTTTTCATATACAGCGTGCCTAGCATGGTGTGGAATTGCTGGCCGTCCATGCCGCCGGGGAACTCGGAGAGGAGAGGGAAGGACCAGCTACTGCTGATATAGTCGCTACCGTCGCACTCGTCCAGCTTAAAGCCGTCGATGGTGTCAAACAATACGTGCTGCTTGTGGTGGTCAGCAAAGGTGGTTCTCACCTCAGGGAGCGACAGATCGGGTACGACACCGCCCCAGACCTCAAAGTCGCCGTGCTTGCCCTCAAGATGGGCGTACAAGGGGGAGGTCGGATGGGTGAAGCAATGCTCCCACAGGCTGATGTGATAGCCCATGTCGGTCAGCTCCTTGACCATGCTCTTGGGATCGGAGTAGAGCTTGTCGTTCCACATAAAGGAGCAGGAATAGGCGCGGGTCTGCCAGCCCGGTTCAAGACCGAGAATGCCGACGGGCATATCGCGCTCGCGCAGGTATTTTGCCGTGTCGAGGATCTGCTCCTGGGAATAGCGGGAGCAGCAGCGATAGAAGGGGGTAAGGCCCCACGCGGGAACCTCACAGCCGCCGCCGGAGAGCATATTATATTGGCTGACGATATCGGTGATGGTCTTGCCTTCGATAATATAAATATCAATACCCCTTGCGGCAGGGATCTGTGCCGCGATGGTAACCTCGCCCGCCAGCTCGCGCTGTGCGTACAGCGTCTCGGTCGAAACGGCGATCTCGCGCTCACCCTCGTACTCACTCGGTCTGCCTGCACGGGGGCGACCAAAATCGAACTCAACGTAGCGGGCGGTATCGAAATAGATGCCGTAGCCAGCCGTGCTGACGAAGAAGGGAACGGGAGCGTGCGAGTCGCCCGTGGCGGCGATGGGGTCGGAATTGACGCGAGTGACCATCTGGCGGCCTGTCAGATTGAAGATCTTGAGCTGAAGGCCAAGACCAAAGATCTGCTCGCCCGGCTGCATGGGAAATTCAATGCGACAGCCGCGGGCGTTGGTCTTGAAGCGAATGCGGTTGGTCGGATAAGTGATGGGGCGCTCCTCGAAATGGAAACCGTCGCAAAAGGCGGAGGGAACCAACGTCTCGGGAGTGCCGAAAGTGAGTTTTTTCATAGAAATCTCCTGTATTTTAGGGTGTTAGTGTTCAATGGGCAGACTGTAAACGTGGCGGCCACGGATCAAGTTACCGAAGATGTATTTTTGGCTGGCGGATTCGGTCAGGTAGAAGAGGCGGCCATCGTGAATGACGATTTCTTCACTCATGGGAGGGCAGACGAGGTCATCGTGCTGTACGTCTGCGTCCAGGAACCATACGGGAACGCTCGTTCCGTTCACGTCAAGTGTGGCGTCGGGCGCGTTTACCGTGATATCATCGTAGAAAAGAAGGTGTGACTTGGAGAGACCGTAAGAGGTGGACAGAACGAAGTGACCGTATTCGTCGCGGGCAAAGCCTTGAACGTGATCGGGAACCGATACCAAACGGATAGGAGTAAGAGACGCAAGACCGGTTTCGGTGTTGCTATGATCCATCTGATAGCAAGCGATCAGGGCGCGATGCTCCACGTCGCCTGCAACGGTGAAGGCGTGCGTTTCCTTGGTCGGATAGTCAACGGGACGATGGAATTCACCAACCCACAAAACGTTGCCCTCGGCGTAGCAGTAAGCCGCGCGGGTTTCGGGCTGGAAGGAATTTTTCAGCGTATAAGACTCTCCTGCTTCCAGACGGAAAAGGTCGTAAATGGAGATCACCCAAACGCAGTTGTCATCTCCCTCACCGTCGTTGGCCAGCCACATGAAGTTGCCGCTAACGGCAATGCCTCCGGTATGACCGATATAGGGAGTACCGTCGGCATTTTTGAGCTCAATATAGTAGTTCTTCTCGGGCTCTGCTTTGGGAATGACGTAGATGCGGCTGGCGCTGACGCCGTCGGCCATATAGCCGCACTGCAGGTAGACCTGCTGGTCGGGCAGATAAGTAAAGCCTTGCGAAACCAGACCGTCGGACTGCCCGGGGATACGGAACTCTTTGTCAGCCTTGCGGAAAAATTCAAAGAAAATCAGCGTCGTTACCAGCTGGATCAAAAGCCATACGGCCAAAAGAGAAGCGAGGACGATCAGGGCTATTTTTCCGATTCGTTTGAGGATACGGGTGTTTTTCATAATCAAAATCCTTTCGTGATAGCGTTATTCGCCGAATTTTTCGGCGCTCTCGCGGAGCATTTGACGGATGGGCAAATGATAGGGGCAGCGCGTCTCGCAGACACCGCAGCCAACACAGGCCGAGGCCTTGACGGACAGCGTGGCGTAGCGCTCGCGCGCCCACGTTTCCAGACCGTAGCGAGACAGATACCCTTCAAACAGAAAAACGGACGGAATGGAAATGCCCTTGGTGCAAGGGGCACAATAATTACAGCGGCGGCAGAAATGCTCGCCGAGCTCCGTCAAAACCGCCTCACAACGCGCACGCTCCTGATCGGTCAGCGGTGCGACGTTCTCGGCTGCCTTAACGTTTTGCCATACCTCGTCGGCACAATACATCCCGGGAATGACGAGTGTGACGTCGGGATTGGCGACGATATAGCGCATGGCAAGCTCGGCATCCTCAATGGCGCCGCCCGCCATGGGCTTCATGGCGATAAAGCCTACGTTTTTGTCCTTGCAGCGGGCAATTAAGGCCTCTCCCTGGCGTTCTACGATGTTGTAAGGGAACATGATCGTCTCGATCTCATCAAGCGTCAGAGCACGCTCAAAAACGCTTTGCGAGTGGGCGGTCAGACCGATATGGCCAATCTTGCCCTGCGCCTTGGCTTCGAGTAACGCCTCCATCGCGCCGCCGGGGGCGAGCACGGTGTCAAGCTGTGCGTCGTTGGGATTATGGATCTGATACAGATCGATGTAATCGGTCTGTAGATTTTTCAAGCTGGTTTCAATGTCCGCTGCCATGGCCTCGCGCGTGCGAGCCATGCTCTTGGTGGCGAGAACGAACTTGTCGCGTCTGCCGCGCAGAGCCTCGCCCAAATAGGCCTCGCTGACGGTATAGCCGCGGGCGGTGTCGATGTAGTTGATACCGGCTTCGATCACCGCATCAAACAGCGCGGTGCATTCTTGCCGGGTAATTCGCTGAATGGGAATGCCGCCAAAGCCGACGCGCGAGATGCGAAGTCCCGTTTTGCCTAAGGTTACGTATTGCATGGCAGCCTCCTTATGCATGACGGACGGATGCCGCCAACCAGGGGATCAGGTCGGTCTGCTCGTACGTTCTCGTCCAGCTGTCGTGCTGGCAACCGGGATAGATGGTCAGCTCGGCGTGTCCGCCGCGTGCGTTGACCGCGTCAACCATCAGCTGGGAATACACGAGCGGAACGGACTGGTCAGCGTCGCCGTGGAAGGCACGAATGGGCGTTTTGGTGTTGATGCACCAGGAAACACCGCCACCGCAAATGGGCGCGGCCGCGCTGAAGAAATGGGGATAAGCGGCCAGCAAGCTCCAGGTGCCAAAGCCGCCCATGCTGATGCCCGTGATGGAAATACGGTTCATATCAGCCCCCTCGCGCGTTGCAACATCAAGAATCAGCTCCATGATGGCGGCAGGAAAGTTGCTCCAGATCTCGCCCTCGGGGCATTGAGGAGACAGCGTGATGACGCGCTGGTCCATATGCGTTTCATTCTTATCAAAATAACGGGGAATACCGTGAACGGCAAGACGAGAACGATCGTCACCGCGCTCGCCCGCACCGTGCAAAAAGACGATCATAGGCAACGCTTCGCCGACAGAACCGTCGGGGCGCGTCATAAGATAGGGCAGAGAGAAGGTGGTCGTTTTAGGTTGAAAATGTAAAAATTGTTTCATAAAGCGCACTCCTTTCAGAGAGGCGAATAATAAAGTAGGGTTGCCGCATGCTGCGACAACCCTATTATACACAAAACTGCAGTGTTTGTCAATTGGATTAAGCAATCCTTAACGTTATTCTACAATGAAAATATAGGGATAAACGTCCTGGCCGCCCTCGATGAAGTAAGCCTCGATCTCGGGGTAAGCTTCGGCCAAATGCTGCTCAAGCGCTGCCGACTCGTCTGCGGTAGTAGCCTTGCCGCTGAATACGGTCAGCATGTACTTTTCCTCGTCGATCATGTGGGAAAGCAGACCCTTGGCCGCTTCGTTCATATTAGCCTCGGAAACGTACATATGTTTGCCGACGAAACCGATGAAATCGCCGTTTTTGATCTGTACGCCGTCCAACTCCGCATCGCGGATGGAGGGCGAGATCACGCCCGTCGTTGCGTGGTGCATGGCCTCGTTTGCTTGCTCAAGAATTGCGTCAACGCTCTCTTCGTTGAGATCCATCGAGGAGATGGCAACGTAGCCCGAGCCAAGATCCTTGCTCTCCAGCACGTGAATGGCAGCGTCTTTGTAAATCTCGGCAGCCTGACGTGCGGCCAGCAGAATGTTACCGTTGTTGGGGAAGACGAAAATATGCTCGGCAGGAATCTGCGCAAAAGCATCCAAAAAGTCGTTGGTCGAGGGGTTTTGGGTCTGACCGCCGCTGACGACGACGTCGACGCCCAGCTCGGTAAAGACAGCCTCAATGCCCTCACCGCTGCAAACGGAAACGATACCGTACTGCTTCTTCTCCACGGGCAGGGAAACGGCGGGCGCGGGGGCTGCTGCTTCTTCTGCGATCGTTTCGTTGTGCTGAAGCGACATGTTCTCGATCTTGATCTTGAGGAATTCGCCGAATTGACGGCAGAAGGCAAGAACCTCGTCGGGGGTCTTGGTGTGAACGTGAATTTTGACGATGCTGTCAACGCGGAAGGTGACGATGCTGTCGCCCACGCCCATCAGATAATTGCGAATGATCGACTCGTCGAAGGTATCAAGATCCACCTTCTTGGTCTGCAGACGGAGCAACAGCTCGGTGCAATAGCCGTAGACCATTTCGCTGTCGGGGCCAAAGGCGTCCAGATCGATCTCGGGGGCTGCTTCGGTCGTGGGAGCGGGCGCTTCAGCCAGCTCGCCAACGTGCAGCTCTTCGCCGTTCAGGACGCGGTTAAAGCCATCCATGATGTAGAACAGACCTGCTCCGCCGCTGTCGATAACGCCCGCCTGCTTAAGCACTGCCAGAATTTCGGGCGTGCGCTGAAGAGACGCGTACATTTCGCTGATCAGATCCCCAAACAGCGAACGAACGGTGCTCTCGGGGGTGATATGTGCTACCGCGTATTCGGTTGCTTCGCGTGCAACGGTCAAAATAGTACCTTCGGTGGGGGTCATGACCGAATTGTAGGCCTGCTTAACACCGATCAGCATAGCCTGACCGATGGTATGTGCATCTGCCTTCTCACAATCCTTCAAGCCCTTGGCAAGGCCTGCAAACAGCTGGGAGAGAATAACGCCCGAGTTGCCGCGCGCGCCCAGCAGCATGCCGTGGGAGAGTGCTTCCATGACCTCTGCGAGATTGTCCGACTCGACCTTTTCGAGTGCGGCAATACCGCTTTCAATGGTCATGCGCATGTTGTCGCCCGTGTCGCCGTCGGGAACGGGGAACACGTTGAGCTTGTTGACTTCTTCGGCGTTGGAACGAAGCTGTGCCGCGCCGCCCTGTGCCATTTTGGCGAACAGGTGACCGTCCAGATATTGGTCCTGATTGCCTGTCGCGTTCTCGTTTTCTGCCATTTCCATTGTGATGTTATCCATGTGTTGAAAAACTCCTTTCGGGATTTTGTCTGCGGGGGGAGCAGACGAATCAAAAAAGAATGTTAACTGCCGCTTCGGCAGGAATTATTTGTGCTTTGCTACGAAGAACAGAGCGAGCGTACCGGGACCCGAGTGAGCACCGATGACGGTGCCGACGGGAGTGATCAGCTTGACGTTTGCACCGTATTGGGATTCGAGAATTTCTTTGAGCTTGAGTGCGTCGTCTATGCAATCACCATGCGAGATATAAGCCGTGTTGTTTGCAGGGTCTTCGATCAGCTCGCCGTACTTCTGTGCCAGAGCGACGATAGCAGCGCGTCTTCCGCGCGCCTTGGACATGCTGATCAGGTGACCTTCATCGTCAACGTGAAGCACGGGCTTGATGCCCAGCAGATTGCCAACGAAAGCAACGGTGGGGCTGACGCGTCCGCCACGCTTGAGATAGACCAGATCGTCCACCGTGAACCAGTGGCAAAGACGGGGAATGAGGCCTTTGATGTATTCGGCAACGGTCTGGATATCTGCTCCCTCGTCACGCTTTTCAACTGCCATAGCGACCAACAGACCAAAGCCTGCCGACGCGGCGAGCGAGTCGATGGTGAGAACGGTGCGCTCGGGATACTTCTCAGCCAGCTCCTGTGCGGCCATACGAGCCGAGTTATAGGTGGTGCTCAGACCGGAAGAAAAGCCGATATAAAGCACGTCGTGTCCTGCCGCGAGCTCAGGCTCGAAAGCGGCACGGAAGGTTTCGGAATTGATAGCAGCAGTTTTTGCAATGGCACCGCCTCTCATGCGATCGTAAAACGCAGAGGAGGGAATGTCGCTCTCGGTGTATTCCTTTTCATCATCCTGAAAACGGAAGGTCAAGCTGACGTATTTGACGTTCCAGGCTTGCAGGGTTTCAGGAATGATATCACAAGCGCTATCGGTGAAAATCGTGTAAGAATTCATTTGAGTTCTCCTTTTTGGGGTGTGGGGGAACGGGCAAAATCCGTTTGGCCCTCCAACCTCTATTATAATACCACAAAGAGGCGCGCGAGTCAATCCATCGACATCCTTGCGCGGTAGAGGGTTTTTTCCCGAGCAGTAGAGAGCTTTTGACAATATTCCACTACTGGTCGAGAGAAAATCTACTCACAGTAGAGGAGAGGATTTTTTGATTGAAAAACCTGACTTTTTTTCGTTTTCCTCTTGCGCACAAGTAAAAAAGGTGCTATAATATAAAAACTATCGGTACAAAGTGCCGAATGAGCAAAAAATGATGCGAACAGGAGGAAAACTGTCGTATGAGTGATTTGAAAACGATCATCGCGCGCAACATCATAGAATTGCGCCGCAAGAATAATATGACTCAGCTCGAGCTTGCCGAGCAGCTGAACTATACCGACAAGGCCGTTTCCAAATGGGAGCGTGGCGAGTCGCTGCCCGATATTGCCGTTCTCAAGACGATCGCGGATATGTTCGGCGTCAGCTTGGATTACCTCGTATCTGAGGATCACAGCGGAACGGAAACGGAGCATATCTGGCTGGAAAATGAGGAGGAGATCTCCGAAAAGGAAAAGAATAAGCACCGCAAGGTTCTGACGCACGCCTACATTACGGGCGTCAGCGTTTTGCTCGTCTGGCTGTTGGCGACGTTCGTGTTCGTTATCATTGAACTGATCAACCCTGCGGCTAAGGTGCATTGGCTGGCCTTTCTGTATGCCGTTCCTGCCTCTTGCGTGCTTTGGCTGATCTTTAACTCGGTTTGGTTCAATCGCCGTCGCAATTTCTGGATCGTGTCGTT
>SVRN01000048.1 GCA_015064805.1 Oscillospiraceae bacterium
TGACCGAACTCGCTTCGCGAGTTCAACAAATACCTTGCGGTATTTGTCTGTACCCGGTTGCGATTTTCTTTTTTCACCACTCCGTGGTGAGTTCAGCAAATATCCTCCGGATATTTGCGCGCTCGCCATTTCGTAGTGATGCCGTCCGTCGGGCGGACAGCCTTGATATTATATCACCCTCCCCCTTTTTTGTCAAGCATTTTTTGAAATATTTTTTGCATTTTTTTAGTTTTGTGAAAAATGTCAAGCGGGAGTCGACCGCAAAGCCTCTATATGGCAACATGCACAAAGAAAAGGCGATATGCTTGTGCACATCGCCTTTTTGGATGTTCTTAACGCCTTTGAATCAGCTTCCGATCGGATAATACTTTGCAAGGCCGCCCGACGAGGTCTCGCGGTAGCCGCAAAGAAGGTCCTTACCCGTATTGTACATAGTTTTGACGATCAGGTCAAACGAGATCTTGCGCGAGGAGGTCAGGAAATTAGCCAGCGAGAGCGCGTTGATGGCGCGCATGGCGGCCACGGCGTTGCGCTCAATGCAAGGGATCTGGACAAGTCCCGCGATAGGATCGCAGGTCAGGCCCAGATGATGCTCCATCGCAACTTCGGCGGCATACTCGATCTGATCAAGTCCCATTTCAAACAGCTCAGCCAGCGCGGCAGCTGCCATACAGCAAGCCGAGCCAATCTCGGCCTGACAGCCACACTCGGCACCGCTGATGGATGCGTTCTTTTTAATAATGTTACCGATGATACCGCCCGTCGCCAGCGCACGGACGATCTGCTCGTCCGTAAATCCGCGGCTCTCCTGCATATATTTCAAAACGGAAGGGACGACGCCGCAAGCGCCGCAGGTGGGCGCGATGACGATAGTACCGCCGCCTGCGTTCTGCTCGCTGGTGGCAAACGCATAGGAGCAAACGAGGCGGTTTTCTCTGGTTTGTGCCGATTCGTCGATGTGCTTTTGATTATACAGAATCTGTGCGCGGCGCTGTGTTTTGAGAACGCCGGGCAAAATTCCCGTCGTGGTAAGGCCCTCGTGGATGGTGCGCTTCATCTGCTCCCAGGCTTCACCTAAATAAGAAAATATCTCCTTGCCCTCGCGCTGCTCGACGTACTGCCAGATGCGCAAATTGTTTTTGTGGCAATAATCCGCAATCTCGGCGTAGGTGTTCAGCTCGTACACGTCGTCCCGCATATCCTGCGACAGCGCGGAAGAGTCCTCACCCTCGATCACGATCGAACCGCCGCCAACCGAATAGATGCGCTTGGTTTCGATCACCGCTCCGTCACGCAGCACTTCGACGTCCATGGTGTTGGGATGAATGGAGCAGGGTGTCGTATGGTCAAACAGTATTTCGCAGGGCTTGGGGGCAAAGGTCTCACGGATGACGCGGTCGGTGCCGTGCCCTTCACCGGTCGATGCCAGCGAACCGTAAAGCGTGACGCGAAACGCGTCCGCCTCGGGATACCGCGCGAGCATGATCTTGACCGCTCGCTCGGGTCCCATGGTATGCGAGCTGGATGGTCCGCGGCCGATCTTATATAATTCACGAAGAGATTGCATATCGTTCTCCTTTGATCGTCTTTTATAAAATTATTGTAGCACAAAGGCGTCCGCTTGTCAATGCAGGGTTGAAAAATTAACGGTCTGCGCCCCGCCATTGACAAATCTTGCCGCCAATGATATAATGGAGAAGAAATCGCACGCGGCGCTTGCCATCAAAGGCGAAAAGAACAACAAATCAATATACATACGAACAATATATACCGATCAAACTGTAAAACAAAATCAGCAAATACCCGTCTTTTGAGTTTAGGACGTCTCGCACGGCACAAACCGTACGAGACGTTTGTTTTTGCAAAATCGGTATGAAATAAGCCTAATAAGCCCAAAATAAAAGCGCGGAGATTACCCGCAAATCAAAATGAACGAAAGTGAGAGCTACACATGAGAAAACTATTGGCCTTTCTTCTGGCAGCGGCAATGCTCGTCAGCGCGGTTGCCTGCGGCATGACGGCCGACGACGGCAAGATCCCCGGCGACGGTGATCCCACGAATAACGATAATACCAACAGCGACACCAATAACAACAATTCCTCCAATAACGATTCCAACAACAACGATTCCTCCAATAACGATTCCAACGGTGGCAACGACACGCAAACGCCCCCGACCTATCAGAACGCGCACGAGCTGCTCGCCGCGATCTGGGCCAAGTACGAGCAAAACGAGCAATTCCCCATCATGGGCGGCGACTACGACAACGTCGTTGAAAACGCGCCTGGTGCGTTTGATCTGACGCACACCGACGCCGCGGCCAACATTGATTCCCTGCTCAGCTTCCCCTCCGAGGAGATCGGCAAGATCGACAGCGCGGCCTCCATCATTCACGGCATGAACACCAATATGTTCACCTGCGGCGCCTTCCACGTCACCGACGCGAGCGAGGTACAAGCCGTTGCCGACCGTATCAAAAACCATATTCTGACCAAGCAGTTTCTTTGCGGCTCGCCCGAGCATCTGACCATTCTCCGCGTCCCGGGCAACTATCTGGTCGTTCTGTACGGCATCAAGGACAACGTCGACGCCTTTGCAAAAAAGACGAGCACGCTGATCCCCGACACAGCGACGCTGGCGGAACAATCACTCAGCCGATGAAGCCTATCAAAGCCGCCTTCGGGCGGCTCTTACATTGAGGTGCGTTTATGATTTTTTCCAGCATCAGCTTTTTGTATTATTTTCTCGCGGCCTGCCTGCTCGTCTATTTTCTCGTTCCGTCGCGACTGAAAAATCTGGTTCTTTTGCTGTTCAGCCTTGCCTTTTATTTTTACGGCGAGCCCGTCTATACCTTACTCATGCTCGCAAGCACGCTGTCCGCTTACGTTCACGGGTTGCTCATCGACCGCACGCGCGGCACCAAGTGGTCACGCGTTCTGCTTTGGTCGTCCGTCGTGACGAGCATCGGCCTGCTCGGCTTTTTCAAGTATTCGGATTTCTTTATTTCCAACGTCAATTCTCTCTTTTCCTCCGATATTCCCCTGCTCCGTCTGGCTCTGCCCATCGGTATCAGCTTTTATACCTTTCAGACGCTCAGCTATACCATCGACGTCTATCGCGGTGACGCCAAGGTGCAAAAAAGCTTCATTCGGCTTGCGACCTACGTCACGCTGTTTCCTCAACTGATCGCGGGACCGATCGTCCGCTACACCACGGTGGAACAGGAGCTCAGCGACCGCAAGCATTCCTTCGAGGGCTTTGCGGCGGGGGTCAATCGCTTCGTCATCGGTCTTGCCAAAAAGGTGCTGATTGCCGACACGCTGGGACTTCTGATCAAGGATTTCACCGCCTCAGGCGACCGCTCGGTCGTCTTTGCCTGGGTGTACGCGATCGCCGCGTCGCTGCAATTGTACTTCGACTTTTCGGGCTACAGCGACATGGCCATCGGTCTTGGTCGTCTGTTCGGCTTTCATTTTCTTGAAAACTTCAACTATCCCTTCATTTCCAAAAGCATCACCGAGTTCTGGCGGCGCTGGCATATGTCGCTGGGTCAATGGTTCCGCGACTACGTGTATATTCCGCTCGGCGGCAACCGCGTCAGCACATGGCGCTGGATCCGCAATATCTTCGTCGTCTGGCTGTTGACGGGCTTTTGGCACGGTGCGGACTGGACGTTTATTTTCTGGGGGCTGTACTTCGCCTTGTTTTTGCTGTTGGAACGGCTTTTCCTTGCCAAATGGCTGGATAAGCTCCCCCGACTGCTTTCGCATCTTTACGTCGCGGTGGTCGTTCTCGTCAGCTTCGTGCTGTTCAGCGCGGACGGTCTTACGGGTGCCGCGGCAGACGTCGGCGCCATGTTCGGCTTTGGCAATCTGCCCTTATGGTCCGCCGATACAGCCTATTATCTGTCCAGTTATGCGGGCGTTCTGATCGTCGCCCTGATCGGATGCACGCCGCTGGTCAAAACGGTCGCCAAAAAGCTGTACGGCTATCGGCTGAGCGGACGCGTGATGAACGTGCTTGAGCCCGTCTTCCACGTCTGCCTTCTGGTGCTGGTCACCGCTTATCTTGTCGACGGCTCGTTCAGCGCGTTTCTCTATTTCAGATTCTGAGTGCGAGGTGTGATATGAATCAAAAAGCAAAAAATATCGCCGTCACGCTGACGTTTTGTCTGTTCATCGCCGCTGCGGTCTTGCTGTGCGCCCTGCGTGCCCGCGATCCGCTGACCTATTCGAGCGTGGAAAAGCGTCCTATGGCACAATTTCCGTCGAACGTCACGTGGCAAAGCGTCGTTGACAAGACCTCGATCGAGCAGTTCGAGGATTTCACCGTCGATCAGTTTCCGCTTCGCGAGTTTTTTCGCTCGGTCAAAGCTCGCTTTGTCCTAAACGTGCTCGGGCTGAAGGAAAACAACGGCTACGCCGTGGAGGACGGCTCGATCGCCGAGATCAAGTCATCCTTCAACCAACAGCACCTCGACCATTCCATCGGCCGTCTTGCCTATATTTGCGACCGCTATCTTGCCGATCACGATGGAAATGCCTATCTTGCCATCATCCCCGACAAAAACTATTATTTTGCCAAGGACTACGGCTACCCCGCCCCCGATTACGACGCGCTGATCGAGCAAGCAAAGCAACAGCTTCCCGCGCTCGAATATATCGATCTGTTCGACACGCTGACGCTGGACGACTACTACAAAACCGACTGGCATTGGGATCAGTCTAAGCTTGCGGACGTAATAGGCGTGCTGGGCGAGCGCATGGCGTTCTCCAACCGTCTTCCCGCCGAGTACGAACAGCACGCACTCGCTCCCTTTTACGGCGGCTATCACGATCAAAGCGCCCTCTACCCAGCCCCCGAAACCATGACCTATCTGACCAACGACGTGATCAACGATTGCACCGTGTACGATTACGCCACGGGAGAAACCACGGGTGTCTATGTTCCCTCTTTGTTTGAAAGCGAAACAAGCTACGATTTCTTTTTGTCGGGCATGAAGGGACTGCAACGTATCGACAATCCAAGCGCATCGACGGATGACGAGCTGATCGTCTTCCGCGACTCGTTCGGCTCCTCCATCCTCCCCCTGATCGCGCAGGGCTATCGGACGGTATACGTGGTCGATATCCGCAACGTCATTCCCGCCACGCTCGGCAGCTTGCTTGACTTTTCGGGCAAGGACGTGCTGTTTTTGTTCAGCACCACCGTACTGGACTCTAACACCTTCAAATAAGGCAAGCCCCTGCGACGCAGATCGTCGCGGGGGCTTTGTGCAATATGCAGAAATTCAAAAACAACTCTTGATTATTCTCCCATTTTGTGGTATGCTGTTAGCATCTAAAAAAGTTATACCATTCATAACGGAAAGGAACGTATATGTTTAATTCCAATCACACGCTCCGCTCAGCGAAAAAAGCGGCAAAATGGCTCTGCCTGATGCTGGCAACGCTGATGCTGATCCCCACGATGCTCGTCGGCTGTCAGCCGCCCGAGGATCCCACCCCCGAGCAGCCGCCCGAGGACAACACGCCAACGACGACCCCAGTACCGCTGATCAACGAGGACGGCTCGTACGCCTTCCAGATCATTCGACCTGATAACTGCTCGCAGGACGTGCAGGATTCGGCCGTTGCCATCAGCGCCGCCTTTAAGGCCGTATACGGCGGGAAAGCACCCAAGGTTGGTAACGACTACGTTGACAGAAACGGCGTCGCCGACCACCCCGAGATGGAAGTCGAGATCATCGTAGGTCCGACCAACCGCCCCGAGAGCGTTGAGCTTTCAAAGGAGCTGGGCGTAGAAGAATATCTCATCCGCGTCGTAAACAATAAGGTCGTTATCGTCGGCAAGAACGACTTCTGCGTTAAGGTTGCCGCCAACTATTTCATTGAGACCTATCTGAAGGGCTCCACTATCCACGTTCCGAATAATCTGAATTATCTGGGAGTATGTGACTTTATGTATACCTTTACCATTCCGAAAACAGGCGGCGATCGCTATGACATCGCCTTGACCGCATCCACGCTGCAGGGCATCTACAACCTCACGGCAGAGCGCAAGCTGTACCTGCTTGATCCCACCGTGCCTGCGTCCTCCGAAACGCTCAAGACCATGTCCAAGGACGGCCGCTGGCTGTCGGCCATCGACCGCGTCAGTCTTGGCAGTAATATGGTCAGCTTGTTGGAGCTGGCTCACGACTACATCAAGGCCGTCGTCATCTGGGACCCCGCCGTTCCCGCTACCGTTAACGTAGCAACCACCATCGCGGGCGTTGAAACGGGCATCGTTATGTCCCCTTCCCAGTATGAGATCTACAGCTCCGATCTGCCCGAGGACGCCAAGGTCATCTCCCTTGTCGGCAAGTTCAACGGCAGTGAAACGGGCAGCGCCAAGAACGACGCTTACCGCTGGGCCATCCGCGAATATCTGGCAACGGGCAAGTGCTCCACCGCCTACATCTGCTCCTTCGAGGACGGCTACGGCTATAACATGCGCTACACCTATTCCCGCGACCTGGCCGTTCAGAAGAAGGCGTTCGTCTTTGACCTCTCTCCCTGGGCGGACGAGGTTCCCAAGGACGATCAGACCCAGAAGCTTGGCACCGACCTTGCCACCTATATGATGATGCTGGAAACGCTCCAGGAGGTTCGCGGCACGACGCAGCTCACCGAGATCGTCGGCTTCTTCCCCGGCAACAAGTATTGCGACTCGGGCAACGACGACGTCTGGACGTCCAAGTACAAGGGCACGCAGGTTGAGTGGGAGTACGCCTACTTGTTCACGCCCTTCCAGTGCTACTGGAACCCGTCGAGCGAATTCGCTATGAATATGTCCTTCCATTCCGATTACGAGCCCGAGACCTCGCTGGAGCAGAACCGCCCCGAGGAGGAGATCGAGCTGGACGACAGCGAAAATATGATCTACATGATGATCGTCATGGGCGATTACGACTCGGTCGGCTCGCTGTACACCAAGATGACCGTTAACTGGGAAAACCGCTTCCGCGGCAAGATCCCGCTGGCCTGGTCCTTCAACCCCAACCTGATCGACCACTATCCCGATATCATCGATTATTTCTATAAGACCGCAACGCCCAACGACTACTTCGTTGCCAACGTTGGCGGCGCGGGCTGGTACAACCCCAGCCGTGTCGAGGACACCGAGGAGCAGTGGGAAATGTGGCTGGCTCACCACAAGAAGTATTTCGAGCTGACCGATATGTCCGTATCTCCCGACATGTGGGACTTCGACGCCTTCTCGCCTATGGCTGAGGAATACATCACCCAGTATGCCACCACGGGTGCAGGCACGCTGGTTTCCAACCAGCTGGGCCACAGCACCACGAACGCCAAGCCCACCGTTCCCCACGTAGCCGAGAACGGCTCGGTGCTTGACGAGATCAGCAACCGCTTCGACCGCAACGACGCCGTCAAGT
Source organism: Oscillospiraceae bacterium (assembly GCA_015064805.1). Lineage (GTDB taxonomy): Bacteria > Bacillota > Clostridia > Oscillospirales > CAG-272 > SIG644. The sequence goes on from SVRN01000048.1 coordinate 7,440, forward strand.
GTGCCAAGGCATGGAAGGTCGATATCGACAAGCGCGACGACAACCGCGAGGGTCACGCCACCTTCATGTCCTGCCGCTGCGTATGGAGCACACCCGAGTATCTGATCCAGTGCATCGACGAACTGCAAAAGCTCTACCCCGATAAGGAGATCAAGGTCGTCGACCCCTTCACCTACTATCGTTTGTTTGCAGAATCGCTGGAGAATAACTGATATTAAAGTTCAAAGGGAAAACCGCCTGCGGTTTTCCCTTTTCTCTATCGCATCAAGGCCCCCGACGCCCCCTCTACCTCGCGGTGCATGCGGCACAGAACGACCACGTTGAGCAGCGTCATCAGGCCAATGGAAAAATCCGCCACCGTCCAGACGCTGTCGGGCGCGACGACAGCCCCCACGACGCAGAACATACAATACACGAACAAGCAGAGCTTGCGCATCACCTCCGTGCGTCTGCCTCGCTCGCCCACGAGATAAACGCAAGCCTCGGTTGCGTAGTGCGACCAGCAAAACACCGTTGCCAGTCCAAAGCAGAGCACGGAAACGCAGAGAAACACGCCCGCCCACGGGCCGAGCAACGCTTCATAGGCGCGCAGCGTCATGAGCATGGGAGCGTCGCCAAGCGTGCTGACCTCATCCCAAGCAAGCAGAACCACCAGCGCGGTCATGGTACAGAGCAGATGCGTATCGACGAACACCTCGACGATGCCAAGACAGCCCTGCTTGGCATCGTCCGTTGTCGCGGCGGTCGCGTGGGCCATGGGCGAGGTGCCGCACCCTGCTTCGTTGGACAACAGCCCCCGCATCGTTCCAAATCGCAACGCGCGCGATAGCAAAAAGCCCCCGACACCACCCAGTACGCTTTTGCTTGCCGTATCGGCCTTGAAGGCAGAGGTACAGATCTGCGCCAGCAAGGCGGGCACCTGTTCGATGCGCAAAAAAATAGCGACGAGCGAAACGGCGACGAAGCCGACGGTCATCAGCGGCACCAGCTTTTCGGTCGCGCCCGAGATGGCCTTGGCACCGCCCAGTCCGACGGCAAATACGGCAAGGCCAACCAGCAGCCCCGTCAGCCAGGTTGGAACGTTCCAAAGCCCCTGCCAGGCGCTCGCCATGGCGTTGACCTGCACCACGCAGCCCATGCTGAAGGCATCAACCAAGCACAGCGCGGCAAAGACGAAGGCGATCCCCCTGCCCAGCCACGCAAGACGCCCGCCAAACGCGTCGCGCATATAGTACATCGCGCCGCCACGAACACCGCCCGCATCCATCCGTCGGTGACGCAAGGCAAGAACGGTTTCTGCGTATTTCAGTAACATCGCCAGCGTAGCGCTTATCCACATCCAGAAGATCGCCCCTGCCCCGCCCGCGGCGATGGCCGCCGCCACACCAACGAGATTGCCCACGCCAAGCGTTCCCGCCAGCGCCATAGACAACGCCCGCAAAGGGGAGATACCGCCCGCATCGCTCTTCTTCATGACCGTACGCATCACGCGCCAAGGATGCAAAAACGGAAAGGCGCGAAGTCGGAACAGAAAAAACAAGCCCGCCAACCCAAGGCACAACGGCACGCCGACACCAAGCAAATAGGTATTGCAAAATTCGAGTAATTTCATACGCATCCTCCAAAGCAAATGTATACAAAGTGTTAAATTCGTACCTAAAGGTCTTGATTTTTCCTGAAAATGGTATATAATATACCGTGAGGTTTTTTGCGCGCCTTCGGGCTTGCGCAAAAATCAAACGAAATGATCCGTGCTCGGAACCTTTTTTTCGGGCGCGCATATCCGTTTAATATGATAGGAGGGTTATCAAAATGACGATCAAGCCACTCGCAGACAGAGTAGTAGTAAAGGCCGTAGAGGCTGAGGAAAAGACCAAGACGGGCATCATCCTGACCGCAGCTGCGCAGGAAAAGCCCCAGATCGCCGAGGTCGTAGCCGTCGGTCCCGGCGGTATGGTCGACGGACACGAGGTCGAGATGGTCGTGACGGTCGGTATGAAGGTCATCACGAGCAAGTACTCGGGCACCGAGGTTAAGGCTGACGGCGTAGAATACAACATCGTCCGTCAGAGCGACATTCTCGCCATCGTAGAATAAGTCGCAAGCAGTACACTATATGAGTAAAGGAGTTTATTTATTATGGCAAAGGATATTCTTTACGGTATCGAAGCGCGCTCTGCTCTGATGCGCGGTGTCGATAAGCTGGCAGATACGGTCAAGATCACGCTGGGTCCCAAGGGCCGCAACGTCGTGCTTGACAAGAAGTTCGGCTCGCCCCTGGTGACCAACGACGGTGTTACCATCGCCAAGGACATCGAGCTGGAGGATGCAGCCGAGAACATGGGCGCACAGCTGGTCAAGGAGGTTGCTACCAAGACCAACGACGCAGCCGGTGACGGTACCACCACCGCTACGCTGCTCGCGCAGGCTCTCGTTCGTGAGGGCATGAAGAACGTAACCGCAGGCGCCAACCCCATGGTGCTTCGCAAAGGCATCAAGAAGGCAGTTGACCGCGCAGTCGAGTGCCTGATCGCCAATTCCAAGCCCGTCAGCGGCAAGGAAGACATCACTCGCGTCGGCACCATCTCCGCTGAGGACGAGGTCATCGGCGAGCTGATCGCAGACGCAATGGAAAAGGTCACCTCGGACGGCGTTATCACGGTCGAGGAGTCCAAGAGCGCCGATACCTATTCCGAGGTCGTCGAAGGTATGCAGTTTGACCGCGGTTATCTGTCTCCCTACATGGCTACCGATATGGATAAGATGGAGGCCGTCCTTGACGACGCTCTTATCCTGATCACCGACAAGAAGCTGTCCAACATTCAGGACATTCTCCCCCTGCTCGAGCAGATCGTTCAGGCAGGCAAGAAGCTGCTCATCATTGCCGAGGACGTCGAGGGCGAGGCTCTGACGACCCTGGTGCTCAACAAGCTGCGCGGCACCTTCGTCTGCGTTGCCGTCAAGGCGCCCGGCTTTGGCGACCGCCGCAAGGAAATGCTGCGCGATATCGCCGCGCTGACGGGCGGCGAGGTCATCTCCTCCGAGCTTGGTCTGGAGCTGAAGGATACCACGCTGGGTCAGCTCGGTATGGCTCGTCAGGTCAAGGTCAACAAGGAAAACACCATCATCGTCGGCGGCGCAGGTGACTCCGATGAGATCAAGGCGCGCATCGCCCAGATCAAGTCTGCCATTGAGACCACCACCTCCGATTTCGACCGCGAAAAGCTGCAGGAGCGTCTTGCCAAGCTGGCAGGCGGCGTTGCCGTCATCAAGGTCGGTGCCGCTACCGAGGCCGAAATGAAGGAAAAGAAGCTCAGAATCGAGGACGCGCTCAACGCAACCCGCGCGGCTGTCGAAGAGGGTATCGTCGCAGGCGGCGGTACCGCATATCTGAACGTCATTCCCGAGGTTGCCAAGCTACTTGATACGACCGAGGGCGACGAGCGCACCGGTGTTCGCATCGTGCTCAAGTCCCTGGAGGCTCCCGTTCGTCAGATCGCGGCCAACGCTGGTCTGGACGGCGCCGTTATCGTCGACAAGATCGTAAACTCGGGCAAAATGGGCTACGGCTTTGATGCCTACAACGAGGTCTACTGCGACATGATCAGCACGGGCATCGTTGACCCGACCAAGGTCACTCGCTCCGCGCTTCAGAACGCGGCTTCCATCGCGTCTGTCATCCTGACCACCGAGTCGGTCGTGGCAAATCAGAAGGAAGAGACCCCCGCAGCGCCTGCCGGTATGGGCGGCGGTATGGGCGGTATGTACTAATATCACCAAAAAACAGCAGCAGGAACGCTCACATGAGCGTTCCCGTTTTATTGTTTTCATTTTGGCGTACGAGACGCGCGCGTGGAATTCCTACTCTCCCCAATAACCTTCTGCTAAAATCTCCCCCGTTTTTTGCCAAATGGCAACGTTGTAGCTTCCTCCGGGAACCAACGGCTCTTTATTGAAGCTGACAACCCAAACGAG
>SVRN01000049.1 GCA_015064805.1 Oscillospiraceae bacterium
AGCAACCCCGACGAAAAACGGTTTGAGAAAACGGCAATGTGCTTTCTGTACTTACTCAGAGACGCGAGAATTTGTCTATGTCGCTCCTACGGTTCCTGATGGGCCTAATACGCCCAATGTCCCCGAGACTCCTGAAGATTCCAAGCAACCCGAAACCCCGCAAACGCCTGCGGTGCCCGTAGCGCCGAGCGACGACGGCTGCTCTGCCGTTCTTGTCAGCGGCGTGCCTGCGATGCTCGCGCTCATCGCCGCGGCAGGATGGATGCTTCGTAAAAAGAAACAATAACGACAAGTCAAAGTTTTTAACGAGAGGAGAGCTGCCCTATGAAACGAGCTTTTACCATCATGCTAATGACCGTGGTGCTTCTCTTGAGCCTCCTTGTGCCTGCGGGGGCAGAACAGATTTGGTGTGACTATCCCAGAAACACGGTTCCTCTGTGGAATGCGGATGAAAACTGGGGAAGTTACTATACGGTCGACACGCAAAATCAAACGGAGGGTGAGGGCTGTATCAGCATCAACCTCAATGGTGTGACCGGCACGCTCGCCCCATTCAAAAAGCTCGATCCTGTCGATGCGACGGGTATGCTGGCATTAGAATTTGATATGTATATCTCCGACCTCGCGATCTTAGATCATCTGCAAACCATTACGTCGGGAAGCATCGAGATCTGTTCGGGCGGCAGTTGTGACCAGGGAGAGCTGAATTTTTCCTTGAGCGCGCTGGCAAAGAAGCTGCAAAAGGGTTGTCCCCGCATCGGCTGGAATCACGTCGTTTTGCGCTTCATGGATATGAAAGAAACTCACGGCTCGTACGGTGTGTTTGATTCTTCGCATGTTGACTATCTGCGCATATACTGGACCGGTATGACCGACTGCGGACAGGACTGGACCATGAAATTTGACAATTTCGTTCTGACCGATCGAGAGGTCGAGCCGAGTCCCCATACACCCGGCCAGTGGGAGCACGACGAGGACAGACATTGGAGATTTTGTTCGCATTGCGAAATGAAAATAGACGAGGCAATGCATAGAAGTCACGCTCATCCGCCCTTCACGTTTGATGAAGCGTTTACCTGCTATGCGTGTGGACTGGAGTGCGCGCCTTTGGCCGAACGCGGGAAATACGCCGAGCTGATTCAGGGAATCGAAGAGTTGAGTAAGGCTTGCGAGGATCCCTCGGCGCAGACGTTCGATCATCATGCCGCCAGGGCGCAATACGACGCTCTTCACGCAAAATGGAACGCTTTGGCGTATGACGAGCAGGAGGTATTGACCGCGCATGGCTACTACAAGAAGCTTGGATTGGCCAAACTGGTCATTGAGGAATGTGAGGATATCGAATATATTCTCAAGAAGAATGAAACGCTGATTTCGGATCTGATTTGGTTGTACGAAAACCGTCTGGAATTCGGATCGGATGTGAGTGTGCAGTCTCGCGCAAAGGACTTGGTTTATTCATCGCGGAACGTCTTTGATAGCGAAACAAAAATTGTAAAACGCGTCTTGGAGGATCATGGGTATCTTGCGATGCTCGAGGCCGCCGAGGATGCGTTGTCCCCCCATTCGCACGACTTTACGGATCAAAGCACAAAATGGCCGGCGAGGTCTGCGACCTGCTCTGCAGGACCGACGTATTACTACCGTTGCTCGATCTGCGGCGCAAAGGGAGAGGAGACCTTCGAGCAGGGTGAGCCCGTGCCCGGCGCGCACGATTTCGGGGAATGGGAAGAGCTTCGTCCCGCAACGAAGGAGCAAAGCGGCTTGCAGAAGCGAAGCTGTCTTGGATGCTCTTACGAGGAAACGCAAGAGCTTGCTTACGTTCGGACGGATGACGACGGCTGCTCTGCCGTTCTTGTCAGTGGCGTGCCTGCGATGCTCGCGTTCATCGCCGCGGCAGGATGGATGCTTCGGAAAAAGAAAAAATAAACGAATAGAACCGCAATCGCGCAGGACAACGTGTGTCTTGCGCGGTTGTTTTGTCTGAAAAACGAATAAATTTGAAAAAAACACAATTTTTTTTGCAATAGCCCTTGAAATTTGGTGACAAATCGTGTATACTAATCCTATCTTGGGAGAAAGATATGAATATTCTTCCAAAGCAAGGAGAACTCATGATGCAGCGCGTAAACGAACGTAACAACGCACAGCAGGGCACCGTCGCTACGGAAGCGTCGGTTTTGTCCGCATGCGCGCACGAGAGCTCTGCTTGCGACAATACCGCTGCCTATTCGGATACTGCGTATGCGGTATCCTTTTTTGCATTTTACTTTTATAGCTATTACTTTTATTTTCTGAGAAGACAACGAAAACAAGCAATTGCAGCATAAGGATGGAGCGGTGCAGATATTGGCATCGGAAATCAAACGCTTATCAAGGCGGTTTTGCAATTGCAAGACCGCCTTTTTTTACTAAATCAAAAAAGGAGATGGTCAAATGAAACAATTTCCGTATTTAATTCCCGATCGCACCGTGCTGATCGTGGGCATGGGCTTGATCGGTGTCGCATACGCCCGCGCGCTGTCCGAAACGGGCTATCGCGTGCTGGGTATTACTCGCTCGCAGGAGGTCATCGACGCCGCGCTTGAAGACGGCGTGATCTCCGCAGGAAGCACGCAGGTCGACGCCGCGCTGATCGCGCAGGCGGATATCATCATCTTCGGTCTGTATCCCGCCGTTCTGATCGAGTGGTTGGAGCAAAACGCCCACCTCATCGCTCCCGGCACGGTGCTGACCGACGTCACGGGCGTCAAGGGCTGTGTGGTCGAGCAGGTGCAGGCCATGCTGCCGGAAGGCGTTGAGTATATTTCGGCGCACCCCATGGCGGGCCGCGAGCTGGTCGGCAATAGCAAGCTGGACGTTTACCGCGTCGCCACGCCCGATATGTTCCGCGGCGCCAACTATCTGGTCGTTCCCACCGACAAAAACACCCCCGAGGCCATCGCTCTTTGCGAGCAGCTCGGCCGCATTTTGGGCTTTGCCCGTGTGACGCGTCTGTCGGTCGAGGAGCACGACCGCATGATCGCCTACTTGTCCCAGCTGACCCACGCCATTGCCGTGTCGCTGATGTGCTGTGCGGACGGCGGTGAGAACGAGGCGGACGGTCTTGCCCGACTGGCAAGACTGACGGGTGACTCCTTCCGCGATCTGACCCGAATTGCCAAGATCAACGACGTCATGTGGAGCGAGTTGTTTTTGTCCAACCGCGACGCGTTGCTTGAACAGATGGACACCTTCATCGACCGATTTTGCGCCATGCGCGACGCGCTGGCCGAGGGCGACAGCGAGACCATGCGCGAGATGATGCGCGCGTCCACCGCCCGCCGCCGCGCCTTTGATAAGAATAGTTAACCCCAAAAAACAAAGAAATACCGACGGCCAACCCCCGCCTGAAATTTAAGGAGAATCCTATTATGAATATGAATTTTTTGAGAAAGCTGCCTATTCCTCAGGACGTCAAGAAGGAATACCCCGTCAGTGACGCTATGGCCAAGGTCAAGGACGCGCGTGACGAGGAGATCCGCCGTATTTTCCGTGGCGAATCGGACAAGATCGTTTTAGTCATTGGCCCTTGCTCGGCCGACGCCCGCGAGCCCGTGCTGGAGTACATTGGCCGTCTGGCGCGCGTGCAGGAGCAGGTCAAGGATAAGATTCTGATCATCCCCCGCATCTACACCAACAAGCCCCGCACGACGGGCGAGGGCTACAAGGGCATGCTCCACCAGCCCGACCCTGCCGCTCACGAGGATATGTTCAAGGGCATCGTTTCCATTCGCGAGCTGCACCGCACGGCGCTTGCCGACTACGGTTTTTCCTGCGCGGACGAGATGCTGTACCCCGAAAATCACCGCTATTTGTCTGATCTTTTGTCCTACGTTGCCGTTGGTGCGCGCTCGGTTGAGGACCAGCAGCACCGTCTGACGGCCAGCGGTCTGGACATTCCCGCGGGCATGAAGAACCCGACGGGCGGCGATCTGATGGTCATGATGAACTCCATTCGCGCGGCACAGACGTCGCACACGTTTTTGTACCGCGGCTGGGAGGTCGTCAGCGAGGGTAACCCCTATGCGCACGCCATTCTGCGCGGCTACACCAAGTTTGACGGCTCCAACTGCTCCAACTACCACTACGAGGATCTGTGCCAGCTCTTAGAGCTGTACGCCAAGACGGGGCTGAAGAATCCTGCCGTTATCGTTGACACCAACCACGCAAACTCCGCCAAGAAATACCTTGAGCAGCCCCGCATCGCCAAGGACGTGCTGCATTCCCGCCGCCAGAGCGACGAGCTGCGCCGTCTGGTCAAGGGTCTGATGATCGAGAGCTACCTGATCGACGGTACCCAGAAGATCGCCGCCGACGGTTCCTACTGCCACGGCCAGTCCATCACCGACCCATGCCTCGGCTGGGAAAAGACCGAACGCCTCATTCTCGACCTGGCCGACGTGCTGTAAGGGGACGAGGGTACGAGGGCGCGTGTAGGGAAACTTTTTGAAAAAAGTTTCCCTACGACCCTTCAAAAACTTTTAAAGAAAGAATACGGAAGTTTGTTTTTACATCCTCTCCTATCTTTTGTAGGGACCGGCCTCCCGGACGGTCCGTTTCTATCCTAACAATAGCTGCCGCGAGCTCATGGGGCCCATCCCATTTCGCTCCACCATATTAGAATTGTTTTAACATATTACCACATTCTCCGTCTGCCGCTCGTGGTGGCTATATGGCGAGAGATGTAGTAAAAGCGTTTATGTCTTTCTCCCCACCCCTCTTTGAAGAGCGGCACGGAAAGGGAGATCCAAGAGGGAACGTCTTGGTTTCCTTTCTTGGTTACTTCTTTGTGGAACGACAAAGAAGTAACACTCAAAACCGGAACAGCGAACGCGTGCCGCAGGCACAGTGTGAGCGTCAAAAGAAGAAGCAGTCTGAAATTTTAACAACTTTCCCTACAGCCTCGCCCAGCTGCGCGCGCTCGGTAAAAGCAAAGATGCCATTTCTTTGTCGTTTCACAAAGAAATGGCGAAAGAAAGGAAACTCGGCCGTTCCTTCCGAGGCCTCCCTGCGAGCGCGAAAAGCCGTTTCGCTGTCGCTCCACTCATTTTTTCGCGAAAACATACGTCTTCAGCTTTGGCGAGCGCGGCTTGAAAAAAGCCACGCTCACGAAAGTAACACGCAACGAACGAAAACGAATGCCTTCGTCATCTGCGACGCGCCCCAGTTCAACAAAATTTCAAGCAAAACGATTTTGCTTCCTCCGTCTGCCGCTCGTGTTGGCAAAATGGCGAGCGATGCAGTAAAAGCGTTTATGTCTTTCTCCCAAACCCTCTTTGAAGAGCGGCACGGAAAGGGAGATCCAAGAGGGAACGTCTTGGCGCCTTTCTTGGCCACTTCTTGGGGCGTGCCAAGAAGTGGTATCGATAAAACCGGCACACCGAGCGCGCGAAGCTGTGCGAGGCCGTAGAAGCAGATAGTAAAAAATCCAACCAAATCCCAAATAAGGAGATCACTATGTCAACCCCCACCACCGACCAAACCCTCATCTCCGCCCGCGAGGAAATCAACCGCATCGACCGCGAAATGGCAGAGCTGTTTTGTAAGCGCCTGCGCGCCGTTCAGAACGTCGCCGCCTATAAGCGTAGCCGCGGATTGCCCGTTCTTGATCCCGTGCGTGAGCGTGAGGTTATCGCCCGCAACGCGGCCCTCATTGAGGACGAGGTCATGCGTGAATATTATATATGTCAGTTGAGAGCGACCATGGCCCTCTCGCGTCGCTATCAGCATCGCTTGCTGCTCGGTGAGAACGTCGCCTACAGCGGCGTGCCGGGTGCCTTTGCCGCCCAGGCGGCAGGCGCGATCTTTCCCGACGCCAACCTCGTACCCTGCAAGGATTTCGTCGCGGCCTACGAGGCGGTCGAGAAGGGCGAGTGCGAATGCGCCGTGCTTCCCATCGAAAACAGCATCGGTGGCGACGTCGCTCAGGTGCTGGATCTGGCCTATGCAGGCTCGCTGTCCGTCACGGGCATATACGAGCTGGAAATCGAACAAAACCTGCTGGGCGTCCCCGGCGCCACGACGGCAGGCCTGCGCGAGGTGGTCAGCCACCCGCAGGCGCTGTCTCAATGCGCACCCTATTTGCAGCGCGGCGGATGGATCACCCGTGAGGCGGTCAACACCGCCGCCGCGGCCAAGGCCGTTGCCGAGGCAGGCGATAAGACGATCGCCGCCATCGGAACGCGCGAGGCGGCACAGCAGTACGGCCTTGAGGTCATCGCCGCCAACATCGGCGCGGACAACACCAATACCACTCGCTTTGCCGTATTTTCTCGCGTACCTCGCCAACCCCAGGCGGGAGACGGAAGATTTTTGCTGTTCTTCATCGTGCGCAACCAGGCGGGCGCCTTGAGCCGTGCGATCGACGCGATCGGTCAGACGGGATTTAACTTGCGGGCGCTCAAGAGCCGCCCCACCAAGCGGAGCAACTGGTCGTACTATTTCTTTGCCGAGGGCGAGGGCAATCTGTCCGACGAAAACGGACGCAAGATGCTGTCCGCACTTCAATCCGTGTGCGAAAGCGTGCGCGTGCTGGGTAGCTACGAGACCGAGATCAAGCTCAAATGTGACCTTAGCGACGAGGGACCCGAGGCCGCGTTGCCCGTTCTCCATCTGATCGAGGACGCAGAGCAGGACGAGAAGAACTGAATTTTCAAATCGAAAAAGGAGTAAGATATGACGCTGCAGGTCAATACCAATATGGGCAGTTACCCCATCATCATTGAGCGGGGGGCGATTTGCCGTGCGGGGAATTACTTCCGTCTGACGGGACGACGCGTGTGCATCGTGACCGACACGGGCGTGCCCGAGCAATACGTGCGCTTGGTCGCGTCGAGCTGCCAAAATCCGCTCATTTTCCGCTTTGAGCAAGGGGAGCAGAACAAGACGTTTGACACCCTGCGGAGCCTGCTTGGGCAGCTGCTTGAGCATGGTTTTGACCGAACGGACGCCATCGTGGCGGTCGGCGGCGGTGTCGTTACCGACCTTGCCGGCTTTGCGGCGGCGACCTATATGCGCGGCATTGACTTTTACAACGTGCCGACGACGCTTCTTTGCGCGGTCGACGCCTCTGTCGGTGGAAAAACGGCCGTTGATTTCGACGGATATAAAAATATGATCGGCGCGTTCTGGCAGCCCCGCGCGGTGCTCATCGATCCCGAAACGCTGAATACCTTGCCTCGCCGCCGCATATCCGACGGTCTTTCCGAGGTCATCAAAATGTCGCTGACGAGCGACGCGGCACTGTTCGAAACGCTGGAGAAAACGGCACTGCTCCCCGAGGAGGGACAGCCGTTGCCCGAGGCGATCGACGAGATCGTCGCCCGCGCGCTGGCCGTCAAAATTTTCGTCGTCGAGAACGACGTGCGGGAAAAGGGGCTGCGCCGCGTGCTCAATTTTGGTCACACGCTGGGGCACGCGATCGAGAGCTGCGTTGGTCTTGGCGAGCTGTATCACGGCGAGTGCGTTGCACTCGGTATGCTGCCTATGTGCTCGGACGAGGTGCGCGCACGGCTGACGCGCGTGCTTGCCGCTTGCGGTCTGCCGACGGCGGTGGATCGATTGCCCGCGCAAGAGGCGCTGCTGACCGCGCTCAAGCACGATAAAAAAGCGGCGGGAAGCTGCATTCACACCGTAGTCGTTGACCGTGTGGGCGAGTTCCGTATGGAGGATGCGACGGCCGAGGAATTGCTTGAAAAGCTTAACGCCGTGCTGGGCAACCATTGACGACGTTTGGCACGCAGAAAGGATTTTACCATGAAAAATACGTTTGGAAACGCCTTGAGCGTTACGATATTCGGGGAGAGCCACGGCGCGGCGATCGGCGCCGTGATCGACGGTCTGGCACCCGGTTTGGTGGTGGATGAGGGCTTCATTCGCCATCAGCTGTCCTTGCGTCGCCCGGCAGGTCGCATTTCGACCGCCCGCCGTGAGGCAGACGAATTTCAGATCTTGAGCGGCGTGTACGAGGGGCGCACGACGGGAACACCGCTGTGTATCGTCATTCCCAACGCCGATACCAAAAGCGGCGATTATCAGACCGAGATCGCTCGCCCGGGGCACGCCGATTACACGGCCAAATGCAAGTATCACGGCTATCAGGATGCACGCGGCGGCGGCCATTTCAGCGGTCGCGTAACGGCGGCGCTGGTGGCGGCGGGGGCGATTTTGATTCCCGCCCTCAAAGGGAAGGGGATTACCATCGGTACGCACGTTGCGCGTTGCGCAGGAGTAAACGACGCCCCCTTTGCCTTCGATGAATCCGAGCTGAAAGCACAACTGCTTGATCTCAACGAGATCCCCTTTGCCGTGCTTGACGCGCCCGCTGGCGAGCAGATGCAAGCCGCCATTGATGCGGCGCGTGCCGATGGCGATAGCGTCGGCGGCGTGCTGGAAACGGCCATCGTCGGTCTGCCTGCCGGCATTGGCGAGCCCTGGTTTGACAGCATTGAGAGTCTTCTCTCGCACGCACTGTTTTCCATTCCCGCCGTCAAGGGCGTGGAATTTGGCGACGGCTTTGCGCTGGCCGACCGAAAGGGAAGTGAAGCAAACGATGCTTTCGTCGTGGAGGACGGTCTCGTTTTAACTATGACCAACCATAACGGCGGCATCAACGGCGGTATCGCCAACGGCATGCCCGTCGTCTTCCGCTGTGCCATCAAGCCCACGCCGACCATCGCCAAGGTTCAGCATACCATTGACATGAAGAAGAAAACCAACGTTGAATACGGCGGCCGCGGCCGCCACGATCCCTGCATCGTTCACCGCGCCCGCGTGGTCGTCGACAGCGTCGCCGCCCTTGTCGTGGCCGACCTGCTGACCCAACGCTACGGCACGGAGTGCTGGGAATAAAGAACGGGAGGAACGGGGAAGCGAGGGGAGCTTTTTTGAAAAAAAGTTCCCCTGGCCCCCTCAAAAAACTTTTAATAAAGAAATGGAAGCGTTCACCTTTACAAGTTATCCGATCCCTCGTAGGGGCTGGCGCCTCGACAGCCCGAGCCGTTCTCAACATTCCACAAAAATCAGAATTGCTTTGCAATCTCCACCTGCCGCTCGTGGTGGCTATGTGGCGAGCGCTGCAGCATAGGCATTTATGTCTTTCTCCCAAACCCTCTTTGAAGAGTGGCAATGCCAAAGGAGATCCAAGAGGGAACGTCTTGGTTCACTTTCTTGGTTACTTCTTTCTTGAATGAGAAAGAAGTAACACATCAGCCACGCCGCCGCGTTGTGGCGGCGACAAACCGTAGAAGAAGTCATTCAAGCTTTAGAAATCCCTCCAATAAAGGAGTTACTTATGAATCACCTTGCCCCCATCACCACTTACGGCTGTATCGCCGAGCATCTCGGACACAGCTTCTCGGGCGAGATTCACCGCCTGCTCAGCCAAGCGCTCGCGGCCAAAGACGATCGCCTTGCCTATCAATATCATCTGCAAGAACTGCGCCCCGACGAGGTGGAGGGCTTTTTCCGTCGCCGCGCCTTTTGCGGCATCAATATTACCATTCCCTATAAGCAGGTCATCATTCCCATGCTGGACGAGCTGACGGACGTCGCACGCGACATCGGCGCGGTCAATACCGTCGTCAACCGCGACGGTCGGCTGATCGGCGACAATACCGACTTTTACGGCATGCGCTACCTGCTCTTTGGTGCTAACATCGACCTGAGTGAAAAAAAGGTGCTGATCTTCGGCACGGGCGGCACGTCCAATACGGCCTTCGCCGTTGCCAAGCATGGCGGCGCCAAGCAAATTCTGAAATTTTCCCGCACGGCGCGCGACGGCGCGTTGTCCTATGACGACCTGCCGCTCCACACCGACGCGGACGTGATCATAAACACCACCCCCGCAGGCATGTACCCGAACGACGAGGGCTGTCCGCTCCCCGAGGGGCTGACGCTGGCCGATTTTCCCGCGCTGTGCGGCGTGGTGGACGCCATTTACCACCCTCTGCGCACCGAGCTGATCATGGCGGCGCGGCAGTTGGGCATTCCTGCAACGGGTGGTCTGCCTATGCTCGTTGCCCAGGCGGCGGCCGCGACCGAGCGGTTTTTGGATTGCACCGTCGACGCTGCGATCATTGCCGACGTGGTGGAAACGCTGCAGCGGCAAAAGGAAAATATCGTGCTGATCGGCATGCCGGGCTGTGGCAAAACGACGGTTGGAAATTTGCTGTCCGAGTGTCTTGGCCGCCCGCTTCTTGATACCGACGAGGCGATCGCCCGCCGCGTGGGAAGCGTGCCTGACTATCTGCGCGCGCAGGGTGAGGCGGCTTTCCGCGACCTTGAGGCGGCCGTCATTCGGGAGGACATTGCGCCCGAGAGCGGGGTCATCATCGCCACGGGCGGCGGCGCTGTCTTGCGTGACGAGAACGTTCGTCGGCTGAAGCGCAACGGCACGTTGGTCTTTCTTGACCGACCGCTGTCTGCCCTGATGGCAACCCCCGACCGCCCGCTTTCCTCCGATCCCGACGCGTTGCGCCGCCGCTTTGAGGAGCGCTACGACCGCTACTGTGCCGTTGCGGACGTTCATTTGGTTGTTCCTGATGGCGAGAGCGCGGAGGAGACGGTGGAGCGCGTTAGGGAAACTTTTTAAAAAAAGTTTCCCTATAACCCTTCAAAAACTTTAAGAGGAGAAACAGGAGCGCTCGCCTTTGCCACTTCTTCTATCGCTGTAAGTGAGAAGAAAGTGTGCTATTTCAAAGGCACTGCCGCAAGCGGCGGGGCCCCTCACCCCATCCGCTCCACTATATTAGAATTTCATTAACACGTTTTGCTTTTCTCTGCCTGACGCGCGTGGTGGCAGCATTTGAAGCACAGCACGAAAGCAAAATATGTGATCTCTCTTGTTTCTCCATGTAGCGCGGCACGGAAAGGGAGGTCTCGGAGGGAACGGCCGAGTTCACTTTCTTGGTTACTTCTTTCTTGAATGAGAAAGAAGTAACACAAAAACCGCACACCGAACGCGCACGAAGTGCTGTGTGAGGCAGTAGACGAAGTTGTAAAAATTCAGATGTTATAAAATTTTTCTCAAAACCGGGAAGATTCCAAGAAAAAATCCGTCTATATAAGTGAACCCTCAAAAATAAAAATCGGAGGAACTTGATATGAAACGAATTGTTATCGCGCTCTTCGCTTGCATCCTGCTGTTGTCCTTGTTTGCCGCCTGCGCACCGAAATTCTCGCCCGTCAAAGGCGGTGAGGTGTCCGTCCGCCCACTCAACGTTGAGCCCCGACAAGATGCCGTTCTAATCTCCGACCAGGACGCCGCGCAGATCATTGTCTATTTCCAAGATTTGTCCGACGGCCGCGACCATCTTTGCGACTGCACGAGTGATGTTTGCATTGTAA
>SVRN01000050.1 GCA_015064805.1 Oscillospiraceae bacterium
TTTTTTCGACGATTAAAGTTCCCTTCGCGCCTCACTTCCCAATCATCAAACAATATATTGTTTTCCATTTTTTAGCACCTCTCAATTCTGCAATATTGTTTTTAACTCTGTTTATCGCCAGTTTCGCCTTTGTATTACAGCGTTGTAAGCAACGCTGGCATAGGGCAAAGCCCATACCCCTGAAGTAGATCGCGTCTTGAGGCTCCCTCCGGGAGGGAGCTGTCGCCATAGGCGACTGAGGGAGAGCGCGTGACAATAAAGTTAGCACAAACCCAAAGTTACGCAGGCTCCTTCCGTCACGGCTACGCCGTGCCACCGCATCCGCTTGCGGATGGCATCTCGGAGGGAGGCTTTTCGTTAGTCTCATTATAACACAAATCGGCAGAGAAAACAACATCTCTGCCGAAAATGATGTGTCACGGACCGTCGAGGACGCCGGTCCCTACAATTTTGTAAACATCTTTATGAGAAGGAGCCTAAGGGCTCTCTTTTTTATTTCAAATTTTCTTCAACTTCGCATACGTCGCCATGAGCTTTTTGGTGCCCACGGTATCAAAGGCAACCTCGATCAAGGTATCCGCCGCCATCGCGCGGGTGGACAGCACCGTTCCCTGCCCGAAGACGGGATGTGCGACGCGGTCGCCCACGGACAGCGCGTTGGCATTGGCGCGGTTTTGCGCCTGCGTGCCGCGGTCGACAAACGATTTGCCCACCGTGATGTCGTCCCTGAAGCCCTTGGGCTGCGAAGGCACCTGCGTGCGCGAAGCACCGCCCCAGGACGAGCGCATACCGCCCATGCCCTGTCTTGCCATGGCCGACGGATTGGCGTGCTCCTGCATCAGCTCGCTCGGGATCTCACCGACGAAGCGGGAGATGGGATTGTAGGTCGTCGAGCCGTACAGCATGCGGTTTTTCGCGTGCAGGATGTGCAGCTCCTGCTTGGCACGTGTGATGGCCACGTAGGCAAGTCGGCGCTCCTCTTCCATCTCATCGGGGCCTGCCGTCACAGTCTGCATGCCGGGGAAAATGCCGTCCTCCATGCCGGGCAGGAAGACCACGGGAAACTCCAGGCCCTTGGCGCTGTGAATGGTCATCATGACCACCGCGTCGGCCGTGTCGTCGTAACGGTCAACGTCAGCAACCAGTGCGTTTTCCTCCAAAAATCCGGTCAGCGTCGGCTCTTCTGCCGTGCGGCAATATTCAATGACGTTGGACTTGAACTCTTCCAGGTTATCCAGTCGCTCAGCCTCTTCCTTGCCGGCATCGATAAGCATCTGGCGGTAGCCCGAGCGATCCAATACAAGGTCGATCAGCGCGGGCAGCTCGACCGACTTAGCAAGCTCGGACAGCTCCTCGATCATACGGGTAAAGCTCATCAGCGTCGCGGCCGCGCGAGACAATGCCACGTAAGAGGCGGCGTGCGCCATGACGTCGAACAGCGACGTATTTTGCTCGCTCGCGATGGCCTCCACCGCCTCGAGCGTGCGCTCGCCGATCTTGCGGCGGGGCTCGTTGATGATGCGGAGCAATCTCTCACGGTCGGCGTGATTATTGACCAACTGCAAATAGGCCACGAGGTCGCGGATTTCCTTGCGGTCGGCAAAGCGAACGCCGCCCAGCATGCGGTAGGGCACGGCACTTCGCGCGAACGCACGCTCCAGTGCGTTGGACTGGGCGTTGGTGCGGTACAGCACGGCAAAATCGCGGAATTTACGATCGCCCTTGGCCACCTGGCGGCTGACCTCGTCGACGATAAACTTGGCCTCGGCGGTCTGGTCGTCCAGCTCGCGCAAATGGATCTTCTCGCCCGCGCCCTGCGCCGTCCAAAGGCGTTTGCCGCGGCGTCCCTCGTTGTGCGAGATCACGGCGTTGGCGGCGTCCAGAATGTTCTGCGTCGAGCGATAATTGCGCTCCAGCTTGATAACGCGGGCTGTCGGGAAGATCTTGTCAAAAGTCAGAATGTTCTCGATCGTCGCGCCGCGGAAGCGGTAAATGCTCTGGTCATCGTCACCGACGACCATGAGATTTTCATAGCCGCCCGAGAGCAGTCTGGTCAGCTCCAGCTGTGCCATGTTGGTATCCTGGAACTCGTCCACGCACACGTAGCGGAAGCGGCGCTGATACTGGCCGCGAACGTCCTCGTGCTCGCGCAGCAGCTTGACCGTCTGCATGATGATATCGTCAAAGTCCATCGCGCCCGATGCGAGCAACTGCTCTTGGTACGTCTCATAGATCTTGGCGATCTTGGAAAGACGGTAATCCGATCCCGCCTCCGTCGCGTACTGTTCGGGGGTGAGCAGACGGTCCTTGGCGCGGCTGATGGCGCTGATGACGCTCTTGACGGGAAAGAGCTTGTCGTCGATATTACATTTTTTCATGGCCGCGATGACGGCCTTTTTGGTATCGTCCGCATCGTAAATGGAAAATTCCTTTGGGTAGCCGAGAAGCGCTCCGTGGACGCGCAACATGCGCATGCAGATGGAGTGGAAGGTGCCGGCCCAGATGTCGTTCGCCACGCTCTCATCCTCAAACGAGGCGCGAAGTCTCGCCTTAATCTCGCCCGCCGCCTTGTTGGTGAAGGTGATGGCCAGCATCTGCCACGGAGGGCAAGGATTGCTGATAAACTCGGGGAGGATATGCTCGATTTCCTCTTTTGAAAGGGTAGCAGCACGCTCCAGCGCCTCGATCTGCCCCTCGGTAATATCAAAAGGAACGTAGTTGCTCTCATAGGCGTTGCCATAGCGGATAATAAAGGCGATGCGCTTGACCAGCACCGTCGTCTTACCGCTTCCCGCCCCCGCGATAACCAGGAGGGGGTTGTTCACGGCGAACACCGCCGCTCTCTGCTCGGGGTTGAGCTCGTCGTACGCGCGGTCAAACAGCGCACGCTTGGCTTTTAAGTATCGTTCGTTTCTATTCGTCATGGTCTTCATCCTTGTGATTTCATTGATAACAGTATACCACAATTCGTGCCGTTTTTCAAGTCAAAAGTGCCCTCATTTGCAAAAGATCCTCAGCAAACGCCCCTCGCCTTGCGCAAAGAAAAAGAGCCGCCTCACACAAGGCGGCTCTTTGAAAATATCACTTTTTATTCATGTAATTCTTGAGATTGACGTAAAGCTCCTCGTCGCTATAGGAGAGCATACCGGCATAAGCCAGAACCTCGTTCATGGTCATTTCGGGGTTTTCGTCTACGTAGGTAAACAGCTTCAGGTAGGCATCCTTTGCCACGTCAAAGCCGTCGGTGTGTGCCATCTCGTAAAGTTGAAGCACGGAGATCGCGGACACGCTGTAGGAAACGTAGTAGCAGGGAGAGGTGATGGTCATACCGTGCAGCCAGTAGTCGCCGATTTCCTCTTCAACGCCGTAGTCAGCGCAGATGCTGGTGTACAGAAGATCATACTCATCGTGAGTGATCTTGCCGTCCGCCATGATCTGATCGGCATTGGTACCCTCGTATGCATTCAGATATATAGCCTGCTCAAACGAGTCAATGGTCATACCCGCCATAACGACGTAAAGCATATTAACCAGCGAGTGCGTCTCAACGAGTCTGTGCGCCATCTCGGTCATACCCGCGTTCTCTTCCAGATAGCACAGGTAGAGAAGCTCGTTGCCCTGAGAGTGCATCTCAAGCAGGTCGTAGGACTGAGAAAATTCATCGTTTTCTTCTGCAACATCGGCACTGTAAACTTCATTCATAAAGTGACCGAACTCGTGAACGACCGTAAAGCAGTTATCGTAGCCTCTGCCGAAATAGGCGATAGGAAGCTTGGCGGAATGAATGGTGGTAACGAATGCACCGTCGTACTGACCGCGGAACATATTGCCGTCCACCATGAGCTTGTTGAACTCATCCGAGAAGGTGATCATCTTGTCGGGATTGGAGGTAAAGGCCATCAGGTCGATGTAATCGTTGACCAGCGTATTGCCCTCAAGATTTTCAAAGAAGGGATACTTGACCTGTCCGTAGTACGTTTCGCGCTCTGCGTCGCTATATCCCGTCAGGTTTCTGAAGAGCTTATAGGTCTTGGTAAACACGGCCGAGAGATGTTCCTTGACGTACTTGGAAAATGCCGTTACATCCTGATAGGTGTAGTCTCTGCCGTAAACGTTCTCATAGGCGTACTCAAGATAATTGTCATAGCCCATCAGATTCGCCATCTTGTTGTTGTTTTCAGCAAACTCGGCGTACAGAACGGAGATGTTCTTCTTCTGATCGGAGGAAGAGAGCGCTACGAATTCTGCTTCGATGGCGTTGTTTCTGTCCTTGAGTGCGGTGTACTCGGGGTTAGAGATGGCATCCGAGTCAAACAGGAAGGCGTTGATCTCCTCATCGGTCATACCGTAGTAATAGAACTCACGGTAGCACGAATCGTAGAAGGGGCGAGAGAGGGTGTAGAACTTCGCCACGACGGCAGTATGATAGTCCATCATGTAGGTGTAGGTCTCCTCAAGCGCGGCATCCTTCATGTTGCAATAGTAGGCGATCTCCGCCAGCTGTCTTTGCGACAGCGCGTTCATCACCAGCTCGTAAAGCTCGGTGTGAGCAGCGTCAACGCGGGCGTACTCATCAGCAAGCGCACCCTCCTCCGCATAGCCGTGAAGAGCAGGATCATACTTGGCAGCGGCGTTGACCATCGCAAGCACTTCCTCGTACTTCGCGTCAATTGCAGCCTCGTCTTCCTTGGTAAAGTTGAAGGTCAGGGCTTCCTTGTGCTTGTTGTTCGCTTCACCCCACTGGCAACTGACACAACCCTCGTTGGTGCAGCGAATGACTCTGGAGGGCTCGGAGGGAGCTTCCTCATATGCGTGACCGGTGGGCTCTATGTTCGTGTATTCCATCTTGCCGCAGTTGACGCACTTATAGTCGGTCGAGCCGGGGCGAGTGCAGCTTGGCTTGATTTCCATCGTGACCTGCATATCATGGCCGGTCGGCTCGATCTGTGTTTCTTGTCTCTCTCCGCAAGAGCAGACCTTTACCTCAACACCGGCAGCCACGCACGTTGCGGGGGTGGATTCAGATTCAGAAAGTACGAATTCATGTACGTGTTGGCATCCAACCGTGCTGCATACCATGGTAAACAGCATAACGAGAACCAACGCAAGCGAAACTGTTTTTTTCATAATGTTTCTCCTTTACTCAGGTGATACTGATATTGTATCACATCCTATGGGAAATTTCAAGGAGTTTTGCAACCTTACGTGCGAAAAATTGCAGTTTGTTGTAATTTTTCCAAAATATATCGGCGCTTTTGACGGTTTTGCAAAGGGTTCGCTCTCATACCGACACCAAAAAGAAAGGCCTCCGCCCTTCTCTCTGCATTCTTAGCGGAGAATTGGCAGGCACAAAATTTCGGCAGAGAACTTGTTTTCTCTGCCGATTTGTGTTATAATGAGATTAACAAAAAGCCTTCCTCCGGGAGGTAGCGAAGCGGCGCGAGGGTAGTGAATGACACCACGGTGTGGTGTCAGAGCCCGAGCGTGACCGAGCCGAAGCGAGACGGTGGTACGCGGAGCGTGACGGAAGGAGCCTGCGTTACTTTGGATTTGTGCTAACTTCATTGTGACGCGCTCTCCCTCAGTCACCTTCGGTGACAGCTCCCTCCCGGAGGGAGCCTTTGGATGCGCGCAACCTTAGGGGTATGGGCTTTGCCCAAAGCGTTTGTAATACAAAGGCAAAACTGGCGATAAGATAATCAAGTATAAAGGTGAATGCTATGAAACGTACTATAAGAGAAGCAATAATGGAAGCAAAGCTCACAGAAGAAATGATAAATACATTTATAGCTCAAATAGGTATATGTTCCATTGTAGGTGGACTATACTTGCATTCTTGGATCGCTTTTGGGTTGTTATTGCTGCTTCCTCTTGCAATGTTTGTGCTGTCAAAAAAATACAAGCGGTTTCGTATTATCTCGACTATTTTATGTGTTATATATGCTGTTATCTGGTGTATTGTTGGAGGATTAATCGGAAGTGCTTTTTCAATAAGTGCTTGTGTAGTTCTGGCAATTATTTTCTTAATACCGGGTATTGCGTATAATTGGTGTGCGTTTAATTATTTTTGCGAATAAAATCAGCCCCGACAGACCTATAAAAAATCTGTCGGGGTTAATCTTTGCTTTCTACGTATCAATTTTTGTTTATCCGTAGGGGCGTTCTTTGAACGCCCGCGGGCGAACGCAGTTCGCCCCTACCGTGTGTTAGATAATTTCTTCGCTAATTTTGCACGCCCTTGCGGAGGTCTTTCTTTTTTGGTGCCGGTGATCGGTACCCTTCGGGGACGCCCGCGCTCGGCGGGCGGATTCTCACTTGCGAACTTCATTCGCGGCGCTCGAATGCGAACCTCTTTGCGTTTTTGATTTCTTCTGTGCCATCTTGACCATTACGCAAAGGGTTCGCTCTCATACCGACACCAAAAAGAAAGGCCTCCGCCCTTGCGGAGGTCTTTCTTTTTGGTGCCGGTGATCGGTACCCTTCGGGGACGCCCGCGCTCGGCGGGCGGATTCTCACTTGCGAACTTCATTCGCGGCGCTCGAATGCGAACCTCTTTGCGTTTTTGATTTCTTCTGTGCCATCTTGACCATTACGCAAAAGGTTCGCTCTCATACCGACACCAAAAAGAAAGGCCTCCGCCCTTGCGGAGGTCTTTCTTTTTTGGTGCCGGTGATCGGGGTCGAACCGATACGGTATCGCTACCACTGGATTTTGAGTCCAGCACGTCTGCCAATTCCATCACACCGGCGTATTTTGCTTGATTCTCTTCAAACGCATATAGTATATCACAACTCTTTTCAAAAATCAAGTGTTTTTTTCTCTTTTTTGAAAATTTCCCATACACAAGCCAACAGCCATGCCGCACGCGGCATGGCTGTTCACAAATATGAAAATCAGTTCTTCTTGCGTGCTGCGAATGCAACCCAAGCGGCAGCCAGCAGCAGGGACATCGTCGCGCCGATGGTCAGCGCAGACTGGCAACCGTTGTTCTCAGGGATTTCGACCGTTCCGTCACCATCGCCCTCGTTGCCGTTTCCTTCACCGCCGCCTTCGTTGTCGCTCGGAGGCGGCGTCAGTTCAGCTTGCTCTTCCTCGTACTTCTCAACGGCACGCTCGGCTGTTTTAAGAATACGGAAACCGTCCTCAGCGGTGAACAGATCCTTCTGCTCCTCGTTCAGCGCATTGTACAACTCGTAAGCCTGAGCAATCAGCTCCTTGATGGAGGCGAGATTATCCGCGTTGATATGATCCTTGGACTTGATATGCTTGAACTCGTTGACCTTATCCAGCGCGGGCTGAATGGTAGCCATCAGCTCCTTGCGCGCTGCTTCCTCCTCCGTCAGGCCTTCCTCGTTCAGGCCGTTCCAGAAGACGAGATTGGCAAGCGCCACGGTCAACTCACTGCCCTGGGTGTCGTAGGGACCGTTGATGCACAGACGGAAGAAGTTCCATGCCGTGATATCAAAAGGCTCGGAAGAACCCGACTTGAGCGTCGAAAAATCAATTCTGATGTGGTTCCAGCCCTCTTTAAGCTCGGGCTTGATACCCGTAGAGATCTCGCTGGCATCCTGTCTGCCGGACGAGCAGATCTCAACCATGATGCTGTTGTCCGCGGTATACTTGGAACTATCCGAGATGTACAGATCAAAGTCAATATAAATGATCTCACTCATATCCAGGGGCGTTGCGGTATAGTACAAGAAACGAATGGTGTTGAAATAGTTGGGCTCAGCACCCGAGAACGTACCGCCGACACCGACTTGGCCGTCCAGCTCCATGACCTCCAGCGGGGCCTTGTTGGAGTCCACCTTGGAGTTGCGCCAGCCCTCGGATTTGCCGTCCTTCTGATTGGCAGCGACCTCGTTGGGAATTTCGTAAAGAACTTGCGTCTTTGCCTCGTCCTCTGCGGCAACCGACAAAGCGGCCGTCGTGATCAGGGACAGCAGCAAGAGCGCGACCAAAAGCAGGGAAATTACTTTTTTCATGATAATCCTCCTTCTATATTGCGTTTGCACGAACGCACGCTTAACAAATTCAGTATACCATCGATCGCAAAAAAAGTCAATCATTTTCTGCGTTTGCGCCCGCTTTTCGTCTCCTGTGCCAAAAACGGCGTTTTGCCTTTGTGCATATCGCAAAAGAAAACGCAGGCTGCCCCCGAGGGGACAGCCCACGTTTTATGGTTTATCTGTCGTTGTCAGATTGCTTGAAGAATTAGTCCTTCTTGCGAGCAGCGATGGTAACCCAAGCGCCTGCCAGAATCATCATAGCAACTGCACCGATGGTCAGAGCGGACTTGCAGCCGCCGTCGTCAGTGGTGTTGCCGGTACCGTCGCCGGTGCCGTCGCCGGTGCCATCACCGGTACCGTCACCGGTACCGTCACCAGTACCGTCACCGGTGCCATCACCAGTACCGTCGCCACCTGCGGTAGGATCGAATTTCTCGATAGCTTTCTCAGCAGCCTCGAGCTTCTCGGTCAGGCCTGCATCCTCGAAGTAACCCTTAACGGTACGAGTCAGCTTGTCGTAAGCAGCTCTTGCCTCTTCAGCAGCCTTCTTCTGAGCCTCGTAGTTATCGTTGGTGATAGAAGTGGTCAGACCGTTGATCTTGTCAACCAGATCCTTATTCTTCTCCAGAGCCTCAGCAGCCTCTGCCAGATCCTCTTCGTACCCAGCCAGGGACTTTTCAGCCTTGGTCAGGTAGTTCAGGTAGCCTGCTTCATCAGCAATGCGCTGATCGTTTTCGGACAGAGCGTCAAACTGAGTTCTTACGCCCTGAATCTCAGCCTTAGCAGCTTCGTAGTTCTCAGCAGTGATCTTGCTTGCGGACTTGTAAGCATCCAGAGCCTTGATAGCGGTAACCAGATCGGCATATTTGCTATCAAACTCAGCCTTCTCCTTTGCGAGCTTATCAGCCGCGATCTTACCGGCGGCAGTCAGGCGGAAGTTATCGAACTTGATAGTGAATCTTTCTGCGGAGTCAGCAGGCATGCTGGCTGCAACCCAGAAGATACGCATGAAGTTGACCTTAGCGGGATCGAAAGGACCGTAAGA
Organism: Oscillospiraceae bacterium; assembly: GCA_015064805.1. Taxonomy (GTDB): domain Bacteria; phylum Bacillota; class Clostridia; order Oscillospirales; family CAG-272; genus SIG644. The sequence continues at coordinate 9,055 of SVRN01000050.1, forward strand.
ACCTTCGGTAGAGCCCATGTCGGACAGTTCGATTGCAATGTGGTTCCAACCAACCTGTGCCTTACCGGATGTCTTCAGGTTTTCAAAGATCTTCTTGATGGAGTAGTTCTTCTCACCCTGGTCGCAAGAACCGCCGGAGCAGATCTCGATGGAGTCACCGTCACCGAAGGTAACCTCGTCAAGGATTGCCAGGTCGTTCAGGTACAGCTCGAATTCCAGCGTATCCATACCATCGGCATTAACGTCAGAATCAAAATTCTTCTGAGAAATGATACCGTTCTTCAGGTCTACGCTCAAGCAGCCGGAGCCGGCCGTTGCGTTCTCGAAGTCAACCGTATATTCTTTAGCGGACCACAGAGCGTTACAGCCATCCAGAGGCTTTGTGTAAACGTCTTCCATCATTTCCAGAGCGTCCTTCTGGGCGTCGGTCAGAGGAATGTAAGCGATATCCAGCGTAATAGGAGTATCAACCCAAACGCGACCGCCGTTACCGTCAGAGGTGTCGGCGTCACCGATCTTGATGTACAGCGTACCTGCCTCAAGAGCGTCGGTGATCAGAGCGGAAGCGTCGAAGCTGCGAAGCTGCTTGTCAGCAGTTTCAGTGCTCTTACCGAGATCGATCCAGTTGGAACCGTCAACGGAAGCCTGAATGTGATACTGTGCATTGATGGTAGCAGTCCAGGTGATGGATCTGACACCCTCAAGATCTTCGGACAGCTCGTACTTGTAGGTCCAGTAAGCAGTCTTGTCAGCAAAACGGCTGTCAGCAAGGTCGTTAGCTTTCTGCTCGTGCAGGTATGCCTTTTCATCCTCGGAGAGAATCTTAAAGGAAGTCTTTTCGTGCTTGATAGCGTCAGCGTTGAAGTAGCCTGCGCTCAGCGTTACGGGGTGAGTGTTGACGAATGCGCCGCCGTGACCATTGGAGGTATCAGCGTCGGTCATTCTGATGTAAACGGTCTCGATCGTGCCAACCAGCTCGATAGCGGAAGACAGGTCAAGTACCTTGTAGGTTGCGGAGGTAGGACCGTTTGCGCCGCCCTCTTCACCGTCCCAACGCAGAACTTCCTTCCAGTTCTGACCGTCGGTGGAAGCAGACAGGACGTACTGACCCTGAATAGCTGCCGCGAAGGACAGGCTCTCAAAGTTAGTGGTTCTGTCAAGATCAAACTTATAAACGATCTGGTTGGTAGTATCTGCGTAACGAACCGTCTTTTCTGCGTTGATGCTACCGGCCTCGATCATGTAATTCTCTTCAGCACCGGTACCGATGGTGAAGGAGTAGTTGTCGGTGGTCTCGAACTCGGGGATGTCGTAAACGACGTCCAGGGTTACGGGAGCGTCGAAGTGGATCTGAGCACCCCAGCCGCCTGCTACGTTACCGTAGGAGTCTTCCAGCTTAACGTAGATGGACTCGCCCAGCAGATAACCTTCTTCGTCAACGATGTACTTGGTCAGTTCGAATGCACGAACAGCCTTTTCCAGATTGTTGGGCTTGCCTGCAGCAGCGCGCTCGTCCTCAAATCTGTAAACCTCTTCCCAGTTCTCACCGTCGGTAGAAACGGAAAGCAGCAGCTGACCGCCGATCTTAGCAGAGAAGATAGCCTTCTTAGCGGTCTCAAAGTTTTCAATGTCGAACTTGTAGATACCAACACCCTCATTGTTGCTGAAGCGGTAATGCGGAGAGTTTTTATCGGTCAGCTTACTCGCCTCATACTTCCACTCACCGTACATGTAGGCCTTTTCGTCCTCGGTGTTGGGCATGAAGGAAATGGTCTCTCTTGCCTGCAGAACGTCGCCACGAGCGCTGGTCTTCAGGTCATCCTTACCATCCCAGAAGGAAACGTTATCAATAGCAATGGTGAACTCACCATCAACCTTGATCTCGTTCTGGTTGTAAATTCTCATGCAGTTCAGGTAAGTCCACTGGAACTCGCCACCGGTCTTGTCGGTGAACAGGGACAGCGGGATCACAACGTGATTCCAGCCTTCCTTCAGGCCCATGGACTCATTGTCGCTCGTATAGAGCTGATA
>SVRN01000008.1 GCA_015064805.1 Oscillospiraceae bacterium
AAAAGTCCTTAAACGGCTTGTTATCGGGCAGAGATAATTTTTGCAGAAGTCGGACATATTCATCCTCATTCCAATTACGAAACGTATGCTTCATAACATTTCCGATCTGCTTTGCCGTCAAGCATTCCGGCATACCAACCTCGTCCATTACGACGCCGATATCCTCTTTAATAAGTGATATGTTTTTGTCGTTATCCTTGCCGAGTATCGTAATCGTTCCGCTATCCTTATGAAGCATATCCAAAATGAGCTTTATCGTTGTGCTTTTACCTGCGCCGTTCTCTCCGATAAGCCCCATAATACAACCGCTTGGTAGAGTAAGACTAATGTTATCCAAACAAAATCCCGAAAAGGATTTACTTACATTTTTTAATTCAAGTGCGTTCATTCTTGTTCCTCCATGCCGAACGTAATCATTTCAATAATATCGTCACGGCTCAAATTGCACGAGGCAGCGAGCTTTGCTATCTGCTCGATATGTTCCTCGATCTTTTTCAGATTTTCCTCGCGTAGAAGCTCTACGTTCTTCGGCGCAACGTAACATCCCTTTGCCGGAAGGGTGTAAATAAAACCTTCCTTTTCAAGTTCTTCATATGCGCGTTTAGTCGTGATAAAGCTGATGCGCAGATCCTTTGCAAGTCCTCGTATAGACGGTAACATCTCATCTTCTTTCAACTCACCGCTTATGATCTGATTCTTGATTTGAGAATAGATCTGATTGTAAATCGGTTCACCGCTTTTGTTGTCGATTAAAATATTCACGTCATCACCTCTGTTAATACTGTATATGTATATTATACACAGTTGCGGTAATTTTGTCAAGAGATCTTCAGAAAATATTCTTATTCCATTAAAAGAAAAAGCTTTCCTTTCCATCCTTGTTTTAATAGAATAAAATGCACCATTTCTGCTTTCGGTAGTTCATTGTATTAACGAGTGTGTTATTACACAAGCAACAAGGGGATGAACCTGTGGTTCATCCCCTTGTTGCTTCGTTCGTACGTTCTGACGCAGGGCCATACATACAACGGCAAAGCGCTTTTTTGCTCTTTCTTTAATCTTTGCTTAATTTTCCTCCAAACGTCGCCAAAGCTCGACAATTTCTGCTATAATCTTCATATCACGTGATGCCTTTGGAAAGGATGAACGCATATGAAGGAATTTTTTGGCTTTGGCGGATACCAGAGACCCGTCGAAGGGTACATGTCATGGCAGCATTTGACGTTCGTGACCGTTTTGATGGTGCTGATGATCGCATCGGCCGTTTATCTGGGCCGCCGCAACAGATCCCGCTCGGATCAGGACAAAAACAAGGTGCTGATCATCACCGCCATTTTGATCGACGCATTTGAGCTGTTCAAGATCGTTTTGCTGTGCTTCCGCTCGGGCGATCCTTTTGACTGGCTGAACAATCTGCCGCTGTTTTTGTGCAGCATCCAGCTCATCACCATTCCGCTCGCCGCCTTCACGAGGGGCAGGCTCAAGGAATCCTCGCTCGATTTCGTTTTGATCTTCGGCGTTCTCGGGGCCGTCCTCGGCACCTACGCCGCGGGCAACAACTACGGCTCCTACCCCGTGCTGTCCTTTGATAACGTCGTGTCTGGCCTGACGCACTCGCTCGCGGGCTTTGCCGCTCTTTACATCGGCTTTTCGGGCATGGTCAGCATGAAAAAGAAAAACATGCCCATCACTTTTTCCATTCTGCTCGGCTTTTGCGTCGCCGCCTTTGTAGCGAACAAGCTGCTTGATTACAACTATATGTTCTTGGTCAGCGGCGACGGCACGCCCTACGATATTCTCTACAATCTCGTAGGCGGCAACGCCGTGCTGTATCCTCTTTTGGTCGTTCTTCTTTTTATCCTTTACATCACGCTGTTCTATTTCATTTATTTCTTGATCCAAAAGAAAAAGAGCGCGAGTGCCAAATAAAAAATCGCCTCGGCAAATTTATTTGCCGAGGTCTTTTTTGCTCAAAATACTTGTGAAATCCGACACCTTGTGATATAATGGTGGCGTACGTATCCACCACACTGATATTGATCACATCTATGCTGAACATAAAAAAAACAACCAAACTGAAAATATATGTTTGCCTTGGGCTGATCGTGCTGCTGTTTTTGCTTACCTTGTTTTTGTGCTCAGGCGGAAACATTGACCTGATCCGAAGCGTTTTTATGGAAGAACACACCGACGAAGAACTGCGTGAAAAGCTGCTGGATCTCGGCTTCCGCGGCTATGCAACGGTCGCCATTTTGTCTATGCTGCAGGTCGTTTTCACCTTTCTTCCCGCCGAGCCCGTGCAAGTGCTCGCGGGGCTGGGCTTTGGCTTCCCCATCGGCCTGCTCTGCTGTGCGATCGGCGTTCTTTTGGGCAATTCGCTCATCTTCATCCTATATAGGATCTACGGTGACCGCGTCCGTGAGTTTTTCTTCAAAAATCTGAATCTGGACTTCAAGCGGGCGGCCGAGTCCAACCGCGTGGCACTGATCGTATTCGTGCTGTATTTTCTGCCCGCCATCCCCTACGGCATGATCTGCTTTTTCGCGGCCAGCGTCGGCATGAAGTACCCCCGTTACATCACCATCACGCTGCTGGGATCTATCCCTTCCATTTGCATTGGCGTAGCGCTGGGCCACATTGCCCTCGTCGCCAGTTGGGCGCTTGCCTTGGCCATCTTTGTCATTCTGCTCGTCCTCGTCGTCATCGGCATCATCAAAAAGGACGCGCTGTTTGCCAAGCTCAACGCCTACATTGAAAAAGCGGCACGTGAGAAAAACAACGTCCGTCGGTGCAATCCCGTCGTCATCAACCTTGCGTTTGCCATCTCGCAGATCATCATTCGCCTGCGCGGCGTCAAGGTACGCTCGGTCAATAAGCTCGGTCGTCAGATCGACTCTCCTTCCATCGTGCTTTGCTCGCACGGCTCCTTCATCGATTTTATTTACGCGGGCGCGATGATCCGCAAAAAGCGTCCCAACTTCATCGTCGCTCGGCTATATTTTTATCACAAATGGCTCGCCGCCCTCATTCGCAGCGTCGGATGCTTCCCCAAGAGTATGTTCACCACCGACTTTGAAAGCGCCAAGAATTCCCTGCGTGTACTACGCAACGGCGGTGTGTTGGCCATGATGCCCGAAGCAAGACTGTCCACCGCGGGCGTGTTCGAGGACATTCAGCCCGGCACCTATTCCTTTCTTAAGAGCGCCAAGGTTCCCATTTACTCCATCAAGCTCTCGGGCAACTATCTCGCCGATCCCAAATGGGGCAGCGGTATGCGTCGCGGCGGTCTTGTCGAAGCGGAGCTTGACATTCTCTTCACCGCCGAGGAACTGAAAATCCTGACGGTCGAACAGATCAAGGAGCGCGTGGATGCGCGCCTGTATTTCAACGATTTCGAATGGCTCAAGGCCCATCCCGAGGTACACTACCGAAACAAAAAGCTCGCGCATGGCTTGGAAAATATCCTCGTGCGCTGTCCCAAGTGCTTGGGCTACTGCACCCTGACCACCCATCATCACGACGTATTCTGCCAGTCGTGCGGCAAGCTGACCTCGCTGGACGACCGCTACAACTTCACCGCCGACGTTCCCTTTGATCATCTGTCCGAGTGGTACGAATGGCAAAAACAACTGCTCGCGGATGAGATCGAGGGTGCGCCCGAGTATGCTCTTACCTCCCACGTCAAGTTGCGCCTTCCCTCGCTCGACGGCAAGACCATGCTCCGCGACGCAGGCGAGGGTGTCTGCACCCTCAACCGCCAAGGCTTGACCTACGAGGGAACGGTCGACGGTCAGGAAAAGACGCTCTCCTTCCCCATGGCCGAGATCTATCGTCTTTTGTTCGGCGCAGGAGAAAACTTTGAGATCTACATGGGCAACCAGATCTATTATTTCGTTCCCGATGAAAAAAGAAGCTGTGTTCTCTGGTATCTGGCTTCCATGATACTGAAGGACACCGCACAGCAAAAGTCCGAATTGACAACGTCTGCAACGCTAAAAATCTGACAGTACGAAGGTGATTTCAATTATGGCTACCAAAGCACGTAAAGACAACCGTGAGAAAGCACTATCTAACATCAGCACGCGCTCGTTTATTACCGTCGTTGCCGTCCTCGTAGCGGCGCTCGCCATCTGCGGCGCGCTGTCCTATGTCATACCCCAGGGCTCGTTTGAGCGGGGCGAGGACGGAACCATCATCGCAGGCACTTACGAGCAAGGAGAGGTTGACGGTATCGCCGTCTGGCGCATCGTGACCGCCCCCGTGCGCGTGTTTGCCTCAGAGGATGCCCTGACCGTCATCATGATCAGCGTCTTCTTGCTCATCATGAGCGGCATTTTCAACCTGCTTGAGAAAACGGGCGGCATCAAGATCTTCATCAGCCGCATCATGTCGCGCGTCAAGGACCGCGGCGGCCCCGTCATTTGCCTGACCGTTCTGATCCTGATGCTGTTCGGCAGTTTCTTCGGCATGTTTGAGGAGCTGGTCACCCTTCTCCCCATCATCATCATTTTCATGCTCTCCATCAATATGGACACCATGATGGGACTGGGCGCCTGCCTGCTTGCCGCCTGCTTCGGCTTTTCCGCCGCCATCACCAACCCCTTCTCGGTCGGTCTTGCCGCCCAGGTTGCGGGGGTCAATCCCTCCTCGGGCGTCTGGCTTCGTATCGTCTTTTTCGGCATCACCTACGTCACGCTTTGCGCTTTTCTGATGCTCCATCTGCGTAAGATCGAAAAAAATCCTGCCGCCTCTCCCAGCTATGCGGTCGACCTTGAAAAGCGAGCCGCCATGACCAAGGAAACCGAGCTGGCAAGTGAAGATGAGCCCAAGATCTTTACGGTGTATTCCATCTTTTTGGGGCTTCAGTTCGTCATTCTCATTCTGATCGCCTCCGTGCGCGCTATCGCCGATTACGCCATCCCGATTCTGGCGTTGAGCTTTCTGATCTTCGGCACGATCGCGGGATTGATCGTCTGCCGCCGTCCCTCCACCGTCGCGCGCCACGTCGCAAGCGGCGCGGCCTCCATGCTCCCCGCCGTGTTGATGATCGCGCTGGCCTCCTCGGTCAAGCTGGTCATGACCGAAAGCCGTATTCTTGACACCATTATGAACACCGTCATCAATTTCCTTGACGGCAAGAACAAGTTCCTCGCCATCGTGCTCATCTACGTGCTGATCCTGTTCTTCCAGTTCTTCATCGGCTCGGCCTCCGCCAAGATCATTCTGATCATGCCGCTGATCATGCCCATCGCCACGTCATTGGGCCTCTCCCCCTCCATCGTCATTCTGGCCTACTGCATGGCCGACGGCTTCACCGACGTCATTCTGCCCACCAACCCCGTGCTGCTCATCGGCCTTTCAATGGCCAACGTGTCCTACGGAACGTGGGTCAAGTGGACTTGGAAGCTGCAGCTGTTCGTGCTGACGCTGACCATGCTGGTCTTGCTGTTCGCCGTAGGTATCAACTACTAAAAGACAAGAGCGCATCGATCGATGCGCTCTTTCTTTTTTAGTTTGCTTTGTTAAATTCGCGCACTGCCTCGCACATGGCGTGGACGTTTTCCTCAGGGATCTCGTAGAACATATAGTCGCTCGCGGCGAGAATGTGCTTTCTGCCCATGCGCTTGGCCGTTTCCAGAATGCGCAGGCTGTGCTCCTTGATCTGCTCGGGCGTGTCGGAGAGCAGTCGGTCAAGACCGATGTTTCCTCTCGTGCAGATGCGCTCGTCGATCTTGGAGAAAGCGTCCTCAATGCTCTTGACGTTACCCACGGGGGCTTCGGACAGCGTTTCAAACAGGTCGATGCCCATTTGATTGTAATATCCCTTGGTCAGCATAGGCTCGATGGGCGAGTAGATGTGAGTGTAGACCAGCATGCCTGCGTCGTGTACCATGTCAGTCACCTGCTTGGAATACGGTACCAGATAGTTCTCGTAATACTTGGGCGAGATCATCTCAGCGCCCGGGCCGCCGAGAAAGACGAAGTCCGACCCGCCTGCCGCAACGGCCTTGATCAGCCGCTCGTCAAGCTGCAATATCTTATCCATCAAGCGGCGGAACTGCTCGGGGCGGTCAAAGACCAGCATAGCCGTGTCCATGGTGCTGGGGAAGCACAGCAGCTCGTAGGGCTGCATCGCCCATTGAATGTCCAGGGCCTCGCCCTCGCCAAGAAGATTTCTCACGCCCCGCACACCTTGGGTGATATAACTGTAATCCTTGACCTCCAGAAGGCTGTCAAGATAGTATTCGAGAATATCCAGTTCCTCTTCCTGAGTAATCAGATATTTGGTCTGACAGCTACCCTTGAGCTCGTCCTCAATGACGGTCAGATACAGCGTTCCCTTGGGGGTAACGAAATTGTTTTTATAGAAGCGGCGACCGTTTTCGTTCACCGTCATGGGCTCGCCCTGCCAGTGAATGTCGCTCGTCAGCGCGGTCAGATCGGGCAGACCGAAGTTGTACAGGGGCACCATATCAAACGCCTCGCAGGCGCGCTTGGTATCCTCGTGGGTCGTTTGGCTGAACCAGGTCTTGCCTGCCATTTTGGTGTCGAAGCCTGCGCCCGCACCGATCTGGGGGGAGCAGATAAATTCATCTCCACCGTTTTTGATGTAGTTAAGCAGCTTTTGTCTGTTCGTCATGACAAAGTCCTCCTTGACCGTTCTTGTCGTCATTATATCGTTACATAGACAAAAAGTCAATAGCTTTCAAAAAAACATCCGCGCCGCGCGCGGATGTTTTTTGATATCAGCGAATGCCGTATTTCTCGATGATATAATCCATATCCTTATCACCGCGGCCCGACAAATTGATGAGCACCGAGCCCGTGCCCATACGCTGCGCCAGCTTGATGCCGTAGGCAACCGCGTGTGCGCTCTCGATGGCGGGGATGATGCCCTCCGAGCGCGACAGCTCGAAGAAGGCGTCGATGGTCTCGTCATCGTTGACCACGTCGTATTTGACGCGACCGAGCTCGTGAAGGAAGGCGTGCTCGGGGCCCGAGGAGGGATAGTCCAGACCGCTCGCAACCGAGTACACGGGCGCAGGATCACCGTTTTCATCCTTGAGCATGATGGAATTGAAGCCGTGCATAACGCCCTCGGTGCCGTACTGCAGGCTGGCGGCATGATCGCCAAGCGCCGTGCCGCGTCCCAGCGGCTCAATGCCGTAAATATCGACGGGATCGTTAAGGAAGCCCGAGAAGAAGCCTGCCGCGTTGGAGCCACCGCCCACGCAGGCAACGATGGCGTCGGGAAGCTCACCCGTCATCTCGATGAACTGCTCGCGTGCTTCTTCGCCCACGACGTGCTGGAAATCGCGCACCATCATGGGGAACGGATGCGGGCCGACGACGGAACCGATGCAATAAATGGCATCCTTATATTCTTTCGCATAAGCCGCAAAGGCGGAGTCGACTGCTTCCTTGAGCGTCTGCAGACCGTGCGTGACCTCGACGACGTTCGCGCCGAGGATCTTCATGCGTGCGACGTTGGGCGCCTGCTTTTTGATATCAACCGAGCCCATGTAAATGTCACATTCCATGCCGAAATAGGCGGCAGCAGTTGCCATAGCAACACCGTGCTGACCCGCGCCGGTCTCGGCAATGACCTTCTTTTTGCCCATGTATTTGGCAAGCAGGACCTCACCCATGCAGTGATTGAGCTTGTGAGCGCCCGTGTGGTTCAGATCCTCGCGCTTGGCGTACAGCTGAACGTTGCCCAGCTTGGCCGACAATCTCTCCAGATGCGAGATGGGCGTGGGACGTCCCTGAAATTCCTTGCGGATGCGGCGCAGCTCGGCGATGAACTTGCGCGATTTGCAAATGGTGAAATACGCCTCGGTGATCTCGTTCATGGCCGTTTGAAGCTCGGGCGAGATATACGAGCCGCCGTACTTGCCGAAATAACCGTTTTTATCGGGATAATTCTTAAAATATGTTTCAAAATCAATACCGTTGAATTGCATGATCAGTTCCTCCGTATCATTTCAATCGTTTCATTCTTTACTTCCGTATAGCTTGACGGTGACGCCATCGCTCTGACAGTATAAACATAACGCGCTCCCTTCGTTCGTCGGTGGCATGAAAACAAAAAACGCCCCCGACAGAGTACTCCTACCCGTCAAGGACGAATCGAATCCGATCCGCGGTGCCACCTTGATTCACGGCAAGCCGTGCACTTGCGAGATACTGACATATCCCCGACAACTGACGCGTGTCCTGCGTCGCAAATACTTGGCCTTAGCCGTTCCTTGCGCCCTCCGCGGCCCATTTGCCGACTTGTTTCCTGCCCGACTCTCAGCACCGCGGGCTCTCTGTGAGGTCATGATCGACGTTATCTCCGCTTCAACGGTTTATCAAAGCCGCTGAAACTGTCATCGGCTTGATCAATATATCACAGTATATCATATGTCGCTTGCTTTGTCAATGCGCTAACTGCATTTTTTCATTTGTTTTTGCAAGTTTTGCTTAAAATCTTGCAAAACATAACTATTTTTTATAATATCTATTGCTAAAGCGGGGGGGATATGGTATAATGAACTATCGATATCAGAAAGGAACGTATCCCATGAAAAAAAGAGTGTTCTTGCTCATGTTGGCAATGCTGTTGTGCGCTGGTGTTCTTTGCGCCTGCCGTCCCGACACGCCAACACCCCCTGACGACACGCAAAATCCCCCTTCTGACACCCCCGGCCCGGGTCCGAGCGATCCCGGCACCGACCCTGATCCCGGCCCCGACGATCCCCCTGTCGATCCTCCTGTCGATCCTCCCAGCGACAAATACGTCTATCCCGACGAAGAATACGAGCAGCGTATGGATCTGTTCGGCAAGTGGGAAGACTTCTTTGCGCCCGGCGGACGCAGCGATACCTTTGATCTGACGGTAGAACAGGACGCCGGCGGCCTTTACGAGCAATTCCGCGACGCGGTCAAGATCGAGGGCGTTCGCACCTACGCATCGGTCGACCACGGCTACTCCCGTGCCATGCACCTCAACGTGGACGCATATATCGTAAGCCCCAAGTATCAAAAGGAATTTACCAAAGCCGGCTACGATATCATCGGTAGTAGCGGCTCCTTTAATAAATCCAACTATAGCCTCGCGCATCCCGAGGTACTGCAAGTTAACGCCGACGGCAGCAGCGGTGCCTTCTGGGGCTCATCCGTTCTGACCTACGACGTTGTCAAATACAATATGTCCGATAAGCTGCGCGACATGGTCAACCGTTCCAACTGGTCGGTCGGCTTCGTGGAGCCCGAGATGTTCCGCTACGGCGGCTACGGCGAGGCTTACAAGGAGCTCTGGGAGCTCAAGTACGGCGAGGAGTGGAGTGACCCCAACGGCGACGTCCGTTCCATCTTCCTGTCCCAACGTCTGAACGTCTGGACGCACTCCAACGCCATCAAGATGTACGCGTCCTACGTCAACGAAAGAGAAAAGGACGTCGAGCATCTGTACTCCGTAGCTCCTCACAGCACCCTTGCCTATGCGACCTATCCCGGCGGCGTTACCGACGGCTTCGTCCACATGATGGGCACGGGCCAGGTTGAAACGGTCACGGGTCAGACCTGGAGTAATACCATCATCAACCCCGTCCGTTACGAGGGCGAGAGCGCTCGCCGCACCTTCATCAACGCTTACGTAGAATACGGCACTTATCTTGACGCCGTCAACTACTACGGCACCAATTTCTACGCGCTGTGCGACCCCATGTCCGATACTCACACGCAGGAAGAAGAGTCCTATTGGCGTCAGCTTTGCCACGAGCAGCTGGTCGCCTCCATGATGTATTCCGACATCAACCGCTGGGAGCTGATCTGGACCAACCGTTCCTTCATGAACGTATCTCCCGAGTACCGCAGCGAGCAGCTGAATATCCACAACGCGCTTCTCGAGATCTCGGGTGCGCCCTACCGTTCTCTCGGCGGTACCCCCGGCATTACCTATCTGCTGGGTGACACCCTGACCTGGCAGTCGCCCGACAAGCCCGAATACGGCGAGAACGCCTACGACGGCTTCTGGGGCGTTGCCGCGCCGCTGGTGTACGACGGTATTCCGCTGCGTACCATGGCGATGGAGCTGATCACCAAGCCCGAAGATCTCAAAAACGTTTCCGTTCTGATCGTTTCCTATGACAACCAAAAGCCTCTATACGAAGAGCTCAACGCGGCCATCGCGGCATGGGTCAAGGAAGGCGGCACGCTTCTCTATCTGGGCGGTCCCGACGAATACCTGACCATCCCCGACGCTTGGTGGAATCAGGAGGGCAAAGGCGGCTCGCCCACAGCCAACCTGCTTCAGCATCTGGGCGTAGCCGACAGCATCTCGGCCGCAACGCTCACCGGCGGTGACAAGACACTGAGATGGCTGGGCGGCAAGACCGCGGCCGACGCCGCCGATTATACCGACGGCGCACTCAAGGCAGGCGGCGACAACTTCACCTATTACTACGAGGGCAGCGGCTTTGAGACATTGCTCGAGACGGAGGACGGCAAGGCCGTCGGCATCACCTTCGACGTAGGAGACGGCACCGTATTGATGGTTGGCCTTTCCACCACCGATTACAGCGACAGCGCGGCAGGCGCGGATCTGATGCGCATGCTGACCGCCAAGGCAACCGAATCGACCGAATACGATTACGTTACCTCGAATGCATTCGTCGTTGAGCGCGGCGACTACGTGGCCGTATATCCTCTCAAGGGCGATTACAATCTCACGGGTGCTTACGTCAACATTTTCTCTTCCAACCTTGAAATGATCCTTGACCCCGTGGTCAAGGAGGGTACGGCTTCCCTGTTCCTGCGCGTGCAGGATACCGAGGAGCTGACCAAGCCCGTCGTATCTTACGCAGGCGGCTTCGTCCAGTCCGTTCAGGAAATGGATGATCTGACCATCATCGAGCTGTACGCCGCTGAAAACGCGGCGACGCCCATCCGCATCGCCGCTCCCGAGGGCATGGTTCCCCTCAGCGTCGTTGCAACCTACGAAAACGGTCTCTCCGGCGCGTCTCAGGTTTGGGACCCCGACACCAACTCGCTTTGCGTACAGGTATTCAGCTCGCCTACGATGCCCGTAACGGTCTCCGTTTACTGGGGCAGCGGCGAAGCCCCCATTGAAAATCTGACCTACGAGAGCTTCAAGCTGACCGTCAACAACGCAGGCACCGACGCTCCCTTCCTCCACTTCAATTCGGGTGGAGCAGACGGCTCCAAGCGCTACACCGACAACGACGCTGAGGTCATCTGGAAATTCAACGTCTCGGCATTCCGCGGTCTGGTCGTGGCAGCCCAGCTCTCGCAGAACTACGTTCTGGAGGTCTCGGGTGACGGTGTCAACTTCACCGAGGTCATCAACTACAGCAAGATCTCGTCCTACTCCGCCAACGCGGGTACCAACGACGGCGTCGCTTGTGTCGTCGTCGGCGCATACGAGGACGTAGAGGAGATCCTCTATATCCGCTTGCGCAACACCACCACGCGCGGTGCGTGGGGCGGCGCCGTGAAATCGCTGACCTTCCAGTATCTGGTACAGGAAGGCGAAACGCTCGGCCCCGATTTCCTTAAATAATCGACAAAAGAACGTCCCGAGGAAGCTTCCTCGGGACGTTTGCTTTATCAAAGATTACGCTTTCGCCGCCTTTGCCTTGCGCTTGCGGGTAACGAAATGGTGCGTCAGATAGATCGCGCCCAGATAGACCACGACAACGGGAATGACCAGATACATATACCAATACTCGTGCGGAATAAGCCTATAGAACAGCTGCAAGAGCGGATTGGCGGGAGTAATGGAAAACATATAATTGACCTGAATGATCTCGCCCGACGGATTCGTCACGCCGTTGGTCAGGCAATAGTTGTTGATCCATACGTTGATGAAATGAATGAGCGTGTAGCTGGCCATGGTGATGATGATAGTCGAAATCACGCATTTGGCCTTGAGCTTGACCAGCCCCAGCTTCATCATCAGAATCGGGATACCCAGCTCGAGCACGTGGGGGAAATAGTAGAACACGAACGTCCAGCTCAGCAGCTTGAAATCAGCCGAGGCATCGTTGACGATGATGGCGAACAGCGCACCGAGCGACCAGAGCAGCAACAGATTACCCAGCTTTTCGCTCTTGAACCACACCGCGAAGGGCAAAACTATGGCGTTGAGCGAGCACAGGTGCAAGGGCAGATATTCCAGCGGCGAGCCCCAAGTGACCAGATTGAAGATGATGGCCGCAACGCCCGCGAAGGACAGCACGCCCAGCACGATCCATTGGGTGCGCGGCGAGCGATATTTAAGAATGAAATACAATGCAACGTTCAGTACCACCGTCAGGATGATGGTGATAATATGGACAACGCCAAAGGTGCCCCAAGTCATAAGAAATCTCCTTTGCTGGTGGTGATGGCAAACAAAAATCGTCCGAAATACAGCTTTTTCATCTCGGGCGATCCATCTTGCCATCATTCTACCATATATTTCGGCAAAAGTAAACAATCTTTATCATTTATTAAGAATTAATTATTTTCCCATCAAAAAAGGGAATTCGCCAAGGGCGTGCAAAATTAGCGGAGAAATTATCTAACACACGGTAGGGGCGAACTGTGTTCGCCCGCAGGTGTTCAAAGAACGCCCCTACGGATAAGCAGTATTTGATACGCAGAAAACAAAGAGATAACCCCGACAGATTTTTTAAAACGTCTGTCGGGGCTGTTTGTTCTCTAATATAATTTGGAACATATCTTGTTTTTATACTTTCAGATGCGTTTCGTCGTAAGTGACAAGCCAATAATCGCTCATTTTTCCGTCTTCAAAGGAATTTCGTTTCTTGCCCGTACCGCCCTGTTCGGGGAATTGATCCGAGCATTTATAGGACTTTATGTAATGAAATTTGTCATAGCTGTCAACAAGCATAATTTCGATGCTTTCTTGTGATAATGCCACCTCTTTGATTGTCATATCGGACAGCAATTCTTTAAACTTTGAAAGGCTGTTTGCGTAATCGTCAAATACGATTAACGGAGCATATTTTTCTGCATGATCCGGATGGCATTCCAAAACATGATCGTCAAACAAAATATGCTCGCCTGCTGACCATATACAATAAGTCAACCACCTTGTGCCATATTCTCCCTGCAATTTCAGCCCGAAAAAGCCGGGACCGCCCATTCCATAAGTACCGCAGTAAGTACATACATCAACAATGTGGCTATTTTTCAGCACTTCATTTCCAAATGCTTCAATACTCAACGGAACGCCCAACATAATAATTTCAGAAGAATTAGGCTTGTATCTGAATATGGGATATTTACGAATTTTCTTGAAACCTCTTGCTTCCCAAAAATTTTTGTCATCTTTTTTAGCAATCACAAAATTCTCTTTAACAAGGCCCATATTAAGATTCAAAAATGGATGTTTGAAAAGCATACTAGACACCTCCATCAAATTCTTTTTATTCGTTCCGTTGTATCGCCAGTTTCGCCTTTGTCTTACAGAGGCTTCGGGCAAGCCCATACCCCTAAGGAAGCGCTGTGGCGTATATAGGCTCCCTCCGGGAGGGAGCTGTCACCGAAGGCGACTGAGGGAGAGTGCGTTACAATGAGGTTAACACAAACCTAAAGTCACGCGGGCTCCTTCCACCGCTAACGCGGTCCCCCGCATCCGCTTGCGGATGGCATCTCGGAGGGAGGCTTTTCGTTAGCTCCATTATATCAAAAATCGGCAGAGAAAACAAGTTCTCTGCCGAAAATTTATGTGCCTGCCATTTCTCCGCTAAGAATGCAGAGAGAAAGCCAATTCCCTTTTTTCTTATTTCATTAACTGCTCGATTTCCTCTCTCGTCGCAAGGTACGGTGAGCAGGCCGTCGCGCCGCCTGCGGCAAGTCCCAGACGCAGCGCATAGTCATAGCCCCGTCCGAGCCCCGACAAAAAGCCCGCGACCATCGAGTCGCCCGCGCCGACCGTGTTGATCGGCTTGCCGCCGACCGCACATGCGCGGTGAACGCTTCCCTGCTCATCCAAAAGAAGAGCACCGTCGCCCCCCAGCGACACGAGCACGTTACGCGCGCCAAGGACTTGCAGCTCGCGCGCCGCGCTTTCCACGTCAACGTCGCTTGTCAGCTCCCTGCCCGCAAGACCGCACAGCTCGGCGCGGTTGGGCTTGATGAGCAAGGGACGGTACTTGAGCACGTTCAAGAGCAGCTGTCCCTCGGCATCGATCGCGAAATGGATGCCGCGCCCCTGCAGACGCGAAAGGATGGTTTCGTAAATATTTCTCGGCAACGACGAGGGCACGCTTCCTGACAGCAGCAGTACATCTCCCTCGCTGATGCGATCCAGCTTGGCGTAGAGTTCTTCCAGCGCGTCCGCGGAGATCTCGGGCCCTGCGGCGTTGATTTCGGTCTCATCGTCGCACTTGATCTTGACGTTGATACGGGTCAGACCGCTTTTCAGCTTGACAAAGTCACAGCTTACGCCCGTGCGCTCCAGCATCTCGCACAGCGCCTGCCCCGTAAAGCCTGCGACAAAGCCAAGCGCCACCGTCGGCTCGCCCAGCTGATGCAGAACGTAGGACACGTTGATGCCCTTGCCGCCAAAATCCAGCTGCTCGCGCGAGGAACGGTTGGTCTTGCCCGTCGTGTAGTCGGGCACGTAGACCGCGTAATCCAAGGCAGGATTGAAGGTCAGCGTATAGATCATATCACTTCTCCTTGTTCGTCGTGCGGCGTCTTCTGCGGCGACGGAAGATCTTGCTACGGAACAAGATCACGTTCATCACGATAAAGAACGCGATCAGAATAATAAACGTTAAAATTGGCTGTTTGGGCGCCAGCGTTGCCAGGAGCATCATGGGGAAGCCAAACACGATAGCAGGCAGGTTCTGGTAGACCAGATTGTCCGCAACGGGCGTTTTATATTCGCTGTCGACCTCGCGGAGCAGGATCATGCCCGTGCTGGCCGTACCCGTCAGCATACCGTACATGGCCATAAACTGCTGCTCTGCATAGCGCGCGAACAGCTTTTTGGCCACGAAGTGATTATACAGGTAAGTCGCAACCGCGCCAACGACACCGAGGATGAGCAGCACGTGCCAGTACTGCTTGATGTAGTCCAAACGGATAGCCGCAATACCCGCAACGATCATCAGATCGAAGAAGAAGCCGCCCATACGATTCATCAAAAAGGGATTGACGTACTCTTTTTTGACGATATTGGCGCGGCGGAGCATATCCAACACCCATTTAAGCACGGTGGCCATCAATACGCCGAACAGGAAGTTGAAGCCGTACAGCACCGACTTAAAGCCGGGCAGCAGCAGGCTCAAAAGGCTGATCACACCGAAGGCCATCATATAGACCGCCAGAATGATGGCGATCTGAATGGTCATTTTATCGATACTGCCGTTCATGGGGATCTCGTCGGGGCTCTGGATCTGCTCGGCGCTCATGGATTCGGCGCCCTCCTCCTCGGCGACGGTGATCTTACCCTTCTTCTTGAGAATGTTCAGATGGATGACACCGCCGATCGCTGCGCTCATAAAGCCCAGCGCCGCTACGGTCAGACCAAAGCTGCGACCGCCGACGAAGCCGTGCTCCGTCTCGTAGATGTTACCGTAGTTAAGTGCCTGCCCCGTGCCCTGGCCGTAGCCGAAGGGCAAAAGAATACCCGCGGCAGAAAAGAAGTCCTTGATGATCAGGGCGGCGATCATGGTAATACCCATACCAAGAATGCCCTGCAACAGATACGTAGAAACCGTCGTCACGCCCGTGTTGAACACCTCGACCGTGCGGCGCATGCCCTTTTGGCGGCGCTTGGAGCGGAAGGTCGTGGCGATAAAGCCGAGTGCCAGGCAATGGAAGGTGATGACCTCCATCGTGCCCATGCCGTTGCCACCGAAAAACGCGGTGTCAAACAGCAGCTCGCCCGTGGCGGTCTGGTAAATGACCGAAGCCACAAGCAAAATGATACCACCCAGAACCGAGGTGGGAATGAGCGACATACGCAACGGCTTGATCGATTTTTTGAGCAGATTGGCCACCAGCAAGCTGAACAGCAAGACCGCGATCAGGTTGATAAAGCCCCAGACCTCAGAGTCCCAAAAATTGAAGTTCTCCATATGCTACTCCTTTTTTCACGTTATCGTAATGGTAATAGAAATTCACGTATTTGACCGCATTGAAGCGCTTGTCGCCCTTGAGCTGATACAAGTCGTCGCCAATATAGATATTGAGCTTGTTTCTGCCAAGCACCGACATGACGCTCACCTCGTCAAAGGGCAGCGCGATATCCACGCCCTCGCCGATCAGCTGCATACGGTCGCCCCACAAGCGTACCGTCACCTCGTCGGCGATCTTTTCTTTGTGCTTGTAGAGGATGACGCGCGCAAGCGCCGCCTTGTCCTCGTAGACGGGGGCATCGATATACGACTGCGGATCAAGATCGCAAATAAACTTTTCCTGATAGCGGTACCAATCCTTGACGTAGGTAAAGGGGAACGGCTTATCCAGCCCCTCAAGCGTCAGATCAGGCAAATATCTTACTCGCTGGCCGCATTTCTTGCAATGGATCACGTCGCCGTGGCTCTCCCACTCGGAAAGTCCGCAATCGGGGCAAACGTACATGGCGCGCTCCAGATACTCGGCGCACTTTTTGTGGTGATACTCACCCTCCATGGCCGTATCGTCCCAGTACAGCTCGCGGCTGATCACCTCGAACAGCTCGTCGTCCGTCATGGTTGCGTATTCGGCAGGCTCGATCACGCGAGTCACGTGCGCCTGCATCTTGCCCTTGCGAATCACGTCACTCCAACGAGGATGCACGCCGTAGCCGCCCTCAATGCGGAAGATGGCCACGGGAATGCGGAGCAGACGAACCAGCCCCGTGATGGAAGGCTTGATGCTCTCGTTCACACCGCTGTAGGTGCGGTTGCCCTCGGGGGCAATGGCGATCGTGCCGCCTTCTTTGGCCACTCGTACGCAGGTCTTGACCGCTTTCATGTCCGTCACCGACTTTTTGATCGGGATGGGAGCAACCACGTGCTCGATGATACGGGACAGCCAGCCCTTGGAAAACAGATCCTCGGACGCGACGTAGTATACGGGTGAGCGGAAGGCCATTTCAACGAAGAACTGGTCAAAGGCGGTCTGATGGTTCATCAGAATAAAGAACTGTTCCTTTTTGGCCCGCTTGAATTTTTCCACGCGGATGTGGTATGCCAGTCTTGTATATATAAATACCGCCCATTCAAATATGACGCGGTAAACGCGGTGACGCGGGCGGCGCCACGGCTTCTTTTGCTTCTTTTTTGCTTGTTCCATATGATATCCTCCTTATGTCCGAGGGTCAAAAGGGTTTGGCCATATATGGACATTATACCTCTAAAATGTTGACATGTCAAGATTTTTTGTATCGAGGGCAGGCGGGGGACATTTGAAATATCAAACAGCTTTTCCTTTTGACGCACACACTGCTTCGCGCGTGCGCTGTACCGCCATGGATGTCCTTTCTTTGTCGCTGAACAAAGAAAGGACGAAAGAAAATCAGCCAAGGGGTCTAATACCCCTTGGAACCCCCGAGCGCAAAAAGGTCGCGCCGCTGTCGCTCTGCTCATCTTTTCGCGAAGTGATGCAGCCTCAGCTTTTGCGTTTGCGAGTTGAAGGAACTCGCAAACACGGGAGTAGCACGCAACGAGCAAAGGCAGATCTTTTCGCTGTCTGCGACGCCCTCCGGTTCAACTAAATCTCAAACAAAAACGATTTTGCTCCCTCGCCCGCCGCGCGTGATAAGTTCCGTCCGGCGCTGCAGTATGAGTTTTTATGTTTTTCTCTTGATCCACGTTGAAGCGCGGCGCGGTGTGAAGCGAGAGATAATAGTCTGCTTGCAGTAGGAGGCGAAGCTTTGGCTTCACCGACGCGAAATTTGCAGATACCAAAACGCCTTTTGGTAACCACCAAAAGATAGTAAAAGAGCAAGACTTTGCGGGAATCCAAAGGGCATTAGGCCCTTTGGCGCCTTTCTTGGCCGCTTCTTGGGGCGTGCCAAGAAGTGGCAATAAAAGCCAGCACAGCGCACGCGCAACGCTGTGTGCGCGTCAAGAGGAGCATCTGTAAATCCCCCCTTCCCCCACACGCAAAAAAGCGTACCGTCAAACGACGGTACGCTTTTTTATGTTCAAAGAATTATTCCTCAACGGGAGCTTCTTCCTCTGCGGTCTCCTCGGGCATAGCCTCTGCCTCTGCCTGAGCCTCGTCCAGCAGAACGCGGATGGACAGGCTGACCTTCTGCTTCTCGTAGTCGATATCTACGATGCGAGCGTCAACCGTCTGGCCAACCTCAAGTACGTCAGCGGGCTTAGCGATGCGGGTCTGAGCGATCTGAGAAATGTGGATCAGACCGTCAACGCCGTCAACGATCTCTGCAAATGCACCGAAGGGCATCAGATTTACGATCTTAACGGTAGCCGTGTCGCCAATCGCATACTGGGAGGTGAAGATGTTCCAAGGATTGGTCGCCTCGGTCTTGTAGCCCAGCGAAATTCTCTTCTTCTCTGCGTTGAAGCTCTTAACAAAAACGGTGATAACGTCACCAACAGCAATAACCTCTGCAGGGCTCTTGATGTGCTTCCAGGACAGTTCAGTTACGTGAACCATACCGTCAACGCCACCCAGGTCAACGAATGCGCCGAAGGACGTCATGCTCTTAACAACACCGGTGTAGATCTTGCCCTCTTCGATGGTTGCCCAGAACTCTGCTTCCTTTGCGATTTTTTCATCGCGCAGAGCGGAGCGGATCGAACCGATGGCCTTCTTACCGGGCTTGATCTCAAGCACGCGGAACTTAACCTCGGTGCCAACCAGAGCCGTCAGATCGCCGTCCTTGGGAACGCCGGTCTGCGAGCCGGGAACGAAAATGCGGTTTGCATGGGACAGCACCAAAACGCCGCCCTTGACAGCCTCAACGACCTTACCCTCGAGGATCTCGTGAGTCTCGGCAGCTGCAACGATGTTCTGCCAGTTCTTGTCCGAATCAACTCTCTTCTTGGAGAGCTCTGCGACGCCTTCGATATCGCTGACGCGGATAACGAACGCCTCGATCTCGTCGCCCTTCTTATACAGGGCCGTCAGTTTAGCCGAAGGATCGTCCGTGATCTGCTCTGCCTTGATGTAACCCGTAACGCCTGCGCCCAGATCAAGCTGAAGCTCAGTATCGCTAACGTGCTCAACAACGCCGGTAACAACATCTCCTGTATTTAAAGTTTTGAAAGAATCTTTCAGTAGTGTTTCGAAATTTTCCATTTCGCTCATGGTTTTGTATACCTCCTCTATTACGTCGTCCGGTGTCGATGCGCCGGCGACAATACCTACGTTTTTGTAGGGTTGCGATATTTGACGGACAAGCTCGTTTGCATCTTCCACAAGCAACGTCCGCACACCCTCCGATCTGCATGCCAACGCAAGCTTTTGAGTGTTGGAACTCTGTTTGCCGCCGACAACGATCATCAAATCATGCGTGCGCGCCATGACTTTTGCCTCGGTTTGCCGCAAATCCGTAACATTACATATTGTATCAAAAATTAACGCATTTGTATATAGTTTTTTGATAATTTCTTGGCATTTCAGCCATTCGGCCAAAAAAAAGGTCGTTTGCGCCACAACGATTGGGCGTTTTTGACAAACGTCACTACGTTGTTTTTGCTCAACTGCGGCGCAAAACTCATCCGCCGAGTGGAAAACGTGCTTTTCGCCATCAAAGCAGCTCAATATTCCCTCAACCTCAGGGTGATTTTGCGTGCCAAAGACGATCAGCTGACAATCGGGCAGGCAATTTTCCCGCACGATCTTATGGATGCGATCCACGTAAGGGCAGGTGCAATCGACAAAGCGGAAATGCGGATTTTGCTCGCTTCCCCGCTCGATCATCTGCCGCACTTGTCTCGGGATGCCGTGGGCACGGATGAGCAAGACCACGGGGCTTTTTTCACACGCCGAGGCGATCAGCGTCTCCAGCTTGCTCGCTTCAACCGTCAGCACACCGCGCGCCGCCATACGGGCGTTGTAAACACCGTTATGGATCAATTCTCCCAGCGTTACCACGCGCTCGCCGTCACGTCGGCTCTCCAACAGCTTCTCCAACGTATCGGTCGCGCGGCGCACGCCAAAGCAAAAGCCTGCGTGCTTGGCAACCGTCACGGTCGCACCTCTCTCGTTACGTTTCATCGGACAAATTCTCCTCGTAAAGCGTGCAAATGTGCTCGAACACCTCGTGCGACATACGCGAATACTCGGCCTGACGGACGTGATGCGTCGCCTCCGTCAGCGGCGCGGCGGGGGCTATCGTTTCGTAAGAGATCGGCTCGCCGAAAATAATATCCACGCCGCAAAACAGACTCAGCTTATTTTTTTTGGTTTTCATGCAGACGGGCAGAACGGTAACGTGCGTTTTGTCGATCAGAAGCCCCGCACCGTTCTTGACCGTTTCCATCGTCTCTCTCGGTGCGCGGCCGCGGCAGCGAGTGCCCTGCGGAAACATACCGACGCACTTGCCGCTCTCAAGCAGCGAAATCGACGTCTTGATGGCCCCAACGTCGCCCGCGCGATCCACGGGATAGGCACCGAAGGCGCGAATGATCGATGACAGAAGCGGGATCTTGAACAGCTCCTTCTTGGCCATAAAATGGGGCTGCTGCTTGTGAAGCGCGGCGGCCAACAAAATAGGGTCAAAGGCTGAAAGGTGATTACTGCACAGCAGATAGTTCTCTCCCTCGGGCTCGCGATCAACGTAATGCACGCGAACGCGGAACAGCCACAAGAAGAAGCGCGCGAGCAGGCGGTGCATGCCGCCGTAAAAGGCCGAGCCCTTGATCTCCTTGTCCTGCTTTTCGGTGATGCTTTGTTGTTTTTGTTGCTTCATGCTTTCGTTTCCGTTTTTCTTCATAGTATCAAGCGCGCAGCTTATCCATATGCGGCTCGATCAGCTTGATGACCGCATCGACCGATTCTTCCGCGCTCATGCCCGAGTTGTCCAGATGAATGGCATCGGGCGCGGGGATGGCAGGGGCGATGGCGCGGCCGCTGTCCTGGGCGTCGCGCTCCTTCATCTCGCGCAGTACGTCCTCGTAGTTGGCGGGCATACCCTTCTCCTGTAGCTCCTTGGTGCGGCGGAGCGCACGTGCCTCGGCCGAGGCAACCATAAAGACCTTGACGTCGGCATCGGGCAGAATGACCGTACCGATATCGCGGCCGTCCATCACGACGCTGTTGCGGCGGGCGATATCGCGCTGGGTGTCCAAAAGGAAGGCGCGCACGGCGGGGATGGCCGACACGTCGGACGCGGCCATGGATATCTCGGGGCGGCGGATGCGATCACCGAGGTTTTCGCCGTTGAGATAGACGCACTGCACGCCGTTTTCATACTTTACGTCAATGTGAATATCGGGCAGCAGGGCTTCAAGGGCGAGGGCGTCCTTGGTGCTGATGCCGCGGGAAACGGCGGCGTAGCCGATGGTGCGGTAGAGCGCGCCGGTATCTACGTATACGATACCCAGCTTTTTGGCAAGGGCCTTGGCAACGGTGCTTTTGCCCGCGCCGCTGGGTCCGTCGATGGCAATTTGGATCATGGTGAAAGTTCTCCTTCTGTATTTGTATGGAAAATCTGAATTTCAAACTGCTTCTTCTACAGCCTCGCCCTGCTTCGCGCGCTCGGTGTACTGTTTTGTGGTTACTTCTTGGTACGCGCCAAGAAGTAACCAAGAAACGCGCCAAGACGTTCCCTCTTGGATCTCCCTGAGCATTGCCGCGCTACAAGGAGCATCAAGAGATAGACATATCAGTTTTTTCTGCTATGCTTCAAGACAAACAACACGCGCGGCAGGCGTAGAGGGCAAGAGTTTTTGCTCATAAATGAGCGTGGCATTCGCCATCAGCGAGCGCACGTAGCCGGGCGAGCCTCAAGAAGAAGTTGCAAAATATAGACTAACTCATTCTCCCCCGCCCCACGCCGCATTCTCGCCCGCCACAACGGCAGTGGAAAAAGCGATCTGGAGGTTAAATCCTCCCGTGTAGGCATCAACGTCCAGCACCTCACCCGCAAAATACAGCCCGGGCAGGCACCTCGACTCCATCGTCTTGGGATTGATCTCGCGCACGTTGACGCCGCCGCGGGTGACGATGGCCTCCTCAATGGGGCGAAAGCCGCGCAGTCTGACGCGCAGGCCCTTGAGCAGGGCCACAAGCGCCCGTCGCTGCTCTCTCGTCACGGCGTTGACCTTGACGTGCGGATCGATGCCCGACAGTCGGATGATCTCGGGGATCATCTTCTGAGGCAAAAGATCGCCCAGCGCGTTGGCGAAATCTTTGTTTTTGTACTTATCAAAATCGGACAAAATGCGGGCGTCCAGCGTTTTTTCGTCCAGTGCCGGCTTGAGATCGATCACCGCCTCGTATTTGCCGGGCGCGATATCGGGCAGGTGCGCCGACGCTGACAGCACCATCGGTCCCGTCAGCCCGAAATGGGTGAACATCATCTCGCCGAAGTCTTCAAATACCGTTTTGCCGTTGGCGGTCGAAACGATCGAAAGGCGCACGTTTTTGAGCGACAGCCCTTGCAGCGAGGGGCAAAGATTGCCCTCGGAGGTAATGGGAACGAGCGAAGGACGCAGCGCCGTGACGCTATGCCCTGCCTGCTCGGCCAGCTTGTAGCCGTCACCGTCCGAGCCTGTCAGGGGGTAGGATTTACCGCCCGTGCAAACGATCACGGCGTCAGCGCGATGCTCACCGCTCACGGTGGTCACGCCGCACAGCGCGCCGTCCTCGATGAGCAGCGATTTTACGCGCTCGTACGCCACGCGAACGCCCGCCTCGCGGCAGGCATCGGCCAGCGCGGCAACGATATCGGTCGCACGGTCGGACACGGGAAAGACCCTGCGCCCACGCTCGGTCTTGAGCGGCACGCCGCGCGACTCAAAAAAGTCCTTGGTATCGGCCGTTGAAAAGCGGCTGAGTGCGGTGTACATAAAGCGAGGATTGGTCATGACGTTGGCAAGAAATTCATTGGTGTCGCAATCGTTGGTAACGTTGCAACGCCCCTTGCCCGTGATGCGCAGCTTGCGCCCAAGGCGCCCCGTGCGCTCAAACAGCGTCACGTCCGCGCCGTTTTGCGCCGCCGTGAGTGCCGCCATCATGCCTGCGGCACCGCCGCCGATGACGATTACTCTCGTCTGCATCTCACTTGGGGGTGTCATAGACTTCATATTCCTGCCAGATCTGCTCCAGACGATGCAAGCGCTCGGTCAGGTCGTTCTGCTTCTTGAGCGAGAGCGCGACGATCAGCGCGTTGATAATGCTCAGGGGCGCAACGAGGGAGTCCACAAAGGATGCCATGTCGGTATGCGCCGTCAGCAGTTGGTCGGCGTGTGTAGCAATGGGCGAGTTTTGCGAGTCGGTCAGTGAGATGACGTTCGCGCCTGCATTATGAGCAACCTCCACCGCCGTAACCACACGTCTGGAATAGCGCGGGAAGCTGATGGCCACCAGCACGTCTTCCTTGCCGATGCTGATCATCTGCTCAAACACCTCACTGCCTGCAGTCGACTGAATGACCTTGACGTTGTCAAACATTCGGCGCAGGCCCGAATCCAAAAATCCTGCCAGATGCGAGGAGGAGCGAACACCCATAATATAGATCTGACGTGCGCTGAGCAACGCCTCGACCGCGCGGTCAAACGCGTCGCGGTCCAGCTCCTCAGCCGTGTGCCTGATCTTGTCGGCGTCAGCAGTCAGAATCTTGTCTACCACGTCACCGTCGCCGATGAGATGGTTGGTTACTTCAATGCGCTGGAAGGCGGTCAGGCGGTTGCGGATGATGCCCTGCATGGCACGCTGAAACTCGGGATATCCCTCAAAGCCCAACTCGGTCGCAAAGCGCACGACGGTCGACTCGGAAACGTTGACCGTCTCACCCAGCTTAGCGGCGGTCATATACGCGGCCTTTTCATAGTGCTCCATAATATAGGTTGCGATGCGGCGCTGTCCCTTGGAAAAAGATGCCATGCCCTCTTCCATCTGTCGCAATAAATCCTTCGGCATGTCTGTCTCCTTTCACGTCTTTCATTTTATTTGTCAGTGAGATCACATGATTATACAGATTATATTATATTCCTTTTGAAGGTAAATGTCAATCAAATTTGCGGATTTTTGCAAGTTTTTGCAAGGCGACCTTCATTTCGCACGCATTTACGCAAAAAAGGAGAGTCTCATCAGAAACTCTCCTCTTGATTTTAAACGTCTTCTCTGTAGCGGGCGGCCTGCGTGCTGAACAGCTCGTAGTACCTTCCCTGCTTTTGCATGAGTGTACGGTGATTGCCCTCTTCGATGATGGTTCCGTATTCCAGCACCACGATCTTGGAGGCGACCGTCGCGCTGGACAGTCGGTGCGAGACGAAAATGGTCGTCTTACCCTCGCGCAATCGGTCAAACTGATTGTAGATCTCCTGCTCGGCAAGCGCGTCCAGCGCCGCCGTGGGCTCGTCCAGGATCAGCACGTCACAATCGCTGTAGAAGGCGCGGGAGATGGCCAGCTTTTGCCATTGACCGCCAGAGAGCTCCATGCCCTCCTGCTCGAAAATGCGCATCAGCGGCGTCGCATAGCCCTCGGGGAAGGCGTCGATGAACTCGGCCGCGCCCGAAGCCTCGGCCGCCTCGCGCAGCTCCGTCTCCTCCATCTGCTTGCGGATATTACCGAAATGAATGTTCTCGCCCGCACTCTCGGCGTACTTGCCGAAGTCCTGGAAAATGATGCCGAACATACGGTACAGATCTTGCACGTCGTAGTCGCGAAGATCTTCACCGTCAAGCAAAATGCGTCCCTCGGTCGGGTCGTACAGTCTTGTCAGCAGCTTGAGCAGCGTCGTTTTTCCCGCGCCGTTCAAGCCAACGAGAACCAGACTCTCGCCGGGAACAAGCGTCATGTTGATGTCCTTGAGCACGTCGCGCTCGGTGCCGGGGTAACGGAAGGACACGTGCTCGAACACGATGGTATGCTGCTCGCCGTGGCGCACCTTAAGCGGCGTGCCGATGCGGGGAGCGATGGTCTGCTCGTAGTCCATGAAGGTCATCAGATTGTCGATGAACAGCGTGCCCTCGTAGACCGTCGATGAGGCCGAGATCAAGGAGGAAACGCTGCCTGCGATAGAGGTCAGCGCCCCCGTGAGCAGCGTGTAATCACCGATCATGATCTCGCCCGTAAAGACGCGGTAGGCGATCATGGCAAAGAAAACGCAGTTGACGACCGAGGATAGCAGTGCAAAGCCCACGTGCCAGCCGCCCTCACCGATAATCAGGCGGCGCATGCCCTTATAGTAGCGATCAAACGCATCGTCGTAGCGATCGATGAAGGTATCGGAGAGATCGTACAGCCGAAGCTCCTTGACCATGTCCTTGTTGACCATGAGGCCCGAATAGTAATCCATCTGGCGGCGTTCCTTGGAGCGCCAGCGCATATAGCGGACGTTTTTGTGACGATAGGTAAAGGTAATGACGGCCGAGGGGATCGACACCGCCATGATGACCAGCGCCGACCACCACATACCGGGGGCGCGGAACAAAATGACGATGTACGAGATCAGACCGATCATGGTGCTGACCAGCCCCAGCGTGGACGACAGCGTCTGGATCGGGCGATGCCCTGCCTCGCGGTTGGCATTCTCCAGCTTTTCGTAAAAGGTGGGAGAATCGTAGGCCGCCAGATCAATGGTCTTGGCCTTGTGCATGATCTTCAGGCGGATATGACGCACGACCCGCTCGCCCGCAATACGCGTCGTAGCAGATTTGACACGGTCGAGCACCGCGTTGACGATGCGGTAGGAAAACAGCACGATCAGCATGGCGAAAATGGGTGATGCCAAAAACAGCGCGCGATCCACCGCCTGACCAAAGCCCGCCTGCAGCTCGTTGAGCACGCGGCTGGAGATCAGCGAGCCCAGCACGGGCATAAAGCCGTTGAACAGCGCCATAAAGACAAGGAAAAACAAGATCCACGGTCCCGTTTCCCAGACCAGGCGCGTAATATACAACAGTCTTTTAAAGAATCCGCCGATGACCAGCCGCAGATAGTGCGGCACCTCGGAAAGTCGCTTGGGGCGCGGAATGCCGTCTCTGGGTTCCTCGCGTTTCGGGCGAGGCGGCGCGCCGTTTGGCTTCGGTTCGGGTCTCATGTCGTTCCTCCGTTAAAAATAGATCTTATTCTGGTACTTGGTCGGCAGTCCTTCCCTCCACAGATGCGAGTCGTTTGAGAGCTGAAGCACCTTGGGAATGACGATGCCGCCCTTCTCGGTAAAATCGATCACCGTCATGCTCGAGTGCCCGATGTCAAAGCGCAACGCCATCTCGGGATACGGAATATCGAGCAGACAGCTCAGAAACGTCACGCCGAAGCCGTGGTGGGCAAACAGCGCCACGCGCTCGTCGTTCGGTCGCTCTGCAATATAAGCGCACGCGTCGTAGTCGTGACGGTAGCCCAGCGACAGCATAAACGCGTCGCACTCGCGCTGCACCCGCTTCATGCCCTCACCGTATCGGGTATCAGCAAAGGCGGGGTGGGTGTACCATTCCCTCCCCAGCGCCCGCACCTCGGGGCTGATGAGCACCTTGGCGGTAGGCTGATGGTAAAAGCACCAGGTCAGGTGTCCCGTCTTCTCGTCGGTCACGGTCAGCTCCTCCCAGACGTGGTTCTCGTGGCACCAATCCAGCGTCGTCATGTCCTTTTTGAGCATTTCGCAGGTGGGCTGTGCCGTCTGCATGGCCCGCTTGGCCGTCGACGAATAAATGCGATCCAGACCATACGCACTCAGGCGCTTGGCCAGTGCCTCGGCCTGGCGATGCCCCAGCGGAGTCAGTTGATCGGGCGAGTAAATGGGGTCTGCGTGGCGCAAGAAAAAGAGTAACATCGTTTTCTCTCCTCAAAATATGCAGTAAGTCTTGATTTTCAGACAAAAATATCGTATAATTATTGTAGCACAGCCGCGCCGCGCTGTCAACCGACATTTGTCCGTCGCGCGTGTTTTTTTGAAAGGAGATCCGCCTATGAGATATAATTGCTGTCTGCCGGCAGACATTCTGCTGCCTGCGCGCGATATGATAGAGCAAGGCCGTTGGGCAACCGTCGCCTGCGATCAATTTACGAGCGAACCCCACTATTGGCAAAAGGCCGACGCGCTGGTCGGCGACGCCCCCTCCACCCTTCGCATGATGCTGCCCGAGGTCTACCTGTCCGAGACGGCCGAGCGTCTTCCCGCCATCCACGCGGCTATGGACGAGGCACTGGCTCACCATCTGATCTGCCACGAAAGCGCCATGATCGCAGTGGAGCGCACCCAGCTTGAGGGCGCCGTGCGCCACGGACTCGTCGCCATGATCGACTTGGAGCGATACGACTATCAAAAGGGCGCGACCTCGCTCATCCGCGCCACCGAGGGCACGGTGCTTGAGCGCATCCCGCCCCGCGTGGCCGTCCGCCGCGACGCTCCGCTGGAAATGCCCCACGTCATGCTACTGATCGACGACCCCGACGCAACCGTTCTTGAGCCACTGTTCAAGGACAACGCCCCTCACGAAATCGCTTACGATACCGATCTGATGCTATGCGGCGGTCACATCAAGGGGCATTTTCTGACCAAAGAGGAGCAATCCCGCGTTCTGGATGCGCTGGAGGCTCTCGTTACCCCAGAGGCCATGGCCGCCCGTTACGGCGATGCCAATCTCGCTCCGCTGCTCTTTGCCGTTGGCGACGGCAATCACTCACTGGCCACCGCCAAGGCGGCTTTTGAAGAGGTCAAGGCCAAGATCGGAGCCGAGGCCGCCGCTTCCCACCCCGCCCGCTACGCATTGGTCGAGATCGTCAATTTGCATGACAAGGCATTGTTCTTCGAGCCCATTTACCGCGTGATGTTCGGCGTTGATCCCGACGACGTGTTGGAGCATCTGCGCGCTTACCTTGCCGCATTGAACGGCACCGCTGCACCGCAAAGCATCAAATGCTTGGTATCCCTGCCCGAGGGAGGGCTGTATGCTTCGCACAACGTTACCGCTACGCATCCCGTTCAGCAGCTGACGGTCGGCACGCTTCAGACGTTTATTGACGAGTATCTGTCGACGCACCCCGAGGCATCGGTCGACTACATACACGGTGAGGACTCCACCGCAGTGCTGGTCAGACAACCGAACACCATTGGATTTTTGTTCGACGGCATGGAGAAATCCCAGCTGTTCCGTTCGGTGATCTACGACGGGGCGCTTCCGCGCAAGACGTTTTCCATGGGTCATGCGCAGGATAAGAGATATTATATGGAGTGCAGGAAGATCAGATAAAGAAAGCCGGAGAGAATGGAAAAAGTTCTCTCCGGTTATTTTATTGATGCAAAATCTCAAACTATTTCTCCTACAGCCTCGCACAGCTACGCGCGCTCGGGGACAGCATTTATGTTCATTCTTTGCCGCGCGGCAAAGAACGAACCAAGAAAACGCGCCAAGACGTTCCCTCTTGGAACTCCCTCCCGTGCCGCTCTACAAAGCGGGATCGGGAGAAAAACATAAAATCTCAAAGTGCATCGCCCACCGCAAAGCCAATACGAGCGGCAGATATGCCAAAGCAAAAAGTTTTGCGGGTTTCTGCGCTTATTTTTTTTGCTTAATATCGTTTAATATTTCTTCGTGCTGCTTGCAGAATAATTTGGGCATGTGGTTGAGAGGAAAATAGCGCAGCTCCAAGGTTTCGTGGTTGTCGCAAAGCAACTCCCCACCGACTGCAGTAAGTTCAAATGCCATCAAAATGCTTTGAAATTGATCTCCGTTAGAACACACGACATTGAAATCGGTATATATGCCTATCAGCCCTCCAACCTCAACGTCCAAGCCCGTTTCTTCCTTCACTTCCCTTTTGGCCGCCATTTGAGGCGTTTCGCCAAGCTCGACCGTTCCCCCGGGAAAGCCCCATAGATTGCAATCGCCTCTCCGCTGGAGCAACACTTCTCCTTTTTCATTAAAAATACACCCGCCCGCATGGACAAGCATGATTTTTTCATGTCCAACTTTACTTCTGATCCATTGAATATAATTTTTGTTATTCATATACATCTCCATTGCTATCATTGTAGAGCGAGTGGGAGGGGGCCCACGAGCTTGCGGCAGCTATAGCTGAGGATAGCGCACACAGTTTCCCCTTTTGCCATAATATATTCCCTTCAAAATTCTTGAAGGGGTGTGGGGGAACTTCTTTTAAGAAGTTCCCCCACGTCAATCGTCCTCTTACTTCAATTTCTTCGGCCCGTTCACGTCCTCAAGGAAGTACGACGCTTCCATGTCGGCCATGCAGAGCGCATAGGCCAGCGGGAACATTTCCAGCGCGCGGCCCACCTGATTGGCGTCCTCGGGACCCGAAAATCCCATATGATAACGAATGGCAAAGGCCTCGTCACGGGTCAATCGCATATAACCCGAAATGATGTAGACCGACTTTTCGCCGTGTCCGTAAGGCAACGTGTCCTCGATGGTGTAAAACGGCACGCTCACCCACTTGCCGCTCTCGTCCTTGGCGTTGCGGAAGCTCACCTTGTAGAAATTCACCTTGCACAGATCGTGAAGCAAGGCCACGATCGCCGCGCTCTCGGCGCTGTAGTGGATGCCGTACACGTCCTGCATACGCGGACGCGCCAGAATATCACACAGGCAGTCGTATACGTTCAGGCTGTGCTCCAAAAGACCTCCCTCGTACGCACCGTGAAAGCGAGTAGATGCGGGAGCGGTGAAAAAGTCGCTGTGATCGGACAGAAGAAAATTCAACAGCTCCTCCGCGCCCTCGCGCTTGATGTTGGTCTTGAATATTTCAATAAAGCGTTCTTTGCTCGTCATAATTATCTCCTTATAGCCAAAGAAATCGTTCCGCGTATAGTATATCATATTTTTTGTCCGCTTGTAAAGCCCCAAAAGAAAAAATCCCGCCCTGCGGGATTTTTTTCTTTACTCGCCGTCGCGAACGGTCAGATCCAGGCTGTCGCAATGCAGAAAATCGTGCGCCGCGAGGCTGGAGTCGGTCGGGATCAGACGCGACGCGCCGCAGGCGCGGCAGCTGACGCGAATGCCCTCGTTTTCGATGTCGGCGTCGTACTGACGATCGGTCACGTCGTCCGGGCAATGGCATTTGATCTTACCCTCGGCGTCCAGATCGTGAATGACGAACATCACGATATCCCGCACCTGCGGATCGGTTGGGAAAGAGGCGTCCTCGTCGCTTTGCAAATCGTGAAAATCGGTCAACCCGTTGTCTTCAAGCAGCTGCAAAAGCTCCAGCTCGGAGCGCGACATCTCCGCCTTGACGTGGTTTTCGTCACCCACACAGCAGATGTTGATATCGGTGTAGGGACAGGGCATGCAGAACAGATCCTTGCCGAAAAACAGCGTCTTGTTCAGCGTAAAATGATGAGGCGACGCACACAGCATGCAGGGCACGGTCAGTCTGACGCGCCCGTCCTTGTTGTTGACGATCGTCATCTCACTCTCGCCGCAGCTGCATTTGAGCTTGAGCATATCTGCGGTCAGCGAAAACATATTGATGCCGCTCATAACTGCCGCACCGCACTTGGGGCAACGGTAGGAGAGCGTCGTATTTTTTGCATCCAAAACCATGATCCTCTATCCTTTCTGTCACTTGTCAATCACCCGTGGCGTCACCTGTCTATTTCATCCTATGCCGCCCGGACGTATTTTGTCCGTCCGATGTGCACTTTATTCGCCGTCGGGCAAGTGTTCAAACGGGCCGCCGCACGATCGTGCAGCAGCCCGTTTTCCTCGCGCGATTGATCCTCAGATCAGATGCGCGTCTTATCGATAGCCTTCTGATTGATAGTTACAGCGTGAACCTTGGCGAGCTCCTCGTAGTTTTTCTCCATCTGGTCGGTAACAAGACCCTGGCGAGCGTCAATGTACCACTCTTCCGGACCGATCTCATCAACCAGTACGACGAGGTAGTAGGTCGTTACGGTTACGTTGGTGCCGGAGCCACTGCTGCGAGTGTAGGTGATCAGCTCACAGTCGCCTTTCGCGCGGTCAGCCGTGTACAGCCACTCGTCAAGCTCGTCAATACCGGTCTGGCCTTCCTTGACCTCCTCCAGCGTGCTGAAGGAAGACTTCTTGTAGGGCTCGGACGTAGCCAGCTCCTCCAGCTTTTCCTTGGTGATCTCACCCTGCTTGAACAGGCTGAGTGCGGCCTTGGCCTGATCCTCGGTAAAGCCCTCCTTACCGCCGGTCATCAGCATGTAAGAGAAGGTGCGGGTCGTATCCTCAATGCGGGAAGCGGCGCGAGTCAGGAAGTATACGGTGATGGAGTAAGAATAGGTCTTCTTGGTCTCATCCGTTACGTCCTTATCGGCATCGGTCGTGATCTGCTTGGTGGAGTTCACGGTAGCGGCGGCAACGTCGCCCTTACCGAAGATCCACTGAGCCAGCTCATTCTTGTCCATATTGTCTTCACCGGGATGTGCATATTCTTCTCTGAGCAGCGTTTCCAGATAGTCCTTTGCATCCTCCTCGACCTTTTCGTCAGCCGTCTTGGTTGCAGCAGCCTTCTTTTCTTCCTCAGTCTCACCCTTGGCCGTCTTCAGAGCCTCTTCGTAATACTTCTTGTGCAGATCGTCCTTGTTCTCTGCCAGCCACAGCTCCTTGACATGAGCCTCGAATTCGTCCTTCGTCTTCAAAGCCGCCAGAGCCTCAGCCTTAGCGATCAGCTCGGTCTTCTTCTCTGCATAGATCTCCTTCACCTGATCCTCGGTCTTGTCCTTGTTCTCCTCCAGAGCCTTGAGGTCCTTGAGAGACACCTTGAAGGTGTAGCTCAGATAGTCCGCGCTGATGTAGTCGTTCTTGTTCTCGTTGAAGAACTTCTCAACCGTTTCCAACGTAGCGGCATCGTGATAGCCGTCCTGGATCTGCTGTGCGAACTTGGAAGCCAGCGCGCTCAGTTCAAGTGCCTTGCGAACGTCCTTCTCCTTAACACCCTTACCGTACAGAGTGTTCAGGTAAGAGTTCAAAGAATAGCCGTAAAGACTTGCGTACATATCCAGATACTGAATCTGGCTCTTGACGGACTCGATATCTTCGTCTTCCAGCTCAACGCCTGCAGCTTTAGCAGCTTGGCAGTAAACGAGGATCTCCTCGACCTGCTTGACTGCCAGATCCTTGAAATACTCAAACCAGGTCTGGCCGGTCTTCTCGTCGTAGATCTGCTTCTTCAAGCTGACGTTACCGTCGATGCCGATCAGCGCAGAGGCCGAAATCGACGTGCCGAAGTACTGCTGATAGTAGTTCGTCCAGTAATTCACGTAATCGGTATACTGGGTATAGATGAAGTAGGACATAACGGCGCCGTTGACCTTGAAATCGTCCGTTTCAGCAGCCGTTCTCGAGCGCATGAAAATACCGGTGCCGACCAATGCGTTGAACAGCAGAGCGACAACCAGAATTACGGCGAAAACGCCCATAGCGATCGTACCGTAAAATACGGATTTGTTTTGATTTTTAACCGTCTTTGCGGGAGCCGTTACCTGCTCCTGCGCGCGGCCTTGTCTGTTTCTTGTACCTTTTCCCATTTTTGGGTCCACCTTTAGTAAAATATTTTTTTGGAACAGGCGACAGTGCCCCTATCCCACAATCTTATGTATTATACATGATTTGCATGTTCGTTTTTTGAACAAAATATGAACAAATTAAAAACTTTTGGGGATTTCGACGCAATATGCGCGTATTGTGTGCAAAATCCCCGCTTTTTTCATAAAACCGTCATCAAACGTCCATGATCACGGGAAGGATCATGGGCTTGCGTCCCGTCTTTGCGTACAGGAATTTGGTCATATCGTCCTTGATACGCTTCTTGAGCGCCATGCGGTCGACGTAGTCGCCCTTGCCCTTCAGGCCCTCCGTAATGGCGGCGCTGGCGATGGCCTTTGTCTCCTCCATCAACGTCTCGGACTCACGGACGTAGACGAAGCCGCGGGATACGATATCGGGGCCCGAGAGCAGCATGCCTGTATCCTCGCCCAGGGTTGCCACGACGACGATCAATCCGTCCTGCGCCAGATGCAGTCGGTCACGAAGCACGATATTGCCCACGTCACCGACGCCGTAGCCGTCGACCAGCACGCGGCCCGAGGGGATCTCCTCCTGGGTAAAGCGTGCGCCCTTGCGGTCGATCTCCAGGACGCGACCGATGTCCGATACGAAAATATTCTTGCTTTCCATACCCATATACAAGGCGATGTCGCGATTGGCCATCAGGTGGCGGTATTCACCGTGGATGGGCATGAAATACCTTGGCTTGGTCAACGCCTGCATGAGCTTGAGTTCCTCGCCGCAAGCGTGTCCCGACACGTGGACGGCGACCGAGGATTCGTGCATGACCTTGATGCCCGTGCGGGTGAGCTCGTTGATCACGCGGCCGACCAGCTTTTCGTTGCCGGGGATGGCGCTGGCAGACAGCACGACGAGATCGTTCTGTCCCAGCGTGATCTGGGAATGATCCGAGTAGGCCATGCGGTACAACGCCGACATAGGCTCGCCCTGGCTGCCCGTCGTGACGATGGTCAGCTCCTCAGGGCGGTAGCGCTTGACGTCGCCAATGTCGATCAGCACGCCCGCAGGCACGGTCATATAGCCCAGCTCGATGGCCGCACCCATGATATTGGTCATGCTGCGTCCCGTGACCACCACCTTGCGGCCGTGGCGGGCACTGGTGTCGATGATCTGCTGCACTCTGTGAACGTTGGACGAGAAGGTGGCGATGATCAACCGCTTGTCCTTATGCTTGTTGAAGATATACTCAAATGACTCTCCGACCTTGCGCTCTGAGGGGGTAAAGCCACCGCGCTCGGCGTTGGTCGACTCGCACATGAGCAGCAACACGCCCTCGCGTCCCAACTCGCCAAGGCGGGTCAGGTCCATCATCTCGCCCTCAATGGGGGAGGTGTCCAGCTTGAAGTCGCCCGTGTGCAAAATAGTGCCCAGCGGCGTTTTGATGGCCAGCGCGCAGGCGTCGGCGATGGAGTGATTGACGTGAATGAACTCGACGCTCATCGCGCCTGCCTCAATGACGTCACCCGCCTTGACCTCGCAGAGCTTGGGTGTATTGGCGAGCACGTGCTCGCTGAGCTTGTTTTTGATGATGCCCAGCGTCAATCTCGTACCGTAGATGGGAGGATTGATGGTGCGCAGGGCGTAGGGGATGGCACCGATGTGATCCTCGTGCCCGTGCGTCAAGAACATACCGCGGATGCGGTCCTTATTGTTCTCCAGATAGGTGATATCGGGAATGACCAGGTCGATGCCGGGCATATCCTCGTCGGGAAAACCCATACCGCAGTCGACCACGATGATATCCTCACCGTATTCGATGACGGTGATATTCTTGCCGACCTCACTAAGTCCTCCCAGTGGGATCACGCGGATCTTGGCGTTCGGGTCGACGGGCGGCTTGCTCGCCTTTTTCCGTTCAGTACGCTTGGGCTTTTCGACGGGAGCGATCATCTCCGCCTCCGCCGTGCTCTTTTGAACCTTAGCCGCCTTAGTTGCGGCGGGTTTGGTCGACTTGCGCTCATTGGTTGCCTTGCGCGCCGTGCTCTTCTTGGCAGGTGCGGTCTCGAGCTCGCTGACCGTGTCCAGAATATCCACGCTCGTGCGCGTCATCTCGCGCTTGCGCGTCGAGGCGGTCTTGCGGCTGCCCGACTTGGGCTTTTCAACGGAAGAAAAGCTGGGGATCAAGGCGGGCGGATCACTGATGCGCTCGCGGGCAGACGCGGTGCCCTTCGCTTCACTCTGACGGTGATGCGCACCACTCGCACGTCCGCGCGCAGACGAGGCTCGCTTGGTCTTGCCGACTGCTTGTGTATCTTGCTTTTTCGTTTGTTTAGCCATAGATTAAAGTAATAATGTCTCCTTTCTTTGAGTTATGTAAATACGGTTACTGTCAGCTGTTAACGTTATCACAGACGGAGCGACGCATTCGGCGCGCAAAAGCGAGCCTGCCGACAAAAAGGGAAATACGCAAAAAATCCCCCTTGTCGCGGGCGTCCGTCTCTTTCATTCAATTTTGGCGGTCGGGCTGACCGCATCCCCATTGGCGTCAAACGATCACAACGCGCGAGAGGAAATGCTCGGGCGCGCACGGGCTGCCCGATGAAACACGAACAAAAACAGTACCATTATTATATACCATTCTCGCCCATTTGTCAATAGCCCCGACTCATAACAGCAAAACCACGAGCAAAGCCAGCCCCGCCCCCAACAGCGCCCCTGAAAGACTCCCCCAGAAAAAGCAAGCGCGGCGGGAGGGCTTCGCCCGGCTTTTGGGCTGAGGCATGAGCTGGCTTTCGTGCAAAATGCGATTGGCCTCGGCCATCATGGTGCTCTCCGCTTGCGCGTCGCTTCCCCTTCCCTCGCGCAAAACGAAATACGCCTGCTCGTAATAAGCGCTTTCGTTGGTTCTGACCACCACCATCTGCTTGTGCGTTCCCTTGACCATACCGTCCTCCGTTTTTTGATTGATACGTACCAATCATTGCCAAGTTGGGCTCAATTCAAACAAAGACGGACGAGAAAACAGGAAAAGAAAATGCAAAACAGCATCAAGAACAGCGAAACGGGCAACGCATAGCGCGTTTTTTTGACTCCGACCGAGGAAAAATACAGCGACAGCACGTAAACGGCCGTGTCAGAGCTTCCCATAATGACCGACGCGCAGGCGGCGGCAAGGCTGTCCGCGCCGCAACTTTCCAGTAAGGAGGCGTACGTGGCCGTGGCGGCACTGCCCGAAAAAGGACGGGTAAGAAGAAGCGGCAGCAGCTCGCTCGGCACGCCCAGCGTAGAAAACAACGGCGAGAGCCACCCGCCGACCACCTCCACCGCGCCCGAGGCACGTAGCATTCCGATGGCGACCAGCAACGCGACCAACGTCGGGCAAAGCCGGACGGCCGTATCCAGCCCCGAGCGCGCACCGCTCAAAAAGGCGTCGAAATAGGGGCGCTTGCCGCGCAGCATAAGCAGTCCGACGGCACACAACAGCAACGGAATGAGATACGCCGTGCCGCGACTGAGAGCGTCGAGCAGCGGTTTGACGTTCATACGTGCCACGCCTCCAGCGTGTCGGCGATCCGTGCGCTGACACGCCCGTCGCCGTAGACGTCGGACGGCCGCGCCATGCCAAGACGGCACTGCTCGTCGTCAAGCAGCTCAGCCAACGCCGCGCGGACGCGCTCTCCCCCCGTCCCGACAAGACGGAGCACGCCCGCCTCCACGCCCTCGGGCCGTTCGGTCACCTCGCGCAAGACCAGCGTGGGGATGCCGAGATAGGTCGCCTCCTCCTGCAGGCCGCCGCTGTCGCTCAGCAGCACCTCGGCACGGGCCAGTAGATTCTGTAGCATGGGAAGCCCCAGCGGTTCGGTCAGCACGACGTTGCCGCACCCGCCAAAGGCCTCCTCCGCCGCCTTGCGCACGGTCGGTGAGGGATGTACGGGGAAGACCACGATCACGTCCCTCCGCCCCTCTGCCTCCGCACGGATGGCACGAAAGAGCGCAAGCCGCTCTTCCACCGTCATCTCTCGCCGATGGGCAGTCAAAAGGATCAGCCGCTTCCCCACCGCCGCATCCGGCAGGGGATGCGCGCAGGGCCGCGCAAGGCACAGCCGCAGAGCGTCCGTCGCCGTGTTGCCTACGACGAAGATACTTTCGTCCGTCTGCCCCTCGGCAAGCAAAGCCGCCCTTGCCCGATCGGTCGGGGCGAAATGAAGACGGCTCATGGCGTCGATCGCACGGCGGTTGAACTCCTCGGGAAAGGGCGCACGGATATTCCCCGTGCGAAGCCCTGCTTCAATATGCACCACGGGAATGCCCTCGTAAAAGGCGCACAGCGCACCGACGAAGGCCGTGGTCGTGTCGCCGTGGACGATCACGGCGTCGGGTGCAAAGCCGCTCGTTTTCAGGTCGTGCGAAATGGCAGATAGCAGGCGCTCGGTCAGGCTTGTCAGCGTCTGTCCCTGCGTCATGACGCCAAGGTCAGCGTCGGCTTGCACGCCGAAAAAATCCAGCACGGGCAAAGGCATCTCGCGGTGCTGTCCCGTCAGCACCACACGAAGGCGCACGTCGGTGCGGCGGCGTAGCTCTAAAATCAAAGGACACATTTTGATGGCCTCGGGGCGGGTGCCAAGAAAAATCAAATAGCGCTTCATATCATTCCTCCTTGTCCTCTGCTTCAATGTATGAAACCAACGGGTTAGTTATGAACCGCTTGACAATACGGCCGCCTTCGTTTATAATGTTGATAGATAGAGAACGTTACAAATCGAGGAGGTCGTCATGCAAAACGAACAAAACTCCCGTACCGCTATACTGCTCGGAGAAGCAGCGATCGAACGGCTTGCCAACGCCCGCGTTGCCGTCTTTGGCATCGGCGGTGTCGGCGGCTATCTGGCCGAGGCTCTTGCCCGTGCAGGCGTGGGTGCGCTGGACCTGATCGACAACGACACGGTCTCCGTGTCCAACATCAACCGCCAGATCATCGCCCTGCGCTCGACCGTGGGACGGCTCAAGGTCGAGGTCATGGCCGAGCGCATCCGCGACATCAATCCCGACTGCCACGTGCGTGCCCTGCCCCTCTTTTACCTACCCGAGCAGGCCGACCAATTTGATTTTTCCCAATACGATTATATCGCCGACGCCATCGACACGGTCAGCGCCAAGATCGATCTGGCCGTCCGTGCGCACGAGGCTGGCGTTCCCATCATTTCCGCCATGGGCGCGGGCAACAAGCTGGACGCGGCCGCCTTTGAGGTTGCCGATCTGTCCAAAACCAGCGTGTGTCCTTTGGCTCGCGTCATGCGCATCGAGCTGCGCAAGCGAGGCATCAACCACATGAAGGTGGTCTATTCCAAGGAAGAGCCCCGCACGCCGCTTGGCGGACAAACCGCAAACGAAAGCACGCCCCGCCGCGCCACCCCCGGCAGCGTCTCCTTCGTTCCGGGCGCGGCAGGACTGATCATGGCGGGCGAGATCATCAAGGATCTTTCGCTGTCTTAATTTTTTGAAAGGAGCATCCCATGCAAAACCAACCGAATCAACCGCAAAGACCCTCTCGCGAGCCGCTGATGCGCGCCGTCGCTGCCTTTCTCCTTACGATACTGTGCGTCGTCATCGGCGTCTTGCTTCGCCCCAAGCTTTCCGAGGCAACGATCGACGCGCTCGGCTTCGTCGCGCTGGGTGCGATCGGCGTGGTCGTCTTACTGATCATTTTCAACGTCATCGCCGCCCGTGTGTTTAAAAACAAAAAAGAAATGAGCGTCCGTCAGGCGCAGGAGTATTATCTGGAGCGCCGCGACCGTGCGCAGGCCGATCTGCCCCGCGCCGTGCGCAGGATCGTCTTTTTGCGCCGCCTCATCGGCGTATACACCGCCTTCATCTTACTGCTCAGTATGCTTCTTGCCGTCGGCATGGGCATCGGCGGCGCCTCCTTCGGCTTGGCCGTCTTTCCTTTGTACGTTCTGCTCGGCTTTTTCAACCGCATCCAGGCAGGCGCGCCCAAATTCAAGTTTGAGGGCTACACCAAGCCCGAGGATTACCCTACGCTGCACGCGCTGGCTCACAAAGCCGCCCGAGCGCTCGGCAAGGACGGTGACATTCGCATCATCCTGCTCTCCAACTGCAACGC
The DNA here is from genome assembly GCA_015064805.1 of Oscillospiraceae bacterium. Classification (GTDB taxonomy): domain Bacteria; phylum Bacillota; class Clostridia; order Oscillospirales; family CAG-272; genus SIG644. Next base: position 38,717 of record SVRN01000008.1, read on the forward strand.
GGGCATTGCCAAGATCGGCAAGACGTATTCCCTGCAGCTTGGTATCATGCTGCTGGACGTGCTGAGCGAGGAGGAGCTATATCAGGTCCTGCTTCACGAGTTTGCTCATCTGACCAAGGACGGCAACCCCACCGACCGTGAGTTCCGTCTGTTCGTCTATATCACAGAGCAAGCGCCAAGCACCCAAAAGTCCGTTCTCGGTCTGCTGTTTACCTTTTTCGACGTGCTCTACGTCTACGAATATATTTTCTACCGTCTGACCTCCTCCGTTGCGATCGAACAGATCGCCGACAGCGCCATTCTGACGCACGGAGACCCCAAGGTCGCGGCAAGAGCACTTGCCAAGACCGCCTTCTCCGATCTGTTCGACAATGAAATGATGGACTTCATCGAGCATTATTTCGCCCCCGAGCAGATGCGAGAGGATCTGGCCACGCTGCTCTGTAACAGCTTCCGCCGTGCGATCGAGCAGCGAAAGGACTTCTGGAAAGAGATTTTGATGCACGAGATCCAGCCCCGCAACGCCTCTCACCCCATTTTCCGCTTGCGCTTGCAGGCGCTGGGACAGGAGGACTTTGACGTCACGCTGCCGCCCGCCGAGGGTGCTTATTTTGAGGAATGTCAAAAGGGCAAGGCCGCGCTGGACCGTGAGTGCTACGAGGCGCGCAAGGACGCTTATGCCGAGGAGAGACAAGAGGCGTATCTTGCCCCCTTGAAGATCGTCGAGCAATGGCGCGAGGCTGATCGCGTCGTCACCCCCGAGGAGTCGCGCCCCATCATCGACGCCCTGCGGGCATTGAATCTTGACGACGAGCTGGAAGCACTGTGCGACCGTCTGATCGCCGAAAGTGAAAACCCCTTTGCCACGCCCCACGCCCACATGACCAAGGGCGCGCTCCTGCTCCGCCGCTATGATAAGGCCGGCATCGATCATATCTACCGCGCCATCGAGCTCAACAACAATTACATCGACGACGGCATCGAACTGATCGGCGCGTTCTGCTGTCGTATGGGCCTGCAAAAGGAGCTGGACGAGTACCGCGAGCGCGCCATCGAGCTGCATCAATTCAAAAAGGACGAATACGACAAGATCTCCTTCTTGCGCCCTGACGACAATCTGGTCGCGGACACCATGCCAAAGGACATGCTCGACAGCATTCTCGCCTATATCCACAGCGTGTCCGACAAGCAGATCTCGCGCGTCTATCTGGTCCGCAAGATCGTATCCTCCAATTTCTTCGCCAGCGTGTTCGTCATCCGCTTCCGCGAGGATGCCGAGTTCGACGCCCAAAAGGCAGGCGAGGTCATGAACAAGATCTTCAACCATCTGGATACCCGCCCCGAGGACTGGCATTTTTCCCTTTTCGTGTATGACATCCAAACCGCGCAGGCGGTCAACAAGATACACAACAGCTGCGTTTACGACTGTCTGACCGGCTTGGCAGAGACCAAAGACGAAGCCTGATATCAAACCTTTTTCGCAAAGAGAGGCTGTGCACCGCTGCGGTGCACGGCCTTGTTCATTTCACTCTTCCTCGCAGTAGCCTTGTGATCAGCAACCCCAGCGTCGCACAAACGAAGGAGCAGATCCAGATGGGCACGACCACCTCAAACGGCCGCGTCGCGCCTGCCTGCCGGCGTAGCGCCAGAATGGTCGACGGGATCAGCGCCACCGAGCAGGTGTTAAGCACCGTCAGCGTGATCATATCTCCCGTAGCGGTGTCGGGGTCGGGATTGGAAGCCTGCATTTTTTCCAGCGCTCGTAGCGCCATCGGAGTCGCGGCGTTGCCGATCCCAAGCAGATTGGCGGCAAAATTGGCGCAGATCTCCTCCAGCCCCTCCCCACGTGCGGCCGCATCGGGAAAGAAAAAAGCAAGCGGGCGGCGCAAAAGGCGAGCCAATTTGCCGATCACCCCCGCCTCCTCCAGCACGCGCATCACGCCGCACCAAAGGCACATCATGCCCGAAAGCGTCAGCGTCAGCTCGATCGCCCGCCCCGCACCGTCCAGCGCCGCGGAGGCCATCTGCTCACCCGTTCCATTCCAAAAGCCAAAGAAAACCGCGACCAAAACGATCGCACCAAACACTTTTCCAAGCATAAAACCACCCTTTCAGCACAATATTTTACCATTTATTTCCAATTTGAGCCAAAAAATCTACTAATTTCTCTCTAAAAAAGGAAAAAACAGGAATTTATACATATTTTTACACTATTTTTACACAAATTAGGACAAAGTTCTTGACAAATGGAAATTTCCGCTATATAATAGGGCTACCAAAAGATCGGAAGTAGCGAGGTTGCGGCCGATCCGAGCATGAAAGGAGCCCTTATGAAGTCTACCGGTGTTGTAAGAAAAGTTGACGAGCTGGGACGCATTGTCCTGCCCAAAGCCCTGCGTGAAATTATGGATATTCAGGAGAAGGACCCCCTGGAGATCTTTACCGATAACAACCGCATCATTCTCCAGAAGTACCATCCCGCCTGCGAGTTTTGCAGCAATGCGGATAATGTGGTGTATTTTGGCGAGAAGCGTATTTGCCGCGAGTGCATTGACAAGATCAAGTCCATGTTCTGATACTTAAATTTATGTTGTAATGACCAAAATAAGAACGTCGCCCCGTTCACCATCGTGTGAATGGGGCGGCGTTTTTTATGCGATTTTTTCTACGGGCGCGACACGACGCGTCGCGCTTTGCGTGCATGCTACTTCTTGGCATTCCCCAAGAAGTAGCCAAGAAAGGAACCAAGGGGTTTAATACCCCTTGGCACCCCGCAAGATTTGTTACCTTCGCTATCTTTTGGTGGTTACCAAAAGGCGTTTTGGTATCTGCAAATTTCGCGTCGGCAAATCCAAAGATTTGCCTCCTATTGCAAGCAGGCTATCTTTTTTCACTTCACGTTGCGCCGCGCTTCAAAGCAAAAGACGAGAAAAACATAATCCCCATACTTCACCGCCCCACGTCGCTTATCACGCGCGGCGGTGAAAATAAAAATCCAGTAAGAACCTTTCGCCCTCCCCGTCTGCCGCTCGTGGTAGCAGGGTGGCGAGCGATGCCCGGGAGCGGCGATGTCTTTCTCGTCTTTATTCTTGAAGAGCGGCAATGCCGGGGGATCCAAGGGGAACGCCTTGGTGTTCTTTCTTCCCTATTCTTTGTGACAAGGCAAAGAATAGGCATCAAACCGCATACTGAGCGCGTGCGCAGCACTGTGTGAGGCCGTAGAAGAAGGAGCGGAAGATTCAAATTATCCTTTTCTCCCTACCTGCGCAAAAAATATGCCCTGCTCACACAAAAGGTGAACAGGGCGCTCTTTATTCAACGGAAATACCGTGCATGGAAAAAATATTTTTTTCGTCCTCTTGCGCCACGCGCAGATAGATCTCGGCGCTTTCGTATCCCACCCCCGACGCATACGTGACCGTGATGCGGATGGTTCCGCTTTCATACAGCATCAGCGTCGTTGAGGCAATTGGAACGTCCGACTGACCCCAGGTGACGCTGCATACGTCTCCCGAGCCGCTTGCGCGCCATCCGTCGCAGTCCAGATCATCGGCCGTCGCCGTACTGAGCAATTGTCGCAGCCACTCCTTGTTTTGGTTCCACGCTTCGGATAGTCGCTCCTCGGTCATATCGCCGTCCTTGGCCACATGACTTTGTCCGTTGCGACGGATCAAAGCGCTATTCCCTATGACAAGAATATAATCCTCCTGCCAGCACGCCTCCTCGCTTGCCGTATCGGCAACGCGGGTGTAGATCTGCCGCGCATCCTCCTGCGAAAGCGGTCTGCGTGCATCACAAGCACACAGAAGCAAAAGCAGTGTCAAGGCTAAAACCATCCGTTTGGTCGCATGCTTCATGGGCGATCTCCTTCCTCATTGTAATATCACGCCTCACTCAGATCCACCGTCTCGATCTCTCCGAACCACCCAAACACCTCTCCCGTCGGCAACGCGGCAACGTCCACCGTTTTGCCCTTTTTGCGCGGATGGGCAAAGGTCAGCCGATACGACCAAAGGCCGATGGGCAGTCCGTGATCGCGGGCCCCGTATTTGCCGTCGCCGATCAGGGGCAGGCCACGCGACGCGCATTGCACGCGGATCTGATGGGTGCGCCCCGTGTGCAGACGGATCTGCAACAGCGAGCACTCGCCCGCAGGGGTATCGTCTTGCGTCGCAAGCGCGGCGTAGGCAAGGCTCGCCTCCTTGACGCCCTTGCGCTGACGCTCGACCACGAAGGTCTTATTCTTGGCGGCGTCCTTGTAAAGATAGTCCTTCATGACACCGCGGTCCTCACTCGGTCGGCCGTGAACGACCGCCAGATATTGCTTGACCAGCGCGCGATTGGCCACGGCGGTCGAAAGCGCCCCCGCGACGTCCTGCCGCTTGGCGAACACCATCACACCGCCCACGCCGCGATCCAGACGATGGACGAGCCCGATATAGGGTTCACCGCCGTCACGCGCCTTCAGCTGATCGTGCAAAAGCGAGAGCATATCCTCGCCGCTTCCCGTGACGTCGGGCTGGGAGAGGACGCCTGCGGGCTTGAGGCAGACGAGCAGAAATTGATCCTCGTATAAAATATCGATCATTCTCCGCCCTCCTCGTCCTTTTCTTCCGTGGGCGCGAGAATGGCAGGCAGACACCGCAGCAGCCAATGCTGGGTTTCGGGCGGAAACATCAGCGTATAGGTCAGCGCGCCCGTGCGCGGAGAAAGGCGGGGCTTATCGTAAATACCGACCTCCTCTGCTCTCTCGCCTGCGCGCAGGACTCGGCGCTCGACGAACACGCTTTCCACCCGTCCGTCCGCAAAGCCCGATTGCATCAGAAAATGATTGATCGCGCGGGGCGGGATGGACGGCTTGCCCGCCGCCACGGCCGCGGCGTTGAGCCGCTCGTAAAATTCCGCCGCGGGAATATCCTCCTCACAGCATATGCTTGCCGCCTGCTCGTCGGTAGGAACGAAAACCTCCTCTGCATCGGCCGCACGCGCCAGCTCACGCTGAAGATACGCCGCCACGAAGGCAAAGCAACGGCGCAGTCGGGGCTGTGAGAGCACCTCGTCGTCCACGACGCGTCCCGTCAGCGGGTCGCGCCCCTCGGACAGCTCGCGCAGATAATCCCTTGCGCGGGCAAGCACGGCTTTTTCGTCTGCCATATCAAAACTCCTTGTTAAGCGTTATTGTTGTACTTCATAAAAACGATGGTCAAACGCGTTTCTTTCGTAGGCGTAGCCCTCGTGCAGCTTGGGCAGCGTCACGCTGTCGACCGTCACGGTTTCCATCGTTTCGGGATCGGTATAGGTCAAAAGCACCGTCTCGTTGCGTGAGAAATTGAAATCCAGCTGCAGCTGTCGCAGCGCCGCCGTGGGATCGTAATTCTTACCGTAGATGAAGACCGACTCGCCCGCCTTGACGGTCATAACGGGCAAGCGGAAGCGCACGCCGAGCGCGCCGTCGTCCGTCAGGCCGTAGCCCAGCGTAGACACGTCCTCACCGCTGTAGTTGGTCAGCACAACGTAATCTTCGCCGCTCATATAGTCGATCTTGCTGATATACAGTCCCTTCGTCGGACGCAGCACCAGCGTCACCTCGATCTTGCCCGTTTCCGCCGCCTTCAGCGGAATGGTACGCTCTTCCGTATGATACGTCTTACCGTTGATGATCCAATGGGCAAATTCGTAGCCAAGCGGCACGATGGGGCGGATGGTCGTATCGTAATTTTCGTAGTAGGTTCCCTTGAAATCGCCTTGTCTTGTAATGGTGTTGACCTGCACGCCCGCGCCGTCGGGCACGTCGACGGTCAAGTCATACGCCGCGCCCAGGTCGTACACGCCGCCCACGTTGAGGATCATCGCCTCGGTGCGGAGTTGAACGTAGGTACGGAGCGTTTCGATGCGTCGGTCGAATTTATCCAGATCAAAATTGGCGGGCGCATAGGGGCTTTCCTCCAGATACAGCGCCAACGCGTCGCGCATTTCGTCCACCAGCTCGTCCAGCACGTCCTCCATGTGATCGGACGCGAACGCGTCGTTCGCCATGTCCAGAAAATAGGTCACGTAGGTCTGGCGGCAATCGTCGCGCTCCATCAGATGGCAAAACAGCGGGCTGTACTGAATGGCAGTCTTATCATAATAGCGAAGCAACGTATTCTCAACGGTGTTGCCGCGCAGACCCCAGTCGGTATCGTGCGGCACGAAGTACCATTTGCCGTCCATGCCGTACACATCCGAGAAATCCTCGCCCTCGGTAGCGAAATACTTGAACACGCGGTTGTTGTTCTGCGGCCAGTCGCCGTTGTTGACCAGCGCCATGGTCGCGTTCAATCGCAGATAGCTGTCCACGTCAAGCACGCGGCAAAGTGCCTCGTAGTTTTTGTCGATCGTCAGATCCTTTTTTGCCAGCGCGAGCATGGCGTTGTAATCCTTGAGAGGATCAAAGCCGTCGTGCTCCTTGCCGTCGGGCTGCTTTGCCTGCTCGTGTCCGTCCAGGACGACGAACTCGCCCTGATAACCGTACGAGTCGAAGCGACGCTCGAAATACGATTCCTTATACGGCTCGTGCGTCCAGAAAAAGCCGTACAGCGCGCCGTTGATATAGACCAGGCAGGGGCGAACGGGCTCGGTAAACACGAAGCCCTGATGCGCCATGAGGGTATGGATATACTCGTCGCGCAGATGCGCGTCGCCGAAATCGTTGCCCGTGTTGCGGATGACGAGATCCTCAAAGTGATCCATCAGCACGCCCTCGTCGTCATAGCGCAGACCAAACAGATCGATCGAGTCGAAATCGTCCAGCACCGCGTCGTATTCGGGGCGGGCGATGATGCGCAGGGACTTGAGCACGTGAGCGCGCGAATAGCCACCGTAAATGCGGATGCCCGCGGGCATGTCGAAGACGAGCGAGCCGTCCGAGTCAAACAGCTGGATCTGAATCTCGCGCTCCCACTCGCGGCCGTGCTTATACTGATTATTGTTATGTAAGACACCCGTAACGGGATCCCACAAGGATTCCTCGGGCGCGGTGATGGAATAGACCATCACACCACCGAACTGATCGTCAATATCCTTGCCGACGAAATACGTGCGGTAGGTGACCTCGGACCAGCTGTTGGTGCTGCTGTAAAAAACGGAGGCGGCGATATGATAGACGCTCGGTGCTCCCCTGCCCGCCTTGAGCTTGATGGGGTCGAGGTAGCGGCGAATGCTGTCACTCGTGCGAGGGTCGCTGCCGTCCGTCGTATAGTAGATGCGGGTAGAGCCGTCGGTGGCGCTCATCTCAAGCGTCTGATCACCCGACAGGAAGGCGCTTTCCGCCGCGTCGGTCGAAAAACGGACGATCTCAACGATGGGCGCAGGCTCTGCCTCGGGCGGCATGGTCAACTCCTCTAAAATCGCGTCGTAGCCCTTGGAGAAGGCCTCGACGCTGACGGGAGTACCGTAGGCGTCGGGCGGCTCGACGTAGGAGCGGTCGTTATGCCGATAGACCAGAAATACGGTCACGGCCAGTACCGCCAGCACCGCGGCGATGATACATTTTCGTTTATCGATGGAACGAAGCACGACTCGCCCCCCTTTCCTCAGAAATCGTTCAGGTAAAATCAGATGTCACCCGTGTACTCGACCAGCATGCAGTTGCTCACGCCCTCGATGGCGGCAACGCGGCTGTCGATATCGCGGTTGATATTGAACCAGATAAACACGCTCGCGGTGATCTCAACGGTCTCACCGCCCGTGGTGCGGCTGCGGATACGCGCGTGTGCCTCCTTCAGGCAAGCGTTTACGGCTTCCGCTGTCTTGGCGTCGGTGCGGATGATGAGCAAATAGGTACGGGCGCGGCCACGCAACAGCTGAAGCACGATATAGACCAGCGCAATGAACAGCGTGCCCATCAGCGAGAACATATACAGCCCTGCGCCGCAGGTGATACCGACGGCGACGCTCCAGAACAAGAATCCGACGTCCAGCGGGTCCTTGATGGCCGCGCGGAAGCGAACGATACTCAGAGCACCCACCATACCAAGGGATAGCACGAGGTTGGCGGAAATGGTCATGATGATGGTCGTCGTAATCAGAGCGGTCATCATGAGCAGAATGCTGAAATTGGCGCTGAAGCAGGCTCCGCGATAGAAAAAGCGGTAAACTACCAGGATCACCAACGCGCAGACGAGCGCGACGGACAGGCAAACGACGCAATATTCCGCCGTCAGCTCCATGAGCAGATTGGACTGCGCCACCGCGTCCTTAAAGGTTTCGATCAAGCCGGCAAGTGTCATAGGGTGTTCCTCCTTGTGTGGGTGATAGATGCAGAGCAATGGTCACAGGGCTCTGCCCTGCACCCGCTCAAGAAACTTTTTGGAAAAAATCAAGAATAAAAGGGAAAGAAAATTCGCTTTTCCGCAGTTACTGCCGCAAGCGGCGGGCCCCTCTCCCTTCCGTTCTGACGAGTCAGATAGTAAACATTTGGCTATTGGATAAGAAATTGTTTGCCTATCGTGTGCAGCGCATCGCGGCACAGCACGTATTTGGAGGCAGCGAGCAGCGTACCACCCGTTTGCAGGGCGTCGGTAATGAATTTTGGGATAAATTCATCGTATTTGATCTCCAGAATGACGGCCTCGGGATATGGAAATTCACCCGTGGGGAAAACGGGAACGTCGTCCGCCATTTGTCTGAGCATGGCCTCGCTCGTCCAGCCCGCCCGCAGCTGCTTATCGAAGGTGATACGGGTATTGGACAGCGGATGGACGTAAGCCTCGCGCAGATAGCTGACCACCACGCGGGGCGTCATCACGCGCGACGCACACAAACCGTACGTCTCGCGGCAAAGATCGTTGTCCTGCGCGGCCAGCGCGCTCATATCTCCTCGCATCAAAGCATGGTAGGTTGCCTCGTCCAGAGGGGCGGAGCGCTTTTCGATGCGATCGGCCGCCTTGTGCTTGCATTCCAGACGGATACGGGAAAGATCACCGTTGTAAATGCGCATACGGTATTTTTTTCGATCGGCACTACCCGACAGCTTTTCGTAATAGGCGCTCTCCTGCATATCGTCGAAATACAGGCTGGAGATCAAGTATCCCTGCGCACTTGGCATATGCGGATCGGGCGTCATCAGCGCCCGCATGCGTGCCGACAGCACGAAATACTGCGCCCGCGTCAGCACGATCTTATGTTCATGTCGCAGCAACGTCCCACCTCCTTCACTTTTCGGTCAGATTTGCCACAGTTAGTTCTTGTATTATAGCAGATATTGTGCAAATTGTAAATAGGAAGACACGACATTTTTAAAAAGAAGAAAGCTTTTTGAATTTATCCCGCAAATGATCAAAAAATATGATTGTTTTTTCAAAATTCCTCTTGACAAACGCCCTCTTGCGTGCTATAATCTGTAAAGCGTTTTGCTTTACACCTTGTTTTGATCGTTTCGGGAGGCGTCATGTTTACAAAAGACCTGAGCGTTGCATATCTCTTGGACTTTTACGGTGACGTGCTGTCCGACCGCAAAAGAAGCGTACTGGACGATTATTACAACAACGACCTTTCCCTGTCCGAGATCGCGCAGGAGCTTGGCATTTCCCGCCAGGGCGTCCGCGAGCTGATCAAAAAGGCAGAGGAAGAACTGAATTTCTACGAGCAAAAGCTGCATCTGGCACAGCGCTTTGGCGAGGCGGGTGAGCACGCCGCCGCGTTGCGCACCATGGCCGTCGCGCACGCACTGCCCGACGAGTTCATCAGAGAAATACGGGCGCTGGAGGAATGCATCGGCTGACTCCGCCCGTGACGATACATTTGTAAAGAAGGAGGGACGTTATGTTCGACGGTTTGAGCGAAAAACTCAATAATGCCTTCAAGCGTCTGCGCAGCAAAGGTAAGCTGACCCCTGACGACGTCAAGGTCGGCATGCGCGAGATCAAAATGGCGCTGCTTGAGGCCGACGTCAACTACAAGGTCGTCCGCGACTTTATCAAGACGGTGTCCGAGCGCGCCGTCGGCGTTGAAGTTCTCGAATCCCTGCTGCCCGGTCAGCAGGTCGTCAAGATCGTCCACGAAGAGATGATCGCGCTGATGGGCGGCTCGCAATCCAAGCTGACCATCGCGTCCAAGCCCCCCACAGTGATCATGATGGTCGGTCTGCAGGGCGCGGGTAAGACCACCCACGCCGCCAAGCTGGCCAATATGTATAAAAAGCAAGGCAAGAACCCCATGATGGTCGCCTGCGACGTTTACCGTCCTGCGGCGATCCGTCAGCTTGAGGTGCTGGGCGAGCAGCTGTCCATTCCCGTCTTTTCGATGGGCACGGGCGTCTCTCCCGTCAAGATCGCACGCGAGGGCCTGAAAGAGGCAATACGCCGTGGCTGCGACATGGTATTCATCGATACCGCAGGTCGACTCCACATCGACGAGGAGCTCATGGAGGAGCTGAAAAAGATCAAGGCCGAGGTCGAGCCCACCGAGATCCTGCTCACCATCGACGCCATGATCGGTCAGGATTCGGTCAACGTAGCCGAGAGCTTCAACGAGCTGCTTGACATCACGGGCGTGATTCTGACCAAGCTGGACGGCGACACCCGCGGCGGTGCGGCACTGTCGGTCCGTCACGTTACGGGCAAGCCCATCAAGTTCATCGGCGTGGGCGAAAAGATGGACGCCATCGAGCCCTTCCACCCCGATCGCATGGCCAGCCGTATCCTCGGCATGGGCGACGTGCTGACCCTTATCGACAAGGCACAGCAGCAGTTCGACGAGAAAAAGGCCGCCGAGCTGGAGCAAAAGCTTCGCAAATCGCTGTTCACGCTGGACGATTACCTCGACCAGCTCGGGCAGATCAAAAACATGGGTAACATCGAGCAGCTCATGGGCATGATCCCGGGTATGAAGCCGGGCGCGCTCAAGGACGCCAAGATCGATGAAAAAGCCCTGGCACACACCGAGGCCATCATTCGCGCGATGACCATGAAGGAGCGCGAGCATCCCGAGATCATCAACGCCTCGCGCAAGATCCGCATCGCCAAGGGCAGCGGAACGAGCGTTGAGGACGTCAACAAGCTGCTCAAGCAGTTCGAGCAGATGAAAAAGATGATCAAGCAATTCTCGGGTGGCGGCGGCAAGAGAGGCCCCTTTGGCAAGATGAAAATTCCGTTCTGATTTCACGGATTTTTATAAAAAGTTAAAAATAAAAAACAAAAACATTTGGAGGAAACAAACCATGGTAAAGATCAGACTGAAGAGAATGGGTATGAAGAAGGCTCCCAGCTACCGCGTTGTCGTTGCTGACGAGCGTATGCCCCGCGACGGCCGTTTCATCGAGGAGATCGGCTACTACAACCCCATGACCAACCCCGCAGAGGTCAAGATCGACGCTGAGAAGGCTCAGAAGTGGATCAAGAACGGCGCACAGCCCACCGATACCGTCCGCGCACTTCTGAAGAAGTCCGGCATCATCGACTAATCCACCCCCGGAGGGAAACATGGCAGATTTGAAGGAAACCTTAACGGGTATCGTTCAGGCAATCGTCGACCACCCCGACCAGGTCACCGTCACCGAGGAGATCAGCGGATCGAACATCGATCTGACGCTGAACGTTGCTCCCGAGGACATGGGCATGGTCATCGGCCGTCACGGCAGAATTGCCAAGGCGATCCGTACCGTCATCAAAGCGGCGGCTTCCGGCAGCGGAAAAAAGGTCAACGTAGAGATCCGCTGATAAACCCGCAAACAGAATTACCCCCCAAAAAAGACAGAGAACGGAAGCCATCCGGAAATTCTCTGTCTTTTTTTGCGTGAAACACTTGAATTTTTTACGCGGTGGAGATATAATAAATTTTAACGATATATCAAAAATAAGACCGTCAGCCCATGGCAGCGGCAATCGAAAGGAGCAACAAGATGAAACTGACCGCATGGAAACGCACGTTGACAATGCTACTGGCATTATCGCTGGCATTGTTAATGGTTTTCGGCACGTTGTCCTTGACAAGCTGTAAAACTACAGATCCCGATCCCGATCCCGATCCTGATCCCGATCCCGATCCTGATCCCGATCCCGATCCCGATCCTGATCCCGATCCCGATCCCGATCCCGATCCTAATCCTGATCCCGAGCCTGATCCCGATCCCGATCCTGATCCCGATCCTGATCCCGAGCCCTCGTTTGTCGGATTGACGATGATTGAAGATAAAGCCTCGGACTATTACATCGTTTATCCTGCGTCTGCCGGAAACACGGTCATGAGCTTTGCCAAGGCACTTCAGCAGAAAATTTTCAACGTGACCGACGTCGTCCTGTCCGTGTTCGCCGACAACGAATCCCTTGGGCCGTACGAAATTTTGATTGGCGAAACCGGCCGACCGGAGAGCAAAGCGGCAATGGAAGCTCTGCCCGAACACGGCTATTCCATCACTTGCCAAGGAACCAAGCTGGTTATCGTTGCAACGGATGATTCCCTGCTGGCACTGGCTCTGTACCGTTTCAGAGATGATATTCTGACCAAAGAGGAATCGTGTGGCAAGGGTTATTTGCGTTATTCGGCAGACACCGTGCTGTCTCTCAGTCGCGAAACGGCGTTGAGTGTTCCTGAAATGATGGCAAGTGATTACACCGTCACAGCATCGACCGAATTCGTGCTTCACGGAGAGCAATACACCCAAAAGATCCGTATTACGCAGGGGGCTGCTTCCGACGGAAAATACGCTTACTTCTCGGTACGCCGCGCAGGCGCGGACAGTGTTGGCGGCGTCATTTACAAGTACGATCTGGAAACGCACGAAAAAGTCGCAGTGAGCGAGGAGATCAACTTCGGTCACGGCAACGATCTGACCTTTGACACCAAAAACAACCGTTTGATCGTGGCACACGGTCTGGCTGAAAGCCATTTCTTGACCATCGTCGATCCCGAAACGCTGACCGTGATTGAGCGCGTGGAGATCGGCCCCTCGGGTAGCTCCATCTCTTACAACCCCTATACCAACACCTACGCCATGGGCGAAGGCTACAAGGTCGATTACATGGACGAGAACTTCAACCTGATCAAGACCTTCTCCCGCCGAGACTACGACCAGAGCAGTTACGTCAATCAGGGTATGGGCTCGGACGAGCATTACCTTTATTTCCCCGTCAGCCATTCGACCAAAACAAAAAACCTGATCATCGTTTTCGACTGGAACGGCAAGCAGATCAAAGAGGTTTCCCTGCCGGAGCAATATGAATCGCAAAGCATTTTCACGGTAGGAGACGACTATTATATCACCTTCTACCACAGCGGCAAGGATGCGGGAACTTATTTGCACAAGCTGACCTTCACGCTTATGTATACCGGTTAACCTCGTTCCCGACAAAATTCAATGCCCGGCTCTCCGCGCAATGTTTGCGCGGAGAGCCGTTTTTTTCAATTCTTGATTTTTCTTTCGTTTTTTTGTAGACAAAAGCGTAAATTTGTGATAAAATAAAAAATGATTATTTTTCGGAGGTGTCAGCGCGTGAAAATTCGTTCCATCTGCCCCGATTCGTTTGCATCCAACTGCTATCTTATGATCGAGGGCGCAGAGGCTCTTATCGTGGATCCGAGCGTGTCGGCCGATGCGGTGCAGGCCGCGCTTGCCGATGAGGGTGCGAGATGCGTCGGCATCCTGCTGACCCACGGTCACTTCGACCACATTCTTTCGCTGGACGAGCTGCGCGACGCTTATCCTGACGCTACCGTCTACGTTCACCGCGACGACGCTGAGCTGCTCTCCGACGGCAACAAAAACGCGTTCGCCATCTTTTTCGGGCAAAGCCGCGCCTGGCGCCCTGCCGATCACCTGCTGATCGACGGTGAGATCATATTGCTTGGCGACGCCCGCGTGCGCGTGCTTCACACACCCGGACACACCCGCGGATCGGTCTGCTATCTGTGCGGCGATCATCTCATCACAGGCGACACGATCTTCTCACAAGGCTACGGTCGGTACGATCTGTACGGCGGTGACTACGGTGCGCTTTGCTCCTCGCTCCGCTCCCTGAGTGAGCTCTCCCCCGCCCTGCGCATCTACCCCGGTCACGGCCCGTCTGCCCTGCTCGGCGATGCGCTCTCCTCAATCGGACTCGCATAATCAAAACAATCGTTGTCAAATCATCAAGTAAAATAAAGGAATGGTATTATCCATGGATTACAATCGTCTAGCGGAACTTTTGTTCCCCCACGTCAGTGAGCTTCCTGCCGATATGGAGGCCAAATACCCCGCGCGCCAGCTTCCCGAGGGCGCCAAGGTCACCCGCTTTGCCCCCAGCCCCACGGGCTTTGTGCATTTCGGCGGCCTGTTTCCCACCACCGTTGCCGAGCGTCTGGCTCACCAGAGCGGCGGCGTACTGTATCTGAGAATTGAGGACACCGACGCCAAGCGTGAGGTCCCCGGCGCTGCCGAGGGACTGATCAAGACGCTGGCTCGCTACAATATCTGCTTTGACGAGGGCGCAATTCTGAACGCCGAGGGTCAGGTTGCCGACCACGGCATCTACGGCCCCTACAAGCAGAGCCTGCGTGCTCCCATCTACCACGTGTTCGCCAAGCAGCTGGTGCGCGAGGGTCGCGCTTACCCCTGCTTTACGACCGAGGCGGAGCTGGAGGAATTGCAGCAGGTCAACAAAAAGGAAGAGCTGAAAAATACCGACTGGCAGGCGCAAGCTGAGGCCAAGCGTCAGGAAATGCTGAAGAACCGCGAGTTTACCCTTGAGGAGGTTGAGGCACATCTGGCTGCGGGCGATCCCTTCGTGCTCCGTATCCTCTCGGACGGCGATCCCGAAAAGAAGCTCAAGGTGACCGACCTTGTCAAGGGCAACATGGAGATCCCCGAGAACGACGAGGACTTCGTCCTGCTCAAGTCGGACGGCATTCCCACCTACCACTTCGCTCACGCCGTGGACGATCATCTCATGGGAACCACCCACGTCATTCGTGGCGAGGAATGGCTCCCCAGCCTTGCCAAGCATCTGCAATTGTTCCGTTACCTCGGCTTCAAGACGCCCAAGTATATGCACATCGCTCAGATCATGCGTCTGGACGAGAACGGCAACAAAAAGAAGCTGTCCAAGCGCGACATGGGGGCCAACATGGACGACTACACCCGCATGGGCTACGCGCCTGAGGCGGTGTGCGAGTACGTCATGACGCTGCTCAACTCCAACTACGAGGAGTGGAGAGCGCAGAACCCCGACAAGCCCTACACCGACTTCCCCTTCAACATCAAAAAGATGTCCGTTTCGGGCTGTCTGTTCGATTTCAACAAGCTGAACGACGTGTCCAAGAACGTGCTGTGCCGCATGAGTGCCGCTGACGTGACCGCCAAGGTCACCGAATGGGCCCAGAGCTTCGACCCCGAGTTCGGTGCCGTGCTGGCCGCTGATCCCGCTTATGCCGAACAGATCTTCGCTATCGGACGCGGCGGCAAGAAGCCTCGCAAGGACCTTGCAACCTGGGCCGACGCCAAGCCGTACATGGGCTTCTTCTACGACGAATTTTATCAGATCGTCGACGCGATTCCCGAATCGTTTGACAAGGCCGACGTCGTTGCCGCGCTGAATGCCTTTACACAAAGCTACGACGAGGCCGACGACATGAACACCTGGTTTGACAAGGTCAAGGCCATCGCCCGCGAGCTCGGCTTCGCCGACGATATGAAGGCCTACAAGGCCGATCCCGCCGCCTATAAGGGCAGCGTGGCTGACATCAGCATGTTTTTGCGCGTGGCCGTCACGGGCAAGCAGAACGCCCCCGATCTTTACACCGTCATGCACATTCTCGGCCGTGAGCGCACGATGGCGAGAATCAACGCCACCATCACATCCCTGTAAATCCGAAAAGGAAGGATATAACCATGGAAGAAATCAACAGCAATTTTATACACGAGATCATCGACGCGGACCTTGTTTCCAACCCCGGTCTTAAGATCCACACCCGCTTTCCTCCCGAGCCCAACGGATACTTGCACATCGGCTCGGTCAAGGCCATCTGCGTCAACACCGACGTCGCAAACAAGTACAGCGGTTTGTTCAATCTCCGCTACGACGACACCAACCCCGCCAAGGAATCGGACGAATTCGTCCGCGCCATCCGCGAGGACCTGGAGTGGCTGGGCGCTATCCCTACGGGCGGCGTCTATTACGGCTCAGACTACTTCGGCAAGTGCTACGAGTACGCCGTTCAGCTGATCAAGCAGGGCGACGCTTACGTATGCGATCTTTCCAAGGATGACCTGGCCGACTACAAGGGCACCGACCGCGCACAGGCCTCCAAGGAATCTCCCTACCGTAACCGCTCGGTCGAGGAAAACCTCGAGCTCTTCGAGCGCATGAGAGCAGGAGAATTCGAGGACGGCGCAAGAACGCTGCGCGCCAAGATCGATCCTTCGTCCGACAATCCCTACCTGCGTGACCCCGTTATTTACCGCATCAAGCACATTCACCATCACCGTCAGGGCGACGAGTGGTGCGTCTATCCCATGTACGACTTCGCGCATCCCATTCAGGACGCGCTGGAGGGCATCACCCACTCGCTTTGCTCGAGTGAGTTCCGTAACCACAGACCTCTTTACGACTGGGTCGTTGACAAGATCGGATTTGAGCAGAAGCCCCATCAGTGGGAATTCGGCCGCATGAACATCACCTACACCGTCATGTCCAAGCGCTATCTGCGTCAGCTGGTCGAGGAGGGACACGTGGACGGCTGGGACGACCCCAGACTGCCTACCTTGAAGGGTCTGCGCCGTCGCGGATACACCCCTGCGGCTCTCTTTACCTTCGTCCGCGAGGCAGGCGTCACCAACACCGACCACACCGTTGACGTCCGTCAGCTGGAGGCCTGTGTGCGTGACGATCTGAACGAAAACGCGCCCCGCCGCGTGGGTATCGCCAATCCCATCAAGGTCGTCATCGACAACTATCCCGAGGATAAGGAAGAGATGATTGCCCTGCCCAACCATCCTCAGAAGCCCGAGCTTGGCACGCGCGACGTCCCCATGACCCGCGAGGTCTACATCGACGCCGACGACTTTGCCGAGGTTCCGCCTCCCAAGTTCTTCCGCCTCAAGCCCGACGGCGAGGTGCGTCTGATGGGTGGCTATATCATCAAATACGCAGGCATCGAGAAGAACGAGGACGGCTCGATCAAGTGCATCCACGCCACGGCTGATCTGGAAACGGGCAACGGTATGCCCGTCGACGGCCGCAAGATCAAGGGCACCATCCACTGGCTGTCCGCCAAGTATGCCAAGCCCGCGACCTTTATGCTGTACGAGCGCCTGTTCAACATCGAGAACACGGCCGACGTTCCCGAAGGCAAGACCTATCTGGACTTCCTCAACCCCGATTCTCTGGCTAAGCTGGAGAACGCCGTGGTCGAGCCCAGCCTGGGTGACGCCGAGGGCGGCGATAAGTTCCAGTTCGTCCGCGTCGGTTACTTCTGCAAGGACACCAAGAACGAAAACACCTTCAACCGCATCGTCGGCCTGAAGGACAGCTTTCCCAAGAAATAAGTGATAGCAAAAAAGATCCCACGCGGTGCGTGGGATCTTTTTTTTATGGATTATTGCTCTTGGTTATGTTTTTCATGGTACGTGCCAACCAGCTCGACGAATTCCTGCTTGAATTCATCGTTCGCCACGTCGAGCTGACCAAGTCTTGCGATCAGCGTCTGGAGCGTCGCGTCGCCGCGGTATTCCGACTCGCGGAGGATGAGAGCAAATTCAACGACCGCCGCGACGAAGCCGTCGGTGTTCGTCCGCTCGGTATGGTAGATGCTCGTGCCGATATCCAGCACGCTCTCCTTGGTTTGGGTGTCGCCCACGCTGTTTTCGGTCGGCTTGTAGCGTAGCTTGACCTGCGCGATATTCTCGCCCTCGGTCAGCGCCTTGTCGGTCAGCTTGATCTCGTAGACCACCGTGATGGTATGACCGCTTCCGATCTCACCCGCGTCGGTGTTCTCGTCGTTGAACTGATCCTGCGTCAACTGCTTGTTTTCATAGCCGATCAAGCGGTAGCTCTCAACGTATTCGGGGTTGAAGGTCACGCCCGCCTTGACGTCCTTGGCAACGGTGACCATACTGCCGCCGATCTGCTCGACCAGCGCGCGCTTGGCCTCTTTGACGCTGTCGATGTAATGGTAGGTGCCGTTGCCCTTGAGTGCCAACGTCTCCATCTTCTCCGACTTGAGATTGCCGCGGCCAACGCCGATGACGGAGAAGTACACGCCCGTCTGTCTCTTTTGCGCGATCAGCTTTTCCAGCGCGTCGGTGCTCGTCACGCCCACGTTGAAGTCACCGTCGGTGGCGAGAATGACGCGGTTGTTACCGCCCTCAATGAAGTACTGCATGGCGAGCGCGTAGGCCGTTTCGATGCCCTTGCTGCCTGCCGTGCTGCCGCCCGCACGAAGCTGCTCGATGGCGGCGACGATCTTTTGCTTTTCATCGCCGCGTGCACCCTCCAGCACCACACGGTCGCTACCTGCGTAGGTGACGATGGAGACGCGGTCGTTCGGGTTGAGATTTTCGGTCAGCATCATAAAGGCGGATTGAAGAAGCGGCAGTTTGTCGCTGTTATACATCGATCCGCTGACGTCAAGCAAAAAGACCAGATTGTTCTGCACGTTTTCAAATTCGATCTCCTGTGCCGCCAGACCAATGGTCAACAGCTTAGTGTCGGAATTATAGGGCGTGTCGAACATGGAGGCGTTAAGCGCAAAGATGGCCCCGTCGGTGGGCGTATTGTAGTTGTAGTCGAAATAGTTGAGCATTTCCTCCACGCGCACGGCGTCCTTGGGAATGGACGGATAGCCGTTTTGGATCATACTGCGCAGATTGGGATAGGACGCCGTATTGGCGTCGATGGAAAAATAGCTGTCGGGCGTTTCACTCGCATTGACAAAGTCGTTTTCCACGATCTCGGTGTACTCCTCGTTTCCTTCCTCCATCCAACCGCCGACCTCCGCATCGTCAGCGGGAGCGCTGTTGGGCGCCATGGCACCCGGCTCCATAGCATCCGGAGCCTCGGGCTGCATGGAAGAGCACCCCGCAAGGGTGGTCAGGCACAGCAGTACTGCCAAAAGTGTGATCAGAATTCGAACGTTGCGTTTCATTTGAGATTCTCCTTTCTATTTTTGTCTGCTACCATATAAGACGACGAAAAATCAAAAATCTTCCACGTTTTTGAAAAAAATTTAAAAATTTTCGGGCGAGGTCATCTGACCGCGCCCGAATGCTTATGCTTCGTCCATTTCGCATACAAGACGCACCGCGCCCTGTACAAAAAACTCGATATTTTTTTCATGATACACGGTATCGTGCTTGGTATGAATGCGGTTCATATACAGCAGATTGCCGCGCTTGGTCTTGTTGAGCGCCGCCACGCCGACGCCGCAGGGAAAATTGGCCTGATCGGAGGGGTAAAAGACGCCCTTGGTCGCAATCTCAACGGTATACGTTTCATCACTCGGGAAGGCACGCTCGATGGCCGCCGCGTGCGGTATTGCGCCCTTTTTCAGCACGAACAGCAGATGATCGCCGTCCGACACGCAGTCGAAGTTGATCAGCAGCTTGTCCTTCATGGTCTGCTTGTGATTGTTGGCAAAGCCCTTGGAGCCGAACAATCCCATCTCCTCCAGGTCGAAAAAGACGAACGCGACCTCGTTCCTCTTTTCCTCGGGAAGCGCGCACATAATATCGAGCAGCGTCGTCACGCCCGAGGTGTTATCGTTGGCGGTGTGCTTGTTGGCAGGGCCCGCCGCGATCAGCCAGAGCATGAGGAACATACCGGCGAACAGTACGATCTCCCCCACCGCCAGTGCAACGCCCTCCGACGCGCCCGCAAAGGCGCAGACGACGTACGAAAGATACACGGCCGCGAACACGGGAACGTAAACGAACAGCACGATCACCAGCTGATACAAAAGATAGATCAAGAAATTTTTGGGCGTGATAAAGTTAGGAAACGGCATGACCGCGCAGGTATCGTAATGCGCTGTATAGACGATCTTGGCCGTATCGGGCGAGCCGACGACGATATTGCGCGCGCCCATCGGGCCCTGCTCAGTCGTGCAGGCATAGCCCTGCTCCTTGGCAACGGACGTCACGTAGTCAATAAATGCGCTTTTCTGCTTTTTGGTCTTGCGGACCTCATACTTCTCGAATACTTCTTTGGTGGTTTGTGTCATAGCAATCTCCTCATATCAACTTGGTTGGCGGCAAAGATTATCCTTCTTCTCCAAGCGTCGCTTGTTCATAAACGCGAGGATCAGATGAATTGCTCCCGTCACGATCCAGGAGGCGGGATAGGAATAATACAGGCACATCATGGTCGGGAACAGGGGGAAGACGGTATAGATCCACAAAATACGGATGCCGCAGACGCCCGCCATCGAGATGATCATAGGCGTCAGCGTTTTGCCCATGCCGCGCAAGGCACCGCATCCAACCTCCATCAGTCCGCAGGTGAAGTAGCAAGCGCCCATCACGCGCAGACGCTGCGTGCCCCATGCGATCGCCGCCTCGTCACCCGGCACGTAAATGTTCAGCAGAAAGTGGCTGAACAGCACGACAACGCCCGCCACGCTCAGGCCGATCGCGGTGACCAGGCCCAGACACCAGTAGATCACGCGGTTGATGCGCTCGAATTTACGGGCGCCGACGTGCTGACCGACGAAGGTGATGGCGGCCTGATAGACCGAGTTCTGAGCGGTGTAAATGAAGCCGTCGATGCTGGCGGCCGCCGCGTTACCGTTGATGACGTTTTCGCCGAAGGTGTTGACCGTCGACTGAATGAGAACGTTGGAAAAGCTGAAGACGATGCTCTGGATTCCTGCAGGCAAGCCGATGCGCAGAATGCGCCACAGCTTTTGCTTATGCAAGCGGACCTGCCGCCAATGGATGCGGGTGCAATCCTTTAAGAAGAAGGTCATGTAAACCAAGACCATGATCATGGCGACGTACTGCGCCGCGGCGGTTGCAATACCGACACCGACCGCTCCGAGGCCAAACTGAATGACCAACCAAAGGTTAAGGCCGACGTTGACCAGACCCGAAACGCCGAGAAAGATCAGCGGACGTACGGTATCGCCCTTGGCGCGAAGCGCGGCGGCGCAATAATTATATACCATTGACGCGGGGATACCCAGCATATACGCCTTGGCATAGGGAACAGCCTCGGCGATGGTCGCGTCGGGGGTATCCATCAGGCGAAGCGCCGTTTCAGCGAAGAAAAAGCCAAAGATCGACACGACGACACCCAAGCCGAGAGACAGCGCAAGGGCGGTATGAACGACCTCGGACACGTCCTTTTCCTGCTTGGCGCCAATGTGCTGGGCGACCGTTACACTGACGCCGACCGACAGGCCGATAAACATATTGACCAAAAGGCCGATCAGCGAGCCGCAGGCACCGACCGCGCCGACGGCTGTCGGCGAGGCGTACTGACCGACGACGATCATATCCGTCGCGTTATAGAAGAGCTGCAGCATACCCGTCAGCATCAGCGGCAGGCAATAATTGATCAGTTGAGGCAGGATCGGACCTTGCGTCAGATCCTTTTTTATTTTTTGGCGCGGCAGAGGTGCTCCGCCCGCCGGTAGGGGTTTCCGATTTATATGAAACATGATGATATTCGCTCCTTGAGCGACCTTTGTCGCTTTATATCACATTATACTCCAATCCATCGGTTTGTCAAGTGAAATGGGAAAATCATTTGACAAATAAATATAGGTATGATATAATATTATATCATATTTTCGCAGGAGGACCGTCATGGTTGTTTTATTTCTCGCCGATGGATTTGAAGAGATTGAGGCACTGCTACCGCTGGATCTGCTGCGCCGTGCAGGCGTACGGACGGTAACGGTAGGGCTTGGCGTCCGCGAAGTCCGCGGTGCGCACGGCATCACCGTACTGGCTGACACCGACCGCGTACCCGATGGAGATATCGACATGGTCATCCTGCCCGGCGGCATGCCCGGCGCGGCCAATCTGGATGCATCGGACATGGTCACAGACACGCTCGCCCGCGTCAGTGCACGCGGCGGATACCTTGCCGCCATTTGTGCCGCGCCGATGGTGCTGGGGCACAAGGGCTATCTGAAGGGCAAGCGTGCCATCTGCTTCCCCGGTTTTGAGGGCGAGCTGATCGGTGCGGACGTACAAAATGACGCCTTCGTCGTGCGCGACGGCAACGTCATCACCGCCAAGGGCATGGGCGTCGCGCTGGACTTCGGTCTTGCCCTGGTCGCCGCGCTCAAGGACGATGCTACCGCCACCGCTTTGCGCGCGGCCGTCATGGCGCCAAGTGTATAGTATAGTATTAGCGCCTCCGGCGGCTTAAGGAACTTTTTGAAAAAAGTTCCTTAAGAATCCTCAAAAACTTTCAAGAAAGGCAAGGGGCAAGCCTTGCTTCACTCGCGTTCAGCCGTAGCCCGGGCAAAGCCGTTGTGGGGCCCCTGCCCCACGGGGTTTGCCAATTAGATACAAAGCGTAGGAGCGCAGGGCTCTGCCCTGCACCCGCTCAAGGAACTTTTTGAAAAAAGTTCCTTGAGAATCTTCAAAAACTTTCAAGAAAAGCAAGGGGCAAGCCTTGCTTCACTCGCGTTCTGCCGTAGCCCGGGCAAAGCCATTGTGGGGCCCCTGCCCCACGGGGTTTGCCAATTGGATACAAAGCGTAGGAGCGCAGGGCACTGCCCTGCACCCGCTCAAGGAACTTTTTGAAAAAAGTTCCTTAAGAATCCTCAAAAACTTTCAAGGAAAGGCAAAGGGCATGCCTTGCTTCACTCGCGTTCTGCCGTAGCCCCGGCAAAGCCATTGTGGGGCCCCTGCCCCACGGGGTTAGCAAAAAAGTTAGTTTAGTTACAGGAAGGGAAAGGAGGGAGATGTCATGAATCGTCCAAGCGGGCTTCCGCGCCGTCAATTCTGGCGCGACGTACAGTTCTGGATCGACAACGCACATGCGCTTTTGGTGCTGTCGACCTATCTGTTGCTGTTACTCTCCCGCGTGATCGACACGGCGCTTTTGGGACGCGACAGCGAATATCTGAGCATCGTTCTTCTGCAGGTCATGATCTTTCTCATTCCCGGCGTTATTTTCTGCAAGCTGCGCGGCGGCGCCTTTACCGAGCGCCTGCGCCTGCGACTGCCTCGCCCCTCGCATATTTTGCTGTTGATCACGGCGTTGCTCGCTCTGATCTCGGGCACGCTGCTCATCAGCATTTACACGGGCGGCATCAAAACGCTGGACGAGGGCTTTACGCTGTACGACACCTTTGCCGCGGGCGGCGGCACCGATTTTTCGGAGGTTTCGTATCTGATCTTAGCCTACGCCGCTCTGCCTGCCATTTGCGAAGAATTCGTCTATCGCGGCATTTTGTGCGCGACGCTGGAGGAGCGCGGACTGCTTCCCGCCATCGTTTACAGCGCCGTTGCGTTTGGCATGCTCCATTTTGAGCTGTCGCACCTCCCGGTTTATATTTTTGCGGGCTTGCTTCTTTGCGCCGTTATGTACGCGACGCGCTCGCTGATTGCCACGGTTCTGATCCACTTTGCCTACAACGTTTTCGGGCTGTTCGGTCAGCCGGCGCTGACGCAGTTTTATCTCTACACGGGCAGCACAGAGCTGTTTTCCTTCCTGCTGGTCATCATTTTCCTCGTAGCCGCCATCGTATTTTGCGGTGAAGCGGGACGCACCTACCGCACCTATGCGAAATCAGCACAGAGTGCGCCGTACCGCGTGGATCTGTCGCGCAGCGAGCTGCCGTCACGGTTGTTGCGGACGGTATTTGCGCCTGCGAGCATCGTTTGCATCGTGGTGTATTTGCTGGCGTGCTTATTTATTTGAATCAGAAAAAGCTCGGATTCTATTGGTAGGATCCGGGCTTTTTGATAGGGAGCTGGGAATGTCTAAAATTTATGCGACTTCTTCTTTTGACGCGCACACAGCGTTGCGCGTGCGCTGTATCGGTTTTTTGCCACTTCTTGGCACGCCTCAAGAAGTGGCATTATAGCCAGCGCGACGCGCCGTGTCGCGCCAACAGAAAGAAACTTTTCTTCCATCGCTAAAAATTCACAATTAACTCTTGTAAAAGTTCAAAAACTTTGCTATAATGTAAGATGTATTGTTGTGTTCAGCCCGATGCGACCGAGCTCAGAGAGGAGGATGCCCATGAAAACCCTACTGACCAACGCCAAGCTGCTCACCTTTAATCCCTCGGCCGCACAGTGCAAGCGGCGCGCAAAGGAAATCCTGGCGATCGACGGCCTGCGGCTGAACCTGATTCTGTGTACGCTGCTTTATCTGACGTTTTTCGTAGGCGGGATCTACATGGTCGAATGCGCCTTCAGCGCCGTCCCCTGGGCAGAGCTATACGAGCAAAACGTTCTGTTGCACTTCGCATGGCTTGCGATCTTGTTTTTGATCGAGGCCTGCGTGCTCGTATTTGCCCTCTTGCCCATGTCTTACGGTGCCGCCATGATCTTTCACGGTGCGGCAATGGGACGAAAAGAACCGCTTTCTCAGTTGTTTTTCGCCTTCGGCAGCGCTCGCAATTATCGCCACGCCTTTGGCGTGATGGCCCGGCTGCTGATCCTTCCTGCCGCAACGCTTGGCGTTTGCACCTTGCTCGTTCTTTTGGGCAAGGGCACGAACAGCCCCTGGCTCGTGTTGCTGATGTTTTTTATCGCCGCGCTGGTGTTTTTGACGGTCAGCCTGATCTGCTGCCGCGACGACGCCGTGCTTGCGCTCGCTTACCGCTGTCCCGACGCTCGCGTGCGCGATCTGTTCGCGGCCTCGCACAGAATCACCAAATCGGCCTGGCGCAAGCTGTTTCTCTTCAAGCTGTCCTTTTGGTTTTGGACGCTGTTGTCCGTTGCGTCGCTCGGACTTCTGACGATATTGCACGCCCTGCCCTATTTCACCATCGCCCACGCGCTGTTCACAGGCGTTTCGGACGAGCCCGATTTATCTGAATAATTCAAGCATTACTCTTGCTTTTCTTCAAGAAAGGATGGTCTATCACCATGAACAAACAAAAATACTATATGACGACCGCCATCGCCTACGCCTCCAAGAAGCCGCACTTCGGCAACACCTACGAGGCCATCATGACCGACGCTCTCGCTCGCTACAAGCGAGAAATGGGCTATGACGTCTTTATGTGCACGGGCACGGACGAGCACGGTCAGAAGATCGAGGATCTGGCTAAGGAAGCCGGCATCACTCCCAAAGCCTACGTCGACGGCGTGGCAGGCGAGATCAAAAATCTCTGGGACCACATGAATGTAAAGTACGACCACTTCATCCGCACGACGGACGATTATCACGAGGCCGCCGTCAAGAAGATCTTCACCCGATTCCTCAAGCAGGGTGACATCTACAAGGGCAAGTACGAGGGCTGGTACTGCGTTCCCTGCGAGTCTTTCTTTACCGACACCCAGGCCGAGGGCGGCAAGTGCCCCGACTGCGGCAGACCCGTTCAAAAGGCCAGCGAGGAAGCCTATTTCTTCAACATGAAGAAGTATGCCGATCGCCTTATGGCTCACATCGAGGCTCACCCCGAATTCATTGAGCCCGAGAGCCGCAAGAAGGAGATCGTCAACAACTTCCTCAAGGCAGGTCTGCAGGATCTTTGCGTATCCCGCACCTCCTTTACCTGGGGTATTCCCGTAGAGAGCGATCCCAAGCACGTCACCTACGTCTGGCTCGACGCGCTGACCAACTATATCACCGCCATCGGCTTTGATCCTGACAAGACCTATGAGGAGCAGAGTGAAAAGTTCAAGTCGCTCTGGCCCGCCGACGTTCACATCATCGGCAAGGACATCATCCGTTTCCACACCATCTACTGGCCCATTTTCCTGATGGCCATGGATATTCCGCTCCCCAAGAAGGTATTTGCTCACCCCTGGTTCAACTTTGGCATGGACAAGATGTCCAAGTCGCGCGGCAACGTCATCTACGCCGACGAGCTGGCACAGCGCTTTACCGTTGACGGCGTGCGCTACTACGCGCTGGCCGAGATGCCCTACGCCAACGACGGCTCTATCACTTACGAAAACGTCATCAAGCGCTTTAACACCGACCTGGTCAACAATCTTGGCAACCTGGTCAAGCGCACGCTGGATATGCAGAAGAAGTATTTCGGCAGCGTCATTCAGGCTCCCACCGCCAAGGACGCACTGGACGACGAGATCGTTGCCGCTTGCGTAACCGCCTACAACAAGGTGGTCGAATATATGGACACCTACCGCATTGCCGACGCGCTGGACGCCATCTTCACCATGCTGTCCCGCGCTAATAAGTATATCGACGAAACGACCCCCTGGACGCTGGCCAAGGACGAGTCGCAAAAGGAGCGTCTTGGCACGGTGCTGTACACCCTGCTTGAGGCCATCCGTTGGGGCGCGACCTTGCTCGCTCCCTTCATTCCCGCAACGAGCGAGGAGATTCTCGCCGAGCTGAATACCACCGCCCGCGGCTATGCCTCGATCGGCACGGCCGAGCAGTTTGGTGCGCTGGTAGCCGGAAACACCGTCAGCGACTCCAAGGTGCTGTTCGCCCGCATTGACGAGGCCAAGATGCTCGCAGAGCTTGAGGCCGAGCGCCAGGCCAAGATGGCGGCCGCCGCCAAGGCAGAGGCGCCCGTGGAAAAGCCCGAGGGCTGTGCTCTGATCGGCATTGAGGACTTTATGAACGTCGAGCTTCGCACCGCCAAGATCATTGCCTGCGAGGGTGTGCCCAAGGCCAAGAAGCTGCTCAAGCTGCAGGTAGACCTGGGCTATGAACAGCGTCAGGTAGTATCCGGCATTGCCAAGTATTACACCCCCGATCAGCTCATCGGCAAGAAGATCATTCTGGTCGCCAACCTCAAGCCCGCAACGCTGTGCGGCGTGGAATCGAACGGCATGATCCTCGCCAGCGGTGAGGAGACCGTCCGCGTCGTCTTCCTTGATCCCGAAACCCCTCTGGGCGAGAGAGTTAGATAATTGATGCAGGGCGCTGCCCTGCACCCGCTTAAGGAACTTTTTGAAAAAAGTTCCTTAAGAATCTTCAAAAACTTGAAGGAAAATGATAGGCAAGATTTGTCGCTCTCGCTTTCTGTCGTTCGTTCAGCAAAGCCATTGTGGGGCCCCTACCCCACCGGTTTGCAGAATAGATACAACGCGTGAGAGCGCAGGGCGCTGCCCTGCACCCGCTTAAGGAACTTTTTGAAAAAAGTTCCTTGAGAATCCTCAAAAACTTGAAGGAAAATGATAGGCAAGATTTGTCGCTCTCGCTTTCTGTCGTTCGTTCAGCAAAGCCATTGTGGGGCCCCTACCCCACCGGTTTGCAGAATAGATACAACGCGTGAGAGCGCAGGGCGCTGCCCTGCACCCGCTTAAGGAACTTTTTGAAAAAAGTTCCTTAAGAATCTTCAAAAACTTGAAGAAAAATAATAGGCAAGATTTGTCGCTCTCTTATCCTATAAGCAATACACGAAATTGGAGTTACTATGAAAATCACCGTTATCGGTTGCGGGCGTTGGGGCTCGCTGATCACCTGGTATCTCGACCGCATGGGACACGACGTCACGCTCTACGGCATGGCCGATGCCCCCCAGATGCAACGTTTCCTGGCCACGCGCCAGAACGATCTGCTCTCGCTTCCCGAGTCGGTCCATCTGACGACGAATATCACCGACGTTCCCACGGGTGAGGTCATCATCATATCCATTCCCTCGCAGGCCCTGTCGGGGCTGATGGAGGAGCTTCGCCCTCTGCAGCTGCGCGACAAAACGATCGTGCTTTGCATGAAGGGCATCGAGATCTCGACGGGGCGCAGGCTCAGCGAGATCGCCACGCAGGCGCTCGATCCCTCCTGTGCCGTTGCGGTCTGGCTGGGCCCCGGCCACGTGCAGGAATTTTACAAGGGCAATCCCTCCTGTATGGTCATCGACTCGGACAACGAGGAGGTCAAGCATCGCTTGGTTGAGTCCTTTTCCAGCGATCTGATCCGCTTCTACTACGGTCAGGATCTGATCGGCAACGAGATCGGCGCGGCCGCCAAGAACGTCATTGGCATTGCCGCGGGCATGCTCGACGGCTTCGAGCTCGGCACGCTCAAGGGGGCGCTCATGGCGCGCGGCACTCACGAGGTCGCCAAGCTGATCGGCGCAATGGGCGGCAACGAAATGTCAGCCTACGGGCTTTGCCATCTGGGCGACTACGAGGCGACCGTCTTCTCGCCCCACTCCCACAACCGTGCCTTTGGCGAATGCTTCGCCAAAGGTGAATCGTTCGGCGCGCTGGCAGAAGGGTATTACACCGCACACGCAATGGTCGATCTCGGCAAGAAATACGGCGTAGATCTGCCCATCTGCACGGCTGTGTATCGCATTCTTTACGAGGGTGCCGATTGCAAGCAGGTGCTCATGGAGCTGATGACGAGATCGCTCAAAAGTGAGTTTTGATTATCATGGGGAAACTTCGCCAAGAGGTTTCCCCATTGCGGTAGTATAGCATTACCAATTTTTAACGCCTTCTCCTCTTGACGCGCATACTGCTTCGCGCTGCGCTGTGCGGCATGGATGTACTTTCTTTGTCACGCGACAAAGAAAGTACGAAAGAAAACGCGCCAAGGCGTTCCCCCTTGGAATCCCCCTTCCGTGCCGCTCTGCAAAGCGGAACAGGAGAAAAACATCTCATTTTATAGACATCGCGCGCCGCACAGCCACCACGAGCGGCAGATATGGAAAGCAAAAAGTTTTGTGGGTTCCCAAAGGGCATTAGGCCCTTTGGCTGATTTTCTTTCATCCTTTCTTTGTTCAGGGACAAAGAAAGGATCCTACGCACTGCGCGCCGCGTTGTGGCGCGCCTGTCCGGCTACACAAGCTCTAAAAACGAAAGGACTCTCCTTATGACCTTCTTCGACTCCCACGCCCATTATTTCGACGACCGCTACAGCGACCCTGCCGAGGGTCCCGGCGCCGACGAGATCCTCAAAACTATTCTTGCCCCCTACGGCGGCATCGTGTCTCATATCGTCAATATCGGCACCAATATCGAGACCTCCAAGCTGGCTCTTTCGCAGGCCGCCCGCTACAGCGGCATGTACGCCGCCGTCGGTATCCACCCTGAGGATTGCCAGCAGATCGAGCATCCCGAGGAGCAAATGAGCGCCCTGCGCACGCTGCTCGGCTGTAACACGCCCGATCCTGTCGCCTACCGCAAGCAAAATAAGATCGTCGCCATCGGCGAGATCGGCCTTGACTATTACGAGCGCCCCTGGCTGCCCGTCGACAAGGAGCGTCAAGCGTGGTATTTTGAGCAGCAAATGCTGCTGGCAGAGGAACTGGATATGCCCGTCGTCATTCACGACCGCGACGCCCACGGCGATTGCTTCGACGTAGCCCTGCGCCATCCGGGCGTGCGCGGTGTGTTCCACAGCTTCAGCGGCAGCGTCGAGATGGCCCGCGAGCTGTGGCGCCGCGGCTGGATGATCTCCTTCTCCGGCGTGGTTACCTTCAAAAACGCCCGCCGCGTGCAGGAGGTCGCCGCAAGCGTGCCGCCCGAGTATCTGATGGTCGAGACCGACGCCCCTTACCTGACGCCTCACCCCCACCGAGGAAAGCGTAATGATTCCTCTCTCATGCGTCACACCGTCGACATGCTCGCCGAGCTACACGGCGTCACGCCCGAGGAAATGGCACGTATCACCACCCAAAACGCCGCCCGTTTGTTTTCCATTGACCTATAAATCTCCATATTTTTGTTGACTTTTCACAAAAATCAACAATAAATTTCTATGCCCTCATGGCAAAAAGTTCGCTTTTCCCTCTTGAAAAGCGAACTTTTCTATTGTATAATGAAAAAGGATTTGTAGCTCTACGCATATTTTATAATGTATAAAACCGTATAAAATCATAATCCGACTTCAAATGAAAGGCAGTTTCCGCACAGCGGAAACGAAGGAACAACGCCATGGCGGCAATCGAAACCAAAAGAATCAGAAACGTTGCACTGTTAGGTCACGGTGGATGCGGTAAGACATCCTTGGCCGAGGCTATGCTGTATACCTCGGGTAGC
>SVRN01000009.1 GCA_015064805.1 Oscillospiraceae bacterium
CCGATTTTTCACCTAATGTCATCTTTTTGTTTTCATAGTGATTTTTGCAATAAAAAATCCCAGAAACCCTTGTGGGCTCTGGGATTTTACCGACGTCATCTATTTCGGTCGGCAATCATGGCTGGGGTACTAGGATTCGAACCTAGGTAATGACGGAGTCAGAGTCCGTTGCCTTACCGCTTGGCGATACCCCAATATTCAACGGATGATATTATAGCAGATTTTCGATGGGATGTCAATAGTTTTGGTAAAAAAAGTTGGGGTTATGCGGAAAATATTTTTTGGAGTTGGGGTTGGTTAAAATTTTTGCAACTTCTTCTACGGACGCTCACACTGTGCCTGCGGCACGCGCTCGCTGTACCGGTGTTAGATGTTCATTCTTTGCCGCGCGGCAAAGAACGAACCAAGAAAACGCGCCAAAGGCTGCCGCCTTTGGAAACTGCTTTCGTGCCGCTCTTCAAAGTGGGCTTGGGAGAAAAACATATATTTTTCAAGTGCAGCTCTCGCCGCTTTGCCACCACGAGCGGCAGGCGGAGAACGCAAGATTTGTTGAAGCAATTCTAACATTGTGGAGCGGATGGGATAGGGACCCGCCGCTCGCGGGAGCTATTCTATGGAACAGCGCACGTTCTTCCCCTTACAGGGTTAGAAGAAGTTGCTCCGGCTACACTCTTTTTCTTCCCATAAAGTTCTTGAAAGGGGGGACAGGGGGAAAACTTCTCGAAAGAAGTTTTCCCCCTCGTTTTCCTCTTAATTATTCTCCTCCAACGTAGGAATGACGATCTCCGTTGCTTCCGTCGTTTCTTCGGTGGCTTCGGTGGTTTCCTCGTCCTTCTTTTCGTCGGGCGAGACCTTGGTGAAGTTGACGATCTTCTGGTCGTCGTCAAGGCGCATGACGATGACGCCCGAGGCGCTACGCGAGTAGGTATTGATGCCTGCGACGGGGGTACGGATGATGGTACCCTGGTCGGTGATGAGCATCAGGTCGTCCTGCTCGTCGACGGCGCAGATGCCTGCCAGCTTGCCCGTTTTTTCACTAATATTATGACAAATTACGCCGCTGCCGCCACGGTTCTTCATCTGGCGGAATTCGTTGAATTCGGTGCGCTTACCGTAGCCGCGCTCGGTGACCGTCATGAGCATCTTGCTCTCGTCAACCAGCACCGCACCGACCACGAAATCGTCGTCGGCAAGACGCATACCGCGCACGCCGCGCGCCGTTCTGCCCATGACGCGGACGGTCTCCTCGTCAAAGCGGGTCGCCGCGCCGTTGGCCGTTGCGATCAGAATATTTTCGCCGCCCTTGGTATGAACGACAAACAGCAGCTCGTCATCCTCGTCAAGCGAAATGGCGATCTTACCGCCCTTGCGCTGATACTCAAACTCGGGCAAGGCCGTTCTCTTGATAACGCCGTTTTTGGTCACCATGGTCAGATGCTCGCCCTCGTTGAAGGCGTCGATGCTGATGATGGTCGTGACCTTTTCACCGTCAGCCAGCTGCAGCACGTTGGCCAGATACGTGCCCTTGGCAGTGCGTCCCGCCTCGGGGATCATGTAGGCCTTGATGCAGTGCACCTTGCCCGTGTTGGTGAACATCATGAGCAGAGAGTGGCTGTTGACGGACAGTACTTTTTCGATAAAATCTTCCTCTTTGGTCGTCATGCCGATCAGACCCTTGCCGCCGCGATGCTGGGCGGTGTAGGTATCGGCAGGCAGTCTCTTGATATAGCCCGCGTGGGTCAGCGTGATGACGCAATTGTGGCGCTCGATCAGGTCCTCGTAGACGATCTCGTTCTCGGCCGCGCAGATCTCGGTTCGTCTCTCGTCGCCGTATTTCTGCTTGATATCCAGCATCTCGTCCTTAATGATCTGTCTGATCTTGCTCTCGTCGGCCAAAATGCCGCGCAGCTCCTCGATCAGAGCGTGCAGGCGATTCAGCTCGTCCTCGATCTTATCGCGTTCCATGCCCGTCAATCGGCCCAGCGTCATCTCAACGATGGCCTGCGCCTGAACGTCGGTCAGACCAAAGCGATCCATCAGCTTGGCCTTGGAATCGGGAATGGAGGAGGCGGTCTTCATGATCTGAACGACCTCGTCGATGTTGTCGTTGGCGATCTTGTAGCCCTCGAGAATGTGGGCGCGGGCGAGTGCCTTGTCCAGCTCGAACTTGGTACGGTTGGTGATGACCGATTCCTGGTGAGCGATATAATGGTCCAGAATTTGCGGCAGCGAGAGCACCTTGGGCTCGTTGTTGACGACGGCCAGCATGTTGACGGCGCAGGTGTCCTGCAGCTGGGAATACTTATACAGCTGATTGAGGATGACCTGACCGTTGGCGTCGCGGCGGTATTCGATGACGATTCTCATACCCGCACGGCCCGACTCGTCGCGCATATCCGTGATACCCTCGACTCGCTTGTCGCGGTGCAGATTGGCGATCGCCTCGCACAGCATGCTCTTGTTGACGCCGTAGGGGATCTCGGTAATGATGATGCGTCTGTTTTCCTCGTCGACCTCGGCCTTGGCGCGCACCATGATGCGGCCGCGGCCCGTCGTATAGGCCTCCAGAATGCCGTTGGTGCCGTAAATCGTCGCGCGGGTCGGGAAATCGGGACCCTTGACGTATTCCATCAGCTCGGGAACGGTACAATCGGGGTGATCCATGCGGAAAATGGTCGCGTCGACGACCTCGCCCAGGTTATGGGGCGGGATATTGGTCGCCATACCGACGGCGATACCGATGGCGCCGTTGACCAGCAGATTGGGAAAACGGGCGGGGAGGACTGTCGGCTCGTCCAGACGGTTATCAAAGTTCTTGGTCATCTTGACCACGTTTTTGTCGATGTCACGAAGCAATTCGTCCGCAATCTTTGACATTCTTGCCTCGGTGTAACGGTAAGCGGCCGCGCCGTCACCGTCGACGGAACCGAAGTTACCCTGACCCTCTACCAGCGGATAGCGGTAGGAGAAATCCTGCGCCATACGAACCATGGTGCCGTAAACAGCGCTGTCACCGTGGGGGTGATAGCGACCGAGCACGTTACCGACGGTGGTTGCCGACTTACGGAAGGGCTTGGAGTGGGTCAGGCCGTCCTCGTACATGGCGTACATGATACGGCGCTGACCGGGCTTCATGCCGTCGCGGACGTCGGGCAGAGCGCGGGAGATGATGACCGACATGGAGTATTCGATGAAGGATTTTTTGACTTCCTTCTCCATGGGGATGGGGATGATCTTCTGATCGGGGAATTCGATGCTTTCGTTTTCGTGTTTTTTATCAAAGGGTTTCAATGGTCAAATGTCCTTTCTTCTTTGATATTTATGGGGGATAGATTTATTTTTTAACGGATTGCGTAGCCGGACGCGCGTACAGCTTCGCGCCGCGCTGTGCCGGTTTTTTTATGCCACTTCTTGGCGCGTCCCAAGAAGTGGCCAAGAAAGACGCCAAGACGTTCCCTCTTGGAACTCCCTTTCCGTGCCGCGCTACAAAGTGGAACAGGAGAAAGACATATAATTTTATTATACATCTCTCGTCATTTTGCCACCACGCGCGGCAGGAGGAGAAAATAAAATCGTTTTTGTTTGAAATTTTTTGATTATTGGGTGCGTTGCAGGGAGCAAAAAATTGTTGCTAACTTGCTTGCGTGTCACTTACGTGAGTGCGGCTTTTTTTAAGCCGCGCTCGCAAGCGCTGAACATAAAAGACTTCGCGCCACAATCAGAAAAACTTTAGTTTTTCGTGGCGCGTTGCGGGGTTCTAAGGGGTATTAGACCCCTTAGTCCTCTTTCTTGGTTCGTTCTTTCTCAAATGAGAAAGAATGAACATCAAACCCGCACAGCGCGGCGCGCAGCTGTACGCGCGTCTGTAGGAGAAACTGTATAAAATTTAGTTTTTCCTTCTAAAATACTTCACCGCCGCAGGAATATACACGATCAGCGATCCGATCAGCCCTGCCAGCAGAACGGCAAACAGATGAACGAAGCTCTTTTCGCATATTGCCCGCCATGCGCCCAGCACCAGATACGCGGGAATGGTCATGATAACGTAGGTCAGCGGATGGTCGTGAAGCCGCTTGGCGGCAAGCGCTGCGTATACCGCGATGCCAAAGAAGATAAGCGGCAAGAGTGATATACCAACGCCCGTCAGCGCGTCCAAAATCAAGCCGCCGACCATGCCGAGAATACCCCCGACGATGGGCCCGCGCTTCCAGCCGATCAGCAGTATCAAAGCCGCCGTCAACTCGACCGTCGCGCCAAAAACAGGGATATAGGACAAAAAGCTCGCTTGCAAAATAGCAAACAGCCAGACAAGCAAAACGAACAGCACCCAGCCAAGGGGCGTCGGCGGCTCGTGTGTCAGTCGATGATCTCGGATCTCATGATCCATCGCCGCTCACCTCCCCGCTTGCCTGATCGGAGTTTTTATCGTTTTGCTCGGTGTTGCCCGAGTCATCGTTTTCCGTTTCATTTTCATTTTTCTCGCCCGTGACGATCATCAGCGTCGCCGTCGAGGAGTAATCCGCGTACAGCCGTACGTACGCGTAGGGCGATCGATCGTACGAATCTACCCCAATCTCGACGATCTCACCGATGAGAAGACCGTGGGGATATTTTTCACCGTATCCGCTGGTCACGATCACGTCGCCGACCTGCAAGGCCGTTTGGTGATCCACGTTGGCGTCCAGATATTGCAGCTTGGCGTGCGTCTGACCCGCCTGAAGGCCGCACAGCGTACCGTTGATGCCCGAGCGAACGACCGTCGCGCCGATGAACAGCGTTTCTTCCTTGAGCGTCGTGACCTTGCAGGTCGAGGCGGAGACCTCACTGACCGTGCCGTACAGTCCTCCTGCGCTCAAGACGGGCATGCCAACGGCAATACCGTGGCGGCTTCCCTTGTTCAGCGTGACCGTCCGACCCGATGGGTCGTTGTTGTAAATGATGCTCGCGTCAGTCAACGCAAGGGTGGGCTGCTTATCTTTCAGCTCGAGATATTCACGCAGCTGGTCGTTTTCTTGCTTCAGCTGTTCCAGCGCGGCGAGCTGTTCGCGCAGGGCGGCAAGCTCTTGATTGGCATCGTTGAGCTGTTGTTGTAATTTTTCATAATCGTCACCGCTTGCCAGCGCGTCGGAGGCGCTTTTTCCTGCCGCGCTGAACAATTTCGTCAGGGGGGAGGAGATGGTGGTGATGGTATTGCGGATGAAGTCCTTGGTGCTCGTGAGAGATAGGATGGTGGGGATGAGGCAAAGGAGCAGGGCAATGCAGGTGCAGAGGATCAATTGTTTTTTTAAGGATGGTTTTTTTCGACGCATTGGAGCTCCTTTCTTTTTTATTTTGACGAGAATAAAATTTAAATTTATACAATAGTTTCTACGGACGATCATACTGCGAGCCTTCGGCTCGCGCTGATCTGTACCGGTAATTGATGTTCATTCTTTGCCACGCGGCAAAGAACGAACCAAGAAAACGCGCCCGGACGTTCCCTCCGGGGCCTCCCTTTCCGTGCCGCTCTTCAAAGAGTAGCAGGAGAAAAACATAAAATATTCTAATGCATCTCCCGCCACGCAGATACCACGAGCGGCAGATATGGGGAGCAAGAAGTTTTGCGGGTTTCTTAAGGGCATTAGGCCCCGAATGAAATTTTGCGTTCTATGGGAAGAATTTTGCTTTGCAAAATTCTTCGAGGTGGGCAAACTGAACTTTAGAAGTATCGTTGTCACGAAAGCCCACCATATCTTCGCCTATTCTTTGCGGCAAGGCAAAGAATGGGCATCAAATGCGATACAGCGCGGCGCGAAGCTGTACGCGCGTCTGTAGGAGAAGACGTAGAAAATTTAGTTTTCCTTTTCTCTCCCCGCTTTGCCACCACGAGCGGCAGATATGGGGAGCAAAAAGTTGTAACAATTCTATTTTTGTGGAGCGTAATGGGTAGGGGGACGGAGTAAATCTGCGGAGCAGATTTATGCCGAGCGTAAGCGAGGAGAGGGCCCCATGAGCTCGCGGGAGCTATGGTTTGGAATAGCGTATTCCTTTCCCCTTACAAAGAAAGGAGTAGTCGCAAGGGCGAACATTTCTATTCCCTTTTTATTAAAGTTTTTGAGGGGTGCAGGGGAACTTTTTTCAAAAAGTTCCCTTGCGCGTCCTTTTTTTAAATATCCAAATTCTCAGCAAACTTGGCGTTTTGCTCAATGAAGGCGCGGCGGGGCTCGACCTGGTCGCCCATGAGGAGCGAGAACATTTCGTCGCAGGCCATGGCGTCCTCGGCGGTGACCTTCAGAATGGTACGGGTGGTGGGATCCATGGTAGTTTCCCACAACTGCTCAGCGTTCATCTCACCAAGACCCTTGTAGCGGTTGGTCTCGACGTTGACGCCACCCAGCTTTTCAATGCACTCGTCACGCTCGGCGTCCGAGAAAGCGTACAGTGCCTCGCCCTTGCCGTTCTTCTTTTGAACCTTATAAAGAGGCGGCTGTGCCAGATAGATATGACCGTCGTCGATCAGCTGGCGCATGTGACGGAAGAAGAAAGTCAACAGCAGAATACGAATGTGCGAGCCGTCGACGTCAGCATCCGCCATGATGATGATCTTTCCGTAACGAAGCTTGGCAATGTCAAATTCCTCGCCAATACCACAGCCCAGCGCCTGAATGATGGGCAGCAGGGACGGGTTGGAATAAACCTTGTCCAGTCTCGTCTTTTCGACGTTGAGAACCTTACCGCGCAGAGGCAGAATTGCCTGGAAGCGCGAGTTACGTCCGCTTTTTGCGGAACCGCCTGCAGAGTCTCCCTCTACCAGATACAGCTCGGTCAGCTCGGTGTTCTTTTCCTGACAGTCAGCCAGCTTGCCGGGCAGCGTCGAGCCTTCAAGGAAGCCCTTGCGGCGCGTTGCCTCGCGTGCCTTTCTCGCCGCCTCACGGGCGCGGTTGGCCGCCAGCGATTTTTCAATGATATTCTTACCAACGGAAGGATTTTCTTCCAAATATTCAGCCAGCTTCTTGCAAACGAGGTTGTAAACGAATTGTCTCATCTCGCTGTTGCCCAGCTTGGTCTTGGTCTGACCCTCAAACTGTGCCTCGCGCAGCTTGACCGACACGACCGCCGTCAAGCCCTCGCGCACGTCCTCACCCGACAGATTCTTGTCCGAATCCTTGAGCTGGCCGATCTTGCGGCCGTAGTCGTTGAGCACCTTGGTCAGCGCGGTCTTAAAGCCCACCTCGTGGGTACCGCCCTCCATGGTGTTGATGTCGTTGGCAAAGGTCAGGACGGACTCGTTGTAGGTGTCGTTGTACTGCAGCGCCACCTCGGCCACTCTCTCGTCCTCAACGGCGCGCATGTAGATAACGTCACCATGAAGGACCGTACAACCCTTCTGCTCGTTGATGTGCTCGACGAAGGAGCGGATACCGCCCTCGTAGTTGAGCACGTCCTCG
The DNA here is from genome assembly GCA_015064805.1 of Oscillospiraceae bacterium. Taxonomy (GTDB): domain Bacteria; phylum Bacillota; class Clostridia; order Oscillospirales; family CAG-272; genus SIG644. The sequence continues at coordinate 7,428 of SVRN01000009.1, forward strand.
CGGATATTTTCTTCGTCGCGCTCGTCGCGCAGCTTGATATAGATGCCCGCGTTGAGGAAGGCCTGCTCGCGCAGTCGCTTGAGCAGCGTTTCGTAATCAAAGAAGGTCGTCTCAAAAATGGTGCCGTCGGGCTTGAAGCGGACGTACAGACCGTGTGCGTCGGTCTCGCCCTCGCAATGGAAGGGACGAGCCACCGCGCCGCGCTCAAATCGCTCGGTATAGCGCTGACCCTCGTAGCAGTTGTCGATCTCAACCCACTCGGAGAGCGCATTGACAACGGACGCGCCTACGCCGTGCAGACCGCCCGAAAATTTATAGCCCTCGCCGCCGAATTTACCGCCTGCGTGGAGCACGGTATAAACGACCTCCAGCGTGGGAATGCCCATCTTGGGGTGAATACCGCTGGGAATGCCGTGACCGTCGTCCTGAACGCTGACGCTGCCGTCAGGGAGCAGAGTGACCTCGATCTGATTACAACGGCCTGCCATGGCTTCGTCGATGGAGTTATCGACGATCTCGTAGACGAGGTGATGCAGACCGCGCTCGCTTGTTGAGCCGATATACATACCGGGACGTTTGCGAACGGCTTCCAGGCCTTCGAGGACTTGAATTTGATTTTCATCGTAATTCACGGTCTCGGGGGCGGTGTTTTCCTCCATGATTTCGTTTTGATTGACGATTTGATTGTCGGTCATTGGGGTAACCTCACTTTTAGATGATGTTTTTATAGAGAGTGTTATTATTTTTTTAGCAACCGTTTCTACAGCCTCACACTGCACTTCGTGCGCGTTCGGTGTACCGGTTTTTTATGTTACTTCTTGGTACGCACCAAGAAGTAACCAAGAAATGCGCCCAGGCGTTCCCCCTGGGAACCCCCCGGCATTGCCGCTCTTCAAAGAGTAGCAGGAGAAAGACATAAGAACTTATTCTGCATCGCTCGCCGTTTTGCCACCACGAGCGGCAGGCAGAGAGAGCAAGAACGTTTTGCTTTCTTGGTAGGGGCTGGCGCCTCGACAGCCCGTTTTGGTGGCAGGCGCAGAAAACAAAATCGTTTTTGCTGAAAAGTTAGTTAAACCGGGGTGCGTCGCAGTTGGCAAAAACTTTTTTCTTTTATGCTTGCGTGCGTCTTTCATGTTGGCGTTTTTATTGAAAACGCCAACGCAAAAGCTGAAGATGCTCACTTTCGCGAAAAAATGAGTGGAGCGACAGCGGAACGACTTTTCGCGTTGCGAGTTTCCAAAGGGCATTAGGCCCTTTGGCGCGTTTCTTCCGCCACTTCTTGCCGCGTAGCAAGAAGTGGCATCAAACCCGCACAGCGCGGCGCGTCAGCTGTACGCGCGTCCGTAGGAGAAAATGTGGAAAAAAACAGCTAAACTTATTCCTCACATCTTCCCAACAACGCCGTTGACGAAAGCTGGGAAAAGCAAATTTTGTTATTTTCATCTTCTTGATACAAAACAAACGCACGGGGCAATTCCTCGCATGCGGCACTCACCTCGCCGCGGGTCTCGGCCTTGGCCAGATACTGCCGCGTGGTGCGCGAGATGGTCGCGTTGTCAATATCAAAAATACCGATGATCTTCTTTTGTCGAATATTTTTATTGCTCCCTACGTGCAGATACATAATTTCTCCTTGAAAATCGATTAAAGAGGGCTGAACGTCCCGTTTTGAACCCTGATCACGTTCGCCTCACCCAGTCGCTTCATCTCACTCGGCTCGCAGGTGGTCAGAATCACCTGCTTGTCGTGAATGCGGCTCGTCAGATAGTCCCGCCGACGCACGTCCAGCTCGCTGAGCACGTCGTCAAACAAATACACGGGATGCTCCGAGCAGCTCTCGCGGCAGATCTCGCCCTCGGACAGCTTCATAGCCAACGCAAGCGAGCGCTGTTGCCCCTGAGAGGCGAAAAGACGGGCACAGACGCCGTTGAGCGTGATATCGATGTCGTCACGGTGGATGCCCCACAACGTGTAACCTGCGCCAATCTCGCGGGCGTGAGAGGTCGTTAACAGCTCAAGAAAGGCTTTTTCCGTTTTGGCGCTGTCAAGATAGTCCTCCTCGTTCGGCAGGTGCGCCGTGCCAACGTAGGTAAACCCGGGCACTTCGCCACCGCCCGTCATGTCGGAAAACACGACCGACGCGGACTCTCTCATTTTTTGAATATATTGCACGCGGTAGCGGGCGATGATCGCCCCCTCGCGCGCCAGCTGCTCCGACCAGACGTCGATGGTGTCCTCCATGACGCGGCGGGCGCTTTCGTTCTCGGACGCCTCCTTGAGCAGTCGGTTGCGCTCCTTTAAAATTTTGTTGTAACGTGACAGCGCCGACATATAGACCGGCTTGAGCTGGGATATGGCGACGTCAAGAAAATTTCGCCGCAGCTCGGGCCCGCTTTTGATGATGGACAAATGCTCGGGACAAAACAGCACCACGCGCAGCCCGCCGATCAGCTCGGACATTTTGGCTACGGGCAGACCGTTCTGCTCCATCTTGCGCCGCCGGCCCGCCATCAACGTGGCAGTCAGCCTCATATCGCGGATGTGATCGCAATAGTCCAGCGCGATCGTCGCCTTGTCCTCTCCAAAACGGATCAGATCCGCGTCGCGCGCCCCGCGAAAGCTCTTGCCAATGGCCATCAGCGAGATTGCCTCAAGCAGATTGGTCTTTCCCTGGGCGTTGTCGCCCAGCAAAAGATTGACACCCGGGCCAAAGTCTACCTCGGCCCGCTCTATATTGCGAAAATTCTCAACCTTTATTTTTTTGCATTGCATAGATCCGCTACGATCATTCCTTCATGCGGACGGGCAGAAGGAAGAACAGCTCGCTGTGATCGTCGGACTTTTCAACAGGCTCAATATTGATCGACGTCAGAGCCGAGGTCAGGCTGATCTTGACTCTGTCGGCCGTGCAGGAGCGGAGCGAGTCGATCAGATAGCGGTTATTGAAGGCAATGACCAGATCGTCACCCTCGTGCTCGATGGGTAATTCGTCGTAGGTGCTGCCTGCGGTGCTGTTGGCAAAGATCTTGAGCAGATCGCCCTCAATCTGCAGCTTGACGTGCGAGCGGACGCTTCCTGCAATCTTTTCCTCGGTGATCAGCGCGGCACGATCCAGCGCGGACAGAAGCGCGTTTTTATCCACCTCAATACCGATGCGGTGAGAGGACAAAATGACGTGATCGTATTCAATGTAATCGCCATCGATCAGGCAAGAGAAGAAATTCAGATCTCCCAGTTTCATGAGAATATTCTTTCTGCTGACGAAAATTCTTGCATCCTCTTCCTCGCTGTCAAGCAGCATTCTCTGCAGCTCTCCGACCGTCTTGACGGGAACGATAAAGGAATAGTTCATGGGCACGCCGTCGTCACCCGCGTTGGTCATCTCGGTCGAAATGGCGCACTTTGCCAGACGGAAGCCGTCACAAGCGACCGTGAGCAGATTATCCTCAACGATCTTGAAGTAACAACCGTTGAGCACGGGACGCTGATCGTTGACGCCCATGGCGTGCGAGACCTTGGAAATCATCTTTTTGAGCACGGCCTGATTAACGACGAAGCCCTTGTTTCCAAGAATGCGGGGGATTTCGGGAAAATCGGAGCCGCGCAGAGCGTTCATTTTATGGGTAGACTTACCTGCCTCGAATGTAGCGGTCAGCTTATCGTCTACCGTCAGCGTGACCTCGTCGCCGTCCATGACCTTGACGGTCTGATTGAACTTTTGAGCGTTGATAACGTAGCTACCGCCCTCGATAACCTCGGGGTGAATGGTGATCTGGACGCCCATTTTCAGATCATAGGTAGTCAGGGTGCAAGTATCGGGCTCGACGGCCTCGATCAGGATGCCTTCGATGGCGGGGACGGTGGATTTGTTGGAGACGGCACACATCAAGGGGGCGATGGCTTCGCTGATGCTTTGGCGGTTAAATACGATTTTCATTTTTTAAGTCCTCCGAAATTTTAAAATTTGGATGTATGTGGAATATTTTTTGATTACAAAGGGATGGATGGAATTTTAAACTACTTCTTCTACGGACGATCATACTGCGAGCCTTCGGCTCGCGCTGATCTGTACCGGTTTTTAGATGTTCATTCTTTGCCACGCGGCAAAGAACGAACCAAGAAAACGCGCCCAGGCGTTCCCCCTGGGAACCCCCTTTCCGTGCCGCGCTACAAACAAGAACAAGAGAGATCACATATTATGTTTTAATGCCATTCTTCAAGTGTAGCCACCACGCGCGGCAGGCAGAGAGAGCAAGAACGTTTTGCTTTCTTGGTAGGGGCTGGCGCCTCGACAGCCCGTTTTGGTGACAGACGAAGAAACAAAATCGTTTTCGTTTGAACTTTAGTTAAAAATGGGGTGCGTCGCAGTTAGCAAAAACTTTTTGCTTTTATGCTTGCGTGCGTCTTTCGTGTTGGTGTTTTTCTTTAAAACACCAACGCAAAGGCTGAAGATGTTTGTTTTCGCGCCACTATCAGAAAAATCTGTGATTTTTCGTGGCGCGTTGCGGGTTTCCAAAGGGCATTAGGCCCTTTGGCGCGTTTCTTCCGCCACTTCTTGCCGCATAGCAAGAAGTGGCACAAAGCCGCACAGCGCGAAGCCATATTTCGCAAGCGAAATAGCAAGTTTTGCTCGCCCGCTAAACACGGGCGTCATGCAAGCATGAACACAAAACTAGCTGTACGCGCGTCAATAGGAGCAGTTTCAAAAATTTTCAATACAATTTTTTTCCTACCCTCACCCTCTTGAAAGAAAGAATTGAAAGAATGAATTTAGTAGTATTAATAGTAGGCCCTGTTGATTATGTGGAAAGTCAAATTTTCCTTATACTTCAACACTTTTTCTGCCATTGATCCCATATTTTCCCGTTGAAAACCATACTTGTTTTCTGTGGATTAAAATTGGAAAACCAAACGAGAAAAATCGACTTTAGAAAAAGCGGCTCGAAAAAGTGAATGTTTCGCTTGAAAATGAGAAGAAAAAGTGCCAACTGTGGATTATTTTGTCGCCTTGTGCTGTGGAAAAGTAAACCAAACATACGACACGCGACAGCGACATTTCAAGGTTATACGCACCGTGTGGGAAAATGAACAGACAGGGCAAGAGTATTGCGGTGCAAGGAAAATATTTGAAATCGATTGTAACTGTAAAATTCGTTTTGTTGGGAAAATTGAAGTTTTGATAAGTCTGTGGAAAAGTGTGTGGAAACTGTGGAAAAAGTGGGGGAAATTTGATTGTTAATAACTTCTCCTACGGTTTGGCGCGCCACCACGAGCGGCAGGCGTGGAAAAACTAAATTTGTTAAAGCAATTCTAATATTGTGGAGCGGATGGGGAGGGGGCCCCAGAAGCTTGCGGCAGCTATTCTGTCGAACAGAGCACGCTCTTCCTCTTACAGAGTCAGAAGAAGTCGCAAGGGCGAGCATTTCTATTTTTTCTTTGAAAGTTTTTGAAGGGTTGTAGGGAAACTTTTTTCAAAAAGTTTCCCTAACGCGCTCTCGCGCCCCTCGCGCCCTTCGTTCCCTCTCACTGTCCCGTGATTTCCTTTTTCATTTCATCCAGCTCGAGCGAGAATATATTATCCGCCTGGATCTTACGCTCGACGGCGTCGATGGAGGACATAATGGTCGAGTGGTTGCGATTGAAGATTTTACCGATATTTGGGAAGGACATATCGGTGATCTCGCGGAGAAGATAGATGGAAACGTGGCGTGCCCAGGCAACCTCCTTGTTGCGGCGCTCGCCCACGATATCCTCGCGCTTGATGCCGTACTTTTTGAACACGGCGGCAAAGATCTTGTCCACCGTTACGTTAACGGGCTCGGCACCGCCTAAAAGCTCGGAAATGCAGGACTTGGCCAGATCCATATTCAGCTCCTTACCCGACAGGAAAATGAGCGCGCCCAGCTTTTTGATGGCACCCTCGATCTGACGGATGTTGGAGCGCAGGTTTTCAGCAAGAAACATCAGCACGTCGTCAGGCAGATGAATGTTGACCTGCTCGGCCTTTTTCTTGATAATGGCAATACGCAGCTCAAGATCGGGCGGCTGAATATCGGCGATCAGACCCCACTCAAAGCGGGTGCGCAGACGATCCTCCAGCGTTTTGATGTCACGCGGCGGACGGTCGGAGGTCAGAATGATCTGCTTGTGCTCCTCAAAGAGCGAATTGAAGGTGTGGAAAAATTCCTCCTGCGTTGACTCCTTGCCCGCGATAAACTGAATATCGTCGATGAGAAGCACGTCGCATTTGCGGTATTTTTCACGGAAATGCTGGGGGGAATGACTGGTCAGCGATTCAACCAACTGATTGGTGAAATCGTCACCCTTAACGTAAATGATGTTGATGTTGGGATTGTTCTTTTTGAGCTCGTTGATGATCGCGTACATCAGGTGCGTCTTGCCAAGACCGCTCTGTCCGTAAATAAACAGAGGGTTGTAATTCATAGCAGGACGATCGGCAACGGCTACGCAAGCGGCGTGAGCAAATTTGTTGGACGCGCCGATGATGAAATTATCAAACGTATATTCAAACGTATATCCTGCCGTAGCGGGTGCGCCCTGCGCTTTGGGTGCGCTCTCGCTTATGTAATTGCTTTTTTCCTCGGACACGGGTACCGCCGGCTGCTCCAGCGTGTCAATAACGGATTGCACGTCAGCTCGCTTGCCGTTGAATACGATCTCAACGTCAATATCAAAGCCAAGGAGATCGCAAAAGCCCTTTTTGATGTCATTCAAATGGCGATTTTTGATGACGCCCAGCTTGAATTCGGAGTTGGTTGAAAGGGTGATGGTATTATTTTCAAAGGCAATGACGCTCAGCTCGCCAAACCAGAGATCGACCGTTTCGCGGCTGAGTCTGGAATGAAAGGAATCGCGTACCATTTTCCAAATATCGGAGATTTCGTCAAGATAGGAATTAGACATGAAATTTTGACCTCCTTATATCGTTTCAAGAGTGCTTTTTTAGAGAAAACGGCTCTCTTTGGCACTCGTTTTGGGCATAATTATAATAATATATAATATTATATCATATTATCGGCAAAATTACAAGAGAAAAGCCGCGATTTATATTAATTTTTTTAGGTTTTTTGTACGTCGTGCGACAGCGCGTAAAATATGATTTTTTAAGGTATCGGGCGCCAAAAAACTTGACAAAATCAAAATTGGGTTTATAATTAAAGATACAATCCTTAATTTTATTGGAGATCGTATGAAAAAATATCGTTATGACGTCACGGGAATGAGCTGTGCCGCCTGCGTCGGACACGTGGAGCGTGCCGCAAATAAGGTGCTGTTGAAGTTGATTCCCAAAGAAAAGAACGAAAAAAAAGAGGAAAAAAGGTACGACGTTACCGTCAGCCTTCTGACCTCGTCCATGACCATAGAGATTGAAGATACTATCGTAGAAAAGATAGGAAAGGACCGCATTGACCGCGCCTTGACGGAGGAGATCACCCACGCGGGCTATCACGTCAAGGCCGTCGAGGAGGGCAAGATCATCGAGCAAAAGGATGCCCGCGAGGCGGCCAAGCAGGACAAGCGCTCGCTCCGCCGCTCCTGGCTGCGCTGGACGCTCTCGGCGCTTTTGATGCTCATTCTGATGCTGTTTTCCATGGGGCCGATGTTCGGTCTTGTGCTGATTGAGGACAGCGTGCTGAACGCCCTCGTTCAACTGCTTTTGACCTTGCCCGTGCTCTGGCTCAATCGCCGCTATTTTATCGGCGGCTGGCGGGCGCTCATTCATTTTTCCCCCAACATGGACTCGCTCATTGCCATCGGCTCGGGCGCGTCGGCGCTGTACGGCGTGTTCGTGTTTGTCTGCATGATCATCGCTCAAATCAAGGGCGACGCGGGTGAAGTTCACGAGCTTGCCCATAATCTGTATTTTGAGTCGGCGGCCATGATCGTCACCCTCGTTACGTTGGGTAAAAATTTGGAAAAGGGCGCGCGCATCCGTGCCTCTGCCGCCATTCAAAAGCTGGCGACCATGCTGCCTGAAACAGCAATAATTGTCCATAACGGAAAAGAGACGGAAATCCCGCTTTCAGCCGTTCGCGTCGGTGATATCGTTCTTTGCCGCGAGGGAGAGATCATCCCTATCGACGGTGAGATCGTGTTCGGCAAGGCCAGCATCAACGAGTCTGCGCTGACGGGCGAGAGCATTCCCGTCGACAAAAAGGAAGGTAACAAGGTGCACGCCGCCTGCACTCTCGTTCAGGGCAGCGTGCGCATCCGCGCCGAGCAGGTCGGCCAGGAAACGGCTCTTTCGCACGTATTGAAGCTGCTTGAGGACGCGGCCTCCAGCCGCGCACCCGTGGCAAGACTGGCGGATAAGATCAGCCGCTGGTTCGTTCCCGCCGTTCTTCTTATTTCGCTCGCCACCCTCATTATATGGATCGTATTGACCAAAAACGTAGGTCAGGCCTTGCAATTTTCCATCAGCGTCCTGGTCATTTCCTGTCCTTGCGCGCTGGGACTTGCCACCCCAACCGCCATTTTGGTGGCGACGGGACGAGGCGCCGAGATGGGCATTCTATTCAAGAGTGCCGAGGCGCTGGAAAAGCTGCACGCGGTCAATCGCGTCTGCCTTGACAAGACGGGCACCATGACCGAGGGTCAGCCCGAGGTCGTAGACTGCTTTGTTTATCAAGAAAAAGCCAATCTTCCTGCCATCCCCGGTGTCGATGATAAAGAAAAAGAGGATGATATGATAGGCCTTGCGGCCGCAGTCGAGCGCCATTCGACCCATCCGCTCTCGCTGGCCGTCTGCCGCTTTGCACAGAAAAAAAACGTCGAGGTTCCCGAATCGACCGACTATAGATCCTTCATCGGTGAGGGCGTGAGTGCCAAGGTGAATGGCAAAATTTGTCTTGTCGGTAAGATCAATCTGTTACAGCGTTACGGTTTAAAAAACAATCAAACGGCTTGGTTTGACGCCATCGAAGCACACGCGGGCAACAATGGTCAGACCGTCGTTTGCGTGGTATATCATAATGAAATTTTAGGTGCGATCGCCATTGCCGACAGCATTCGCCCCGACACGCCTGCGGCAATCAAGCGATTGAGTGAGATGCAGGTTGGTGCGATGATGCTGACGGGGGATAACGAGGCCGTGGCGGCCAACGTGGCGGCCCAGACGGGCATCGAGGCGTACCGTGCAGGTCTTTTACCGCAGGACAAAGAAAAAGCCGTCAGTGAAGAAAAAGAGAAGTTCTGCGTGGCCATGGTGGGTGACGGCATCAACGACGCCCCTGCCCTCGCTCGTGCTGACGTGGGCATTGCCATTGGCGCGGGCACCGACGTGGCCATCGATTGTGCCGACGTGGTGCTGACCAAAAATTCGCTCCACAGCGTGGCGGACGCCATCGCGCTCAGCCGCCGTTCTATGACCTGCATTCGCCAGAATCTGTTCTGGGCGTTGCTGTATAATTCCATTTGTATTCCCGTCGCGGCAGGCGCCTTCAGCGCGCTGGGGCTGACGCTCAATCCCATGATTGCGGCAGGTGCGATGAGCCTTTCTTCGGTCTGCGTGGTGGCAAATTCGCTCCGTCTGCGCCGCATCTCTCTGGAAAACGCACCCAAGGTCAAAGAGAAAAAAGAAAAAAAACAAAAGAAACAAAAGGAACAACAAGAATTACCCGAACCGAAAACGGAAGAACAAAGAATAAAGGAGATTTTTGAAATGGAAAAGGAAATCGTATTGTCTGTCAAGGGCATGATGTGCCAGCATTGTGTCGCACACGTCAAACGTGCGCTTGAGGCCGTCGAGGGCGTCAGCGCGGTCGAGGTATCGCTCGAAAACGCCAGCGCCACGGTAAAAGCCGCCGAAACGGTAGAAAAGAGCACCCTGGTCGCCGCCGTCGTCGCGCAGGGATATGAGTGCGAATAATTAAATTGATCAATCGGCAGAGGCATTGTTTCCTCTGCCGATTTGTGGTATCATAATGTGGGTGATGAAAATGGAAAAATTAAAAAATCGTAAGAACACTCGCTTGAAGGGGGCGGATTATAATAGAAATCAAGCAGTTTTCCTAACAATATGTACGAAAGAAAGACAATGTCTGCTTTCCAAAATTGTAGGGACCGGCGTCCCCGACGGTCCTCAAATCGAATTAACAGAATACGGACAAACCGCGGATAAATACATCCATCAATTGAATGATTTTTACGACGATCTATCGGTCGAGAGTTATGTAATCATGCCAAACCATATTCATATTATGCTGTGGATAAAAGACATGGAAAACGGACCGTCGAGGACGCCGGTCACAGACGGACCGTCGAGGACGCCGGTCACAGACGGACCGTCGAGGACGCCGATCACAGACGGACCGTCGAGGACGCCGGTCCCTACAGTACAGAATTCTGTTCCGTCGAGGTTCGTATCTACGTTCAAAAGATTTTGTAATAAAGAATATGGAAAAAATATTTGGCAATATCGCTCCAATGATCATATCATCCGCAACCGTCATGATTATGAGGAGCATTTGCGATACATTTATGAAAACCCCATACGTTGGTACTATGATGAATTATATGTTGAAGAATAGGTACCTATCCGTTCCCCAATGTATATGAAAATTGAAAGATATTCAGTTTCAATAAACAACCCCGACAGACCTTGAAAATCTGTCGGGGCTATTTTTATTTTCGGCGAGAGAAGGTCCTCGCCCTACATTTCATTTTATTGATAAAACGCATCCATCACTGCCGTGACGACGCTTGCCGCCGAGTTGGGGTAGACCTCGTTTTCCAGCACGACGCAAACGGCGATCGAGCCCTTTTGATTGCCCGACGTCTGCACCTCGGGGGTGCCAAAGGCCAGAAGAACGGCGTGAGCAGGCTCGGACGTACCCGAAGGGGCAGACGCGCCGATACAGCCAAAGCTGACGCCCTGCGGCTTGAGCTTGGCGTATTGCGCCGAGAGGATCGCGTCCTTTTGCGCCATTTGTCCCATAGCGCGGATCAACAGCTGCTTGTTTTCCTGTGAGATGGTGAAGAAGGACAGCAGCTCTTTGGGCGTTTTTTGTACGACGTCACCGCTGGTGAAATTGCGGATCTCGTAAAGAAGATGACCGCGATAGCGCGTGCCGCCGTTGACGATGGAGGCAAACGCGGAGCAAAGCTGGGCGGGGGTGCTCGTCAGATCCGACTCACCAATGGCCGCCTTGAAGAGCGGCAGCTGACGGTTGGGATCAAAAGAGGATATACTTCCCTCCCCTTCTGCAATCTCAATGCCCGTCGCTTGTCCAAAGCCGAGCATCGTTTCGTATGTTTGAAGCTTTTCCTGCCCGATCTTAAGACCAAGCTGGCCGAAGAACACGTCACAGCCGTCGATCAGTGCGGTCGACACGCCGAGATATCCGTGCGAATCGTCCTGCATATATAAAAGAGGACAAATGACGGTGTAGCCGTCGACGGTCAGGGCGTTCTGATCCTTCCAAAGAGAAGATGGGGTGACGATATTTTCATTGAGCCCCGCGAGCGCCGTGCGAAGCTGCATCAGCTTGCCCGGGTAATACACGCCCGACAGCGCGCGGTTGAACATGGGCAGATCCTTGTCGGCCGCCAGATCCTCGTAGTCCTCGGAGAAGCTCGATGCGTCAAAGGTCGGCGCGCTGGCAATGGCCAGATACGCCCCCGAGTCGGGGTCGGTGACGACGACAGCGCCCTTGCGGGAATTGCTCGTTTCCAGCTCCAATCGCTCGCGCAGGGCGTCCTCGGCGACAATTTGGAGGCGAATATCGATGGTCAGGCGAACGTCCTGCCCCGCGGCGGGCTGCTTGATGATCTCGGAGGATACCGTCCGTCCGTTTTCATCCACGAGAATTTTCATCTGTCCGTCCGTGCCGTGCAAAATGTGCTCAAAGGCACTCTCACAGCCCGACACGCCCACGATCGCGTCCATGGGGTAGCCGAGCGCGTTGTAATAATCCCAATCCTCGGCAAAGATCTTATTGACGCGGCCGAGAATGTGGGAGGCGTAGCCGGGATAATGATAGATACGCTCGGAGCGCACGACCACGCGCACGCCCGAGATTGCGTTTTCCTTGTTGGCGGAGATCACGGCCGCGCTGACGTTGCTTGCCAGAACGTACTCGGCGGCGTTACCGCCAAAATCACGCACGTCCATGTCGTAATACAGACGGATCAGCGTCGTGATCTGCTCGTCCGTATAGGCGGGGATACCGTCGATGCGGGCGCCGAGGGAGTATTTGTTGACGTAATAAGAGACGAGCGCACCCGCCGACGCGTTCGTGGACAGCTCGTTGCGGATCAATACTTGATTGAGCCGCTTGGAGATCTTGCTGTCCGTATCCATCGCCTCGTCCGAATAGCTCAGATCGGGATACGTGCCCGAAAGGGGAAACGAATCCTCGCACAGCTTACCGTTTTCGTCGGCAGAAAAGGGCTCGACGAGAGAAAGTAAGGTTTTATTGCGAACGGACACACCCATCTCCTTGAAAAAGGGCTGATAGTCCAGCGTCAGATCGTAGGAATAGCGGTTGGTGACCAGCGGAAGACCGTTGCGGTCGTAGATCTCGCCGCGCATGGCCTGAATGGTGACCGTCTGCTCGGTCAGTCCGTCGGGCAGATTGGTCTTGTCGCGGTAGACCATATAAGCGTTACCCGTCACCTGCAGCGTGATAAGAATGGACAGGTACACGATGCAAACGACGATAAAAACAGAGGCGAGAATGGTCAATCGACGCGAAAAGAGAGCGTGCGGCGTCAGCTTTTTCCCGCTTTTTTTCTTCTTTTCTTCTTTTTTTGGAAGCGGTATTTGCGACATGACGGCACTCTCTCCTTTCCGTAAGATTTTTAAATTTACTTTTTCATCAGACTAAAATAGCGCTGAGCAGCGTATTGACGAACAGATAGCCGCAAACGACCAGCGCGGCAATAACGCCGGGATTGACGATCGCGGTGCGCAGAGCCAGGCGACCGGGTAGCTGGCCCTCGTTCTTTTTGAGCGCGAACTTGTGGCGGCGAATGATAAAGAACACAACGCCAAGCGCGGCCAGCGCGTACTGTGCAAAGACGAACAGCAAAACGCCCAGCGTGCCGCCCAGGTGATTCATAACGTGCTGCGTGATGGCATCGAGCTGTTCGACGTTTTCGGGATTGTTGATCAGATCATTGACCAGTATCATCAGCGCGTCGTAGTCCGCCCAGTTCATCAAAATCGTGGGCAGGACGCCGCCGAAGAAGTTGACGGCCATGTGGATGAGAATACAATGATGGATCTTGCCCGTTCTTGCATACAAAAAGGACAACAGCATGCCGAGCAGCGCGGCGTAGAAGAACTGATAGAAATTGCCGTGGAAGGCACCGAACAACAGGCCGTTGACGAAGATGGCGGCAAATTCGCCGTGCGGGAGCATACGGTCAAGCAGCAGCTTGCGGAAGATGAGCTCCTCAAAAATGGGAGCGAGCACGACGGTCAGAAGCGCCGAGAACCAAAGAGGCAGATCCATGGTATCGTTGAGCTGATTGTAAAAATCAACGCCCGTGACGGTGCTCAGAATATCCATGATGTTGTTGCCGACCATACTGCCTGCCATCATCAGGGCCTGCGCCATAAAGAACAGTAGCATGAAATGGCCGAATTTGAGCTTTTTCTTTTCAATCACGGCACGAGGACGGTTGAAAATGATCAAAAACAGCAAGGGCATGCAGATGACGTACAGCGGTAGCGTGCCAAGCATCGTGGAAATGATGCCGTTTTCGATCAGCTCGGGGGCAAAGAGCTCCATGAGTACGTAGAGGATCGAGCTGATGGCGATCCAGGCGATGGTGATGATGGCGACGCCCCAGCCGAGGTGGCTGTAGGTGCTTCTCATGCGGCGGCGCTCGGGGCCAAAATCAAACGGCGAGGGGGCAGGTGCGGGCTCGGTCAAAGCTTCACCGTCGGTGGCGGGAGCTTCTTTCTCGGCTTCCGGCGTTACGTCGGTGACCTCGTCGTTGACGGAGGATTCGATAGGTTCGGTGATTTCAGTTTGGTTTTCAACAGCGTCATTCGTTATCTCAGGCTGTTCCGGCTTTTGAGGTTCTTCCGTTTGAGGAAGATTAAAGGAGTAAAAATCAAAGTTGGGGTTGGAATTTTTGTTTTCGTTCATGGGAAGTCTCCTTTCGGTGGGGTAGGGGGTAGGGGGATGGGGACAAGTTTATCTGAATTTCATGCTACTTCTCCTCTTGACGCGCACACAGCTTTGCGCGTGCGCTGTGCTGTTTTGATGTTCATTCTTTCTCATCCGAGAAAGAACGAACCAAGAAAGAGGACTTAAGGGCCTAATGCCCTTAAGAAACCCGCAAGACTTGCCGCTTTTGCTATCTTTTGGTGGTTACCAAAAGGCGTTGTGGCATTTGCAATTTTTGCGCAACGAAATCCAAAGATTCCGTTGCTACTGCAAGCAGGCTATCGTTTTCCGCTTTATTCCGTGCCGCGCTGCAAAGAGAAAGACGAGAAAAACATAAAAGTTTATCCTGCGTCTCTCGCCGCTTTGCCACCACGCGCGGCAGGCGGAGGAAGAAAAAGTTTTTTTCTCGGTAGGGGCTGGCGCCTCGACAGCCCGTTTTGGTGGCAGGCGGAAAAAAGCAAAATCGTTTTTGCTTGAAATTTTGTTGAACCAGGGGGCGTCGCAGATAGTTAAAGCATTTGCTTTCGCTCGTTGCGTACGTCTTCCGTGTTTGCAAGTTTCTTTAACTTGCAAATGCAAAAGCTGAAGACGCTTGACTTCGCGAAAAAATGAGCAGAGCGAAGTGTCGCGCCAAAAAGAAAATAAGCAGTAAAAAATCTTATCCTTATTTAACAATACGAATCTATGCTCCAAATGGCAACAAATTCTTATTTTTTTTCATTTACAGCTCTTTGCAGACCGTTGATCACACAGTCCCCACACTCGGGTGCGGTGGTCACTCTCATGCCAATGTTATTGGCGATCACCTTGGCAAGACCGGGCAATTTTGCACTCTCACCGCACAAAACGGGACCCGTCGCGGCAATGTCCGCGCTCAATTCGGGCGGTGCCGCCTCAAGCGTCGCACGCATTAAGTGAATGATACGGGCGATCGGCTTGCGCAACGCCTCCGCTACGTCTGCCGAGGATATTTCAGCCGTCGTCGCCAGACCGTTCTGTACGCTTCGTCCGCTGACCATCAGCGCGCCGCGGTCGATGGACGGGTGCGCCGTGCCGATGCGGCATTTGATGGCGTTTGCCGATTGCTCACCGATGATCAGACCGTAGGCCGAGCGCAAATGCGCAATGATGGCGTGGTCAAATTCGTCGCCTGCCGTGCGTCCCGTGCGGGCGCTGACGATGCCGTTGTAGCAAAGGACGGCCGCCTTGGTGGTGCCGCCGCCAATGTCAACGATCATGCTGCCGTGAGGGCTGGCGATGTTGAGTCCCGCGCCGTACGCGGCAGCAACCGCGTGGGGGATCAGACGAACCGAGCGTGCGCCTGCGTCGCGAATGACGTCCTCCAGCGCGCGGCGCTCCACCTCGGTAATGCCGTGGGGGATGGAAACGACGACGGTGGGGCGCTGTAAAAAGCCCAGTGCCTGCGCCTGCTTGAAAAAGGTATTGAGCATAACGACGGCCAGGTCGTAGTCGGCAACGACGCTGTTTTGAAGCGGTCGGCAGGCGCGCACGTCAGCGGGGGTGCGGCCAAGCATGGGCAGCGCGTCCTTACCGATGGCGATGGGCTCACCGCTGCGGGTGTTGACGGCGATCGCCGAGGGAAAGCGCTGGATGAGCACGTGCTCCTGACGGCTGATGCGGGTATGCGTTGTGCCGAGGTCGACGGCCAGAGGGGATGACATAGAAGACTCCTTTCTTTTCGCGAGGCGAAAGTTTGGGATGATATATGGAAATGGGTAATTTGCAATGGTAAGGGGGGAGCTGAAATTGAAGCGACTGCTTCTACGGATGGGCGCGACACAACGCGTCGCGCTTTGCACTTTATGCTACTTCTTGGCCTTTCCCAAGAAGTAGCCAAGAAGGAAACTTAAGGGCCTAATGCCCTTAAGAAACCCGCAAGATTTGCCGCTTTCGCTATCTTTTGGTGGTTACCAAAAGGCGTTATCGCGTTTGCAATCTTTGCGTCAGCGGATCAAAGATCCGCTTCCTATTGCAAGCAGGCTATTACTTCTTACTTCATTTTGTGCCGCGCTTCAAAGAGGACAGAGGAGAAAAACATATTTAATTCAATTCATCTCTCGCCGTTTTGCCACCACGCGCGGCAGGCGGAGGGAGCGAAATCATTTTTGTTAAAAAGTTAGTTGAACCGGAGTGCGTCGCAGATAGCAAAAGTTTTTTCTGTTTTGCTTGCGTGCGACTTCCGTGAGCGTGGCTTTATTTAAGCCGCGCTCGCAAAATCTGAAGATGCTCAACTCCGCGCAAACATGAGCGGAGTGACAACGCAGCGACGTTTGCGCGTTGCGGGTATCCAAAGGGCATTAGGCCCTTTGGCGCGCAATGTTTGCGCCCGCGCTTGCGCGATGTTCGCGTTTAGCGAACAAGCAAACTTGCGATTTCGGCTTGCCGAAATCTGGTTTCTTCCGCCACTTCTTGCCGCGTAGCAAGAAGTGGCATCAAATCCGCACAGCGCACGCGCAAAGCAGTGTGCGCGTCCGTAGAAGAAGATGCAGAAAAACTAAATTTTCACCAAATGGAAAGCCCAAACTGCTCTCTCAGCGTCGTCTCCAGCCGATACACGGGCAACCCCACGACGTTGAAATAATCGCCGCGAATGCCGCTGATCCACAGCGACGCCGTGTCTTGAATCCCATACGCCCCTGCCTTGTCCATCGGCTCGCCGCTGTCGACGTATTTTTCCATGATCTCCTCCGACAAGAGCGCAAACGTCACCTCGGTCACCTCGTGCGCCGTGACGATCTTGTCGCCGCGAAGCACGCAAATGCCGCTGATCACGCTGTGGGTGCGATCGGACAAAAGACGAAGCATTCTCAGCGC
This sequence comes from Oscillospiraceae bacterium, assembly GCA_015064805.1. Classification (GTDB taxonomy): domain Bacteria; phylum Bacillota; class Clostridia; order Oscillospirales; family CAG-272; genus SIG644. The sequence continues at coordinate 24,404 of SVRN01000009.1, forward strand.
ATCCGCCCTGTCTCTCGGCTTGCCTAAAATCTCACCGTCCGGGCTGACGACGACGGTGTCGGCCGCCAGAATGACCGTGTCCTCGGTCAATTTACCTGCCGCACGTAAGGCAGCTTGCACGGCCGTTGCCTTGCGGTGAGAAAGGATCTCAACCAGACGGGCACCGTCGCGCTCGTCGCTCGTTTCGTCCGCGTCAGCGCAAACAACGCAAAATTCCAGCCCCAGATGCGAGAGAATTTCTCTGCGGCGGGGCGAGGCGGATGCTAAAACAAACTCCATGAAAACGTCCTTTCAAGGGCGGACCGCATACGCGCCGTACGCGGCCCATCCATCATCAATCAAATCAATTCTTGGCGGTGGAGTCGATCAGAATACCGTCCTCCAGGCGCTTGGCGTCGGCGAGCATCTTTTCAACGAAGGATGCGTCAACGAAAAATTCGCCCTCGCCGTTGATGGTCATATAGGATCTGCCCTCCGAATAGCGGTAGAAGCGGAAGACCATCTGTTTTTTGTTGTTTTGCGGGAAATAGGTGGGGTTGGTGATCTTGGCGTAGTCCTCGGAGTCGATTGAAATAATCAACTGACACTTGCTGTCGTCCAGCGCGCGGAGTGCGGCCATTTCCTCTTCACTCAGCGTGAAGTGATCACCCACCCGAGCGTCGCCGCCAATGGTCAGCGAGAGCAGCGTCTTATAGAACTGACGCAAATTGTAAACGGGGTTTTCCTCGGTGACCTTGCCCGTGGCGTAGGCCGTCTTGTAGACGACGTAGTCGGGCGTGACGCCGTTGATGGTGAACTGAATGTCCAGCGAGTTGACGTTCTCGCTCTGATCCGAGCGGGAGTTGTCAAATTCCAGATGCGAGGAATAGCTGGGAGAGATGATATCCATCGTCTTCAGATAGGCGAGGTTGTGCCAGATGACGGCGGGATTGATCCAATCCAGCGTGTCAAATTCGACGAAATACATGGAGATCTGTTTGACCTCGGCAACGACGTCGCACAGCTCGGAATAGACGTAGTAGGTGCCGTTCTCGGTCTTTTCGCTGATCCAGAGCGTGTTGGTTACGAACGAGTCAAACTTGACGTCTCCGTTGGTGTCCAGCTGAAGATCGTACGAAAGGATCTTGTAGGGCTTATCCAGACCGTAATCAGCCAGTACGCCCTCATCCTTGTGAACGCCCAGCTTGCAGATCTTTGAGATGGAGGGCTCGTACATGGCCTGCAAAATGGTGCTGAGCACGTCGCTGTGGAGGCGATAGCCGCCAAACTGATAACGATAGCCGCTGCCCGTCTGATAGGGCTCGGCCGAGTACATGGTGCTCGAGCGCATGGTCAGGTCGATATAGTCAAACGCAACGTCAACGTCAATGTTGAGGTGACTGCCGTCGATGCAGGTGCCCAACAGGAAGTTCTCGACGTTGAAGCAGGTGGTCATGGTGGCGGGATAGGTGATGCGTTTTGTGATCAGATTTTCAATGGGCTGGAACAACGCTTTTTCGTAGTTGTCGTTGTTCATCATATAAACCTTGTTATCACCCTTGAGCATACAGTAGTAACCGCCGTTGCCAACGACGGGATCGCCGATGATGACGGTGTGGGAAACGGTCACGACTTTGCCGTCGGCATCCTTTTTCCAGCTGCCGTCGGCGTTCTTGAGCGCGCCCGTGATGGTATATTCAATGGGGGTGTATTCGTATTCGTTGCCTTCTTCGTCCGTTCTCGTCTCGCTGACCAGACCGTACTCTGCAAGACCCAGCTCGGCGACGCGGTCGGTCGGCAGCTTGTTGATGGTCAGAGGATAGCCCGCGGCCACGCACAGATAGGCGTACAGCTCGGGGTCGTAGGATACGAGATACTTGCCATCCTCGTAGCCTTCAATGACGATTTCCTTTTTCTCCGCCGTGATGTCCTTGGTGTAGATCTTGAAGTCGCCGTTGTGGTTATGAACCTCAAGGCTGACCACGTTGGCCTGTTTGATCTGAGCGAACATCAGAATTCTCTGCGCCGCGCCCGCGACCTCGATGCCCTCGGTGGCAACGACGGCAAAGACGGTGATCTTACCCGTCACGGGATCGAGCTTGAGCTGGGTGCCGATCTGAGTCAGATAATAGCCGTCCTCGTTGGTTTCCAGCTCGTAGCCGTCGGCGTCGAAAATGGAGTAGACGCCGTCGACCTTCTTGGCCTTGTACTCAGCGCCGTCGTAGTCGGTGAACGGAATGATGCTGACGATGTAATTGACCACGAAAAAGGCGACGATGAGCAGCGCGACGACGCCCAGCAGCGCGAACAGCACGTTCTTTTGCAGGCGGTAGGACGACTTTTTCTTTTTAGCGGCCGCGCCCTTCTTTTTGGAATAGCGGGCGTAGAGGACGATATCCTCGTCACTTGTGACGAGATCGCCTGCGCTGACGCGCTGACCGAGCTTATCGTCCGAGGTATACCAGCCGTCGAACTGATAGCCCTGGCGGCGGGCGATGGGAAGCTCACCGTAGCGCTCGCCCGTGGTGGCTTCTTTGGACATGGTTTGACATTCACCGCGGCCTGCGCGGAAGATGACGTTGATAATGGTGGGTTGCATATGTGGAAAAATTCCCTTTCTTTTTTGTGGAAAGATGAAATATGAAAATGCTGTTTGATAGATGGAAAATTGAACTGCTTGCGTTTACGGGCTCGCACAATGCGCTCGCTGTGTGGTGGTAATGCCTATTCTTTGCCTTGTCGCAAAGAATAGGCGAAGAAAAGACACTTAAGGGCTTAATGCCCTTAAGAAACCCGCAAGACCTGTTTCTTTCGCTATCTTTTGGTGGTTACCAAAAGGCGTTGTGGCATCTGCGAGTTTTGCGCAACGAAATCCAAAGATTTCGTTGCTACTGCAAGCAGGCGATCGTTTTCTGCTTTATTCCGTGCCGCGCTACAAATTGCTTCACGAAAAAAACATAAAAGTTTATTCTGCATCTCTCGCCGCTTTGCCATCACGCGCGGCAGGCGAAGAGAGAAAAATCGTTTTTGTTGAAAAATCAATTGAACCGGGGTGCGTCGCAGATAGCAAAAAATTTTGCTTTTTTGCTTGCGTGCGACTTTCGTGTTTGCAAGTTTCTTTAACTTGCAAACGCAAAAGCTGAAGATGCTCAACTCCGCGCAAATATGAGCGGAGTGACAACGCAGCGACGTTTGCGCGTTGCGGGAATCCAAGGGGTATTAGACCCCTTGGCGCGTTTTCTTGGTTCGTTCTTTGCCGCGTGGCAAAGAATGAACACCAAAAACCGGTACAGCGCACGCGCAAAGCAGTGTGCGCGTCAAAAGGAGCCGTTGTAAAAAAACTCAATTATTACGAATGCTTTCTTCTCGTCATAACGAAAATTCCCGAGCCGAACAGCAATACCGCAGGCAATACCGCCAGCAGTACCGTGTACGACGTCTTCTGCGACCGGCTGATCCGTCCGTCCTCAACGTCCGTCTCAACGAAGGGCTTGAGATACTGCTCAATGATCGCCGCCATCGAATCCTTACCCAGCGCGCGCAACGTGCCGGCCAGCATGTCGGCGTTGCCGTAAGAGTTGGATGCGAGCAGCTCGTCGCACAAGAATTCGGACGAAGCACAAGCAACGACGTAAGAATCGTGCGATACCGTCGTGTAACCGTTGCGGTCACCTGCCGAGGTGATCGTTTCGGAGGCAATGGTCATCAGCATGTAAGGATATTCACCCGCCGTCAGCGCCGTGTCGCCAATATAGGCGGTCGCGCCCTCGCCGGCCGTGAATACGTCAAACGCCTGACGGTAAACGCCGCTGGAATAATAAGCACCGTACGAAAAAGCGGGAGTTCCCTCCTCGGTGTTTTCCTCGACGAAGGTGCGGTCGTAAACGGGAGAGATCTTAAAGGCGGTCGCGTTGCGGAAGACGACCTTGGGAGGATAAGCCATCGATTGCATATCCGAGGTGATGGACGAGCCGCCGCCGGCCGTTGCGTAGCTGCCGACCAGCGTCTTGCCGTCGGCGGTCAGCGAGGTGGAGGGGTCCTTGAGCAGCGCGTTCTGGGCATCCCCTGCCTCGTCGGTCTCGCGGATGATCGAAATGCCCCACTTCTCCAGATATTCTTCCAGCGTGGGCAGGTGAGGCGTGTCGGCGTTGAAGAACACCATCATGGAGTTTTCGTTGTCAAGGAACTTGTCCAGCTTTTCGATCTCGGATACGGTCGCGTTGCCGAGAACGATGTCGTTATATCCCTTGAAATCCTTGGTGGGATCGACGCAGACGACCAGTCGGCAGTCCGCGGGAAGCTCCTGATTTTCAAGGTCGAAATTCTGAATGACCTCGTATCCTGCATCCTCCAGCAGAGAGAGGAAGGTCTCGCTGTAGCCCGACTCACCGTGATTGGACAGAAGAACGCACTTGGGAGAGGCGGCCTTGGTGACCTCAAAGATGGTCGCAAGGAAGCGGCGCTCGCCGCTGTACGCCCAAAGCTCGCCCGTCGTGGTGTCCTCCATGTAGAAGGAATTGATACGCAGATGGCGATACTCGGAGCCGCTGGCAACGATCACGCTGGTGGGGTAGATGGTGGTGTAGGACGTGGTCTTGTATTTTTGTACCTGCGAGGGGTCGCGGCGGACGTTGATCGTCTTGACCTCGATGGTGTCGGGAAATTCCTTTTGCAGGCAGAGCGCCGTCATGTAAATGAGGCGGCGGGATCTGTTGGACATGAGATTGTCGGGGTCGTCGCAGAAGATCAGCTCGACCTTGACGTCCTCCTCGCCCTTGTTGCGGCGGGAGGCGTTGAGCTCGGCGATGGTGTTGTCGAGCAGCTCGACGGCGCCGGGCGTCAGGGTATACAGCTCGTAGTCCTCTTTGACCGTGATCTTGTTGCCGCTTGCGTCGTATTTGGTCTTGTTGCGCGAGTAGGTGGTCAGGTCGATGAACCAGAGCCCGCTCGAGGCAAACACGGTAAACAGCACGTTGATCAGCACGACGCCGGCAAGGACGAGAGCCGTCAGGGCAACGGAACGCGTGGCGCGGCCGAACCGGCGCCCGCTTCCGGGAGTATTGAATTTCATCAGGAATATTTCCTCCTTACCAGAACAAAGGTAGCCACGGCCAGAATGAGAATGGCGGGCGTCAGCGTCAGTCCCAGCGTCCAGCGAAGCATCTGTGCGGTGGTGATACTGGAAATGGTATCGGTTGCAAAGGGCTTGTGGCGCAGACCGATGAGCACGTTGTCAAGGCCCATATCCTTCTCAACGGACAACAGCACGTCGTTGTTGCCGAAAACGGGGGACTTGAGATAGGCCTCGCGCGCAAAATCGATCGAGCTGCAGACCATCACGCGGCTGCCGCTCGAGGCGTCGGTGGTGACGGACATGAGCGCGAGCGGATCGTCGTAGCCCTCAAGCTCAGTGCCGCTCGACCAGGCCGTTGCGCGGGACGAAGCCACGAACACGTCCGAGCGGATGCGATCGCCGCTCTGATAGGTCACGCCGTCCTTGGCGGTATAGCCGTCGGCGGGAAGAAGCACGGTCGCGTCGCTGAATACTACGCGGGGGGTGTAATCACCTTCCTGCAGGATGGAGGTAATGGCGGCGCCGTTGCCCTCCGTGACGTATTCACCGTAAATGGTAAAGCCGTCGGCGGTCAGGGAGACGGAGGTATCCTTGACCATGGCGTTGAAGGGGTGACCCGTTTCCTTGTCGTAGGTGCGGCCGATGCGCACGCCCCAGTCGGCAAGCAACGCCTCAAAGGCGGGAAGCTCGGGCGAGGAGGCGGACAAAAAGACCATCATGTCGCCGCCTTTTTCCAAAAAAGCGGTGACCTTATCGATCTCGTCGACCTCGGAAATGCCGTCGGACACGATAAAGTCGTTATTGGGGTTGTAGCAGACGAGCAGCTCGCACTCCTCGGGGATGTTCTCGTAGTACAGATCCAGCATCTGGATGTTGTAGCCCGCGTCGCGCAGGGAGAGCAGAAGGCTGTTATCGTAATACAGCTCCTCGTGATTGGCGGTCAGCACGGCCAGCGGGCGGTCGCCTCCAATCATCGAGGCCAGCGTGGTGGCAAACATACGCTCACCGTCGTAGCCGATGGGTGCGGTGGTGCTTTCCGATCCGAACGTGAAGAATTCCTTCTGGCCGAACACGCGCTTCTGACCGTCCTCCATCAGAAGGACGACGTTGGTCGAGGCGGTAACGCCCAGCTCGACCGCGCGGCTCTTTTCGACCCAGCAGTCAAACCAGCTGACCGAGATGTTGTCGGGATAGGCCTGCTCCAGCTCGTGTGCGGTGGTGTAGATATAGTGGCCGACCGAGCCCTTTTCGTATTTGCGATAGTCCTCGCAGAAAATGATCTCGGCCTTGACGCTCTTGCCGTTTTCGCTCTCGGCCTCTTGGATGGCGTCGTCAAGCAGCTCGTAGCACAGATCCGACACCGAGTACAGTCGCTCGGCCGTCATATCGACGTACCACGACTTGTAATTGGCAAGCGCGGAAAAAATGGCATTCAGCAGCACCAGCGCCGTGATCAGCGCGACCGTCAGATAGACGGTCATGCCGCCGTAACGCATGCGTCGGCTGCGAATCATTGGATGTTTCATAGTGTGGTGTTCCCTTTCTCTTTACTGAAATTTCGTTCGATCAGCCCCAACGTCTCTTTTCGTAGACGCGGATGGTGAGAAAGACGAACACGGCAGTCAGCGACACGTAATAAAGGAGTGCCGCAAAGTCAAAGATACCGTAGCTGAAGTTGGAGAAGCGGTTGAGCACGGACAGCCAGTTGATGACGGCGCGGATGGCGTAGGCGCCGATGATCTGATTGCCCTCGGAGTCGGTGATATTGTTGAGCATATTGAGCAGAACCATTGCGCACAGAACGCCGATGGTCACGACGGCAGCAGAGAGCTGATTTTCCGTCAGCGACGAAATAAAGGTGCCGATGGCGATAAAGGCGGCGCCCAACAGCAGAATGGCGACCATGCTGCCGACGATCTCGGCGGTCACGGGGCCGATGTGAGCGACCGAGGTGGGATTACCTGCGCGCTCGGCGGCGGCGATGACGTAGATCGGAATGAAGTTGACGCAGGAGACGAGCATGGTGGACACGTACAGCGTCAGCGCGGCCAGATATTTACCCATGACCATGCCCGTGATGGTCACGGGAGCGGTCAGGAGCAGCTGCTCGGTTCTTCCCTTTCTCTCCTCGGCAAACAGACGCATGGTCAGAAGCGGGATGAGAATGATGAACGAGAAGATCATGGTGGTGAAATATTTCGAGGTGCTGTAGCTTTCGGATACCAGCGTGGTATAGCAAGCGAGCAGCGCCGAGAACACGAGGAAAATGCCCGTGTAGACGTATCCGATGGGATTGATGAAATAGGAGCGCATCTCCTTTTTATAGATGGCAAGCATAATGTGCGGTTGTGACGGCCGCGCGGGGCGGTGTCTCTCCTTTCTTTTGTTGAAGTTGCGAAAATTTGTCAGCCGCTTTTTCTTTGGTCGCGCAGGCGCAAAGAAAAAGCTATTAAAAAGAAACGCCGAGGGAGTTTCGCCCTCTGCGGAGGGCGACGAGGGCTCCGCGCCCTCGACTGCGCCCCCTTTTGAAAAAGGGGGACGAAAACTTTAGCGTGTTTTATCTGCTTTCGGGAAAATCAGTCCTCGTCGTCCTCGGTCTTGTCGGCGTTGCGTTCCAGCGCCTCCTGCTCGGCGGCACGGCGGCGCGCCTCGGCGTTGCGGTACAGGTCGCCTGCCACGTCGCTCTCAAGGTTGGAGCGCGTCTTGCGGGCGGAGGAGCGGCGCGCGTCGCGGCGATCCTTCTTGTCTGCACCCTCGGACTTGTCCACGACGGTGATGAAGATGTCCTCCAGGCTCATGCCCAGCGCCTCCATACCGATCATCGCCCAGCCTTTTTCGGCCAGCGTGAAGAACAGATTCTTGCGGATGTCCATGCCGTATTCGCTCTCGATGGTGTAGGTGTAGGCGTCGCCGTCGCGCTCGGCCAGCACCTCGGCGTAGGCAATACCGGGCTTGCTCTTGAGCATAGCCAGGACCTCACGCTGAGGACCGCAGATCTTGACGTTGAAGCGGCGGTTATTTTCAACCGCGCGGCTGATGTTTTCGGTCTTTTCGTCGGCGACGATCTTACCCTTGTTGATGATGACGATACGGTCGCAAACCGCCTGCACCTCCTGCAGAATGTGGGTGGAGAGAATGACGGTGTGATCGCGGCCGAGGTTACGGATCAGGTTGCGGATCTCGATGATCTGCTTGGGGTCAAGACCGACCGTCGGCTCGTCGAAAATGATGACCTTGGGGTTGCCGATGAGCGCCTGCGCGATGCCGACTCTCTGGCGGTAGCCCTTGGACAGATTGCGAATGACGCGGTTGTAAACGTCCTTGATCTTAACGACCTCGCAAACCTCCGCCAGATGCTGCTCGCGGTCCAGCGTACAGCCCTTGAGCTCGTAGTTGAAGTTGAGATATTCCTTGACGGTCATGTCCAGGTACAGGGGGGGCTGCTCGGGCAGATAGCCGATGAGCTTTTTGGCGCCCAGCGGGTCGGCAAGGATGTCGATGCCCGCGATGGAGGCCTTGCCCGAGGTGGAGGACAAGTAACCCGTGAGAATGTTCATGGTGGTGGATTTACCTGCGCCGTTGGGGCCGAGCAGGCCTACGATCTCACCGCTTTCTACGGAAAAGCTGATGTCGTCGACCGCGCAGAAGGAGCCGTAATTTTTGACCAGATGTTCGATCTTTATCATGGTTTTGCTGGTATCCTTTCTATGTTTTGCCAAAAGAGGCGTCAAACGGGGTGATTTTGCCCGTTTGCATATCAATACAGAGTAAATTATATCATATTATTATGAACAAAGCATGAACTTCGCAAAATTTGTGGGCTTTTCGAGGCTGATTTTTCGGTGAAAACCGTGTGAAGGAGAAAAATGGAAAATGGGTGTAGACAAAAGGGGAAAAAAGGGGTATAATTGGGGTGGAAAGTTTTATAGAACTACTTCTTGGGTCTCACCCTGCGCTTGCAAAGACAGATTGAATTATTTGCAACCGTTTCTTTTGACGCGCGTACAGCTGGTTTTGTGTTCATGCTTGCATGACGCCCGTGTTTGGCGGGCGAGCAAAACTTGCTATTTCGCTTGCGAAATATGGCTTCGCGCCGCGCGGTTTTTTGTGTACTTTCTTTGTCTCTGAACAAAGAAAGTACGAAAGAAACGCGGGCATCTAATTCAGTGCTTATGGGAAAGTTGAATTACCCGCTTCCGAAGAATTTTGCTTGCAAAATTCTTCCCATAGAAAATAAAATTTTTTCTGGGCCTAATGCCCTTAAGAAACCCGCAAGACTTTTCTCTTTCACTATCTTTTGGTGGTTACCAAAAGGCGTTGTGGCGTCAGCAATTTTTGCGCAACGAAATCCAAAGATTTCGTTGCTACTGCAAGCAGGCGATCATTTTCTGCTTTATTCCATGCCGCGCTTCAAAGCAAATAGAGGAGAAAAACATATACGTTTTTCTGCATCTCTCGCCGTTTTGCCACCACGCGCGGCAGGCGGAGAGAGCGAAATCGTTTTTGTTGAAAAATCAGTTGAACCGGGGTGCGTCGCAGATAGCAAAAAATTTTGCTTTTTTGCTTGCGTGCGACTTTCGTGTTTGCAAGTTTCTTTAACTTGCAAACGCAAAAGCTGAAGAAGTTTGTCCCCGCGAAAAAATGAGTGAAGCGACAGCGGAACGACTTTTCGCGCTCGGGGGTTCTAAGGGGTATTAGACCCCTTGGTTCCCTTCTTGGCTACTTCTTGGGGAACGCCAAGAAGTAGCATAAAATGCTTTCAGCGAGCGCGTTGTGCGAGCTTGTAGAAAGATTTCTAACAAATCTGAAATCATAAAATATCAAAAAAGAAAGGAGCCCACCATGTCCAAAATCACCATCCCAAATCAAATCATCCGCGCCCTGTGGCTCCTTGAAAAAGAGGGCTTCCCTGCCTACATCGTCGGCGGCAGTCTGCGTGACGCCCTGCTGGGCAAATCCCCCCACGACTGGGACGTCACTACCCCCGCCCTGCCCGATCGGATGCTGGAAATTTTCACCGCCGCGGGACATGCCACCATTCCCACCGGCCTTGCCCACGGCACCGTCACGGTGCTGATCGACCACGCCCCCATCGAGTGCACCACCTACCGTGTCGACGGCGAATACACCGACGCCCGTCACCCCGACAGCGTCCGCTTCACCGACCGCATTGCCGACGATCTCGCCCGCCGCGACTTTACCGTCAACGCCATGGCTTGTCGCTTGCCCCATATAGCAAAATGGAACGAAAACGAGCTCGCCCTTTCGCAGGGCTTGACCGTGTCCGTGGACGAGCTGGAGATCGTGGATCTGTACGGCGGCCGCGAGGATCTGGCGCGCGGCGTCATCCGTTGCGTGGGCGATCCCGCCACCCGACTGACCGAGGACGCGCTTCGCATTTTGCGCGGCGTGCGCTTTTGCGTGCAGCTGGGCTTTTCGCCCGATCCCGCGACCGAGCAGGCGCTGTTTGATTGCCGCGCGGGGCTCTCGCACATTTCCGCCGAGCGCATCGCGACCGAGCTGACCCGCACGCTTGCCTGCCCCCTCCCTTGCGCCGACGGCTTGCGCCTGATGAGCCGCACGGGGCTGTGGCAATACGTTTTACCCGAGATTGAAAACAATAATATATCTAAATATTTTGACAACGAAGAAAGCTTGTTTAACGCAGTTGATACGTTGCCAAATCGCCCCGAGCTACGCCTTGCGTTGCTCCTTTGCGGCACCGATGCCAAGGGGGCCAAAGCGGCCTGCGGGCGGCTGAAGCTGTCCAACAAAACGACCGATGCCGTGTCTGCTTACGTCGGGGCGATCGACCGTCCCTGCCCAAAAACTGACGCCAACGTGCGCCGTTATCTGGCGGCGCTTGGCGTTCATGCCGAGGGGGCGCTGTGCGTTGCGGCCGCCTGCCATGCAAAGGAAAAAGCAAATTACGAAACCGCGCTGGCGCGTGCTGACCTCATTCGCGCGAGGGGAGATTGCCTGGCGATCTGCGACCTTGCCGTGGACGGCAGCATGCTGATGAGCGAGCTGGGTCTGCGTGGGCGTGAGGTTGGAGAGATGCTGGCGAGATTGCTTGACGTGGTGCTGGAGGATGAGACGAAAAATGAGAAGGAGATTCTCCTGCGGATTGCGGGGGAGACGTGAGAGGCTGTTTGAAATTTCAAGCAGCTTCTCTTTTTTGACGCTCACACTGTGCCTGCGGCACGCGCTCGCTGTTCCGGTTTTTTATGCCACTTCTTGGCGCGCCCCAAGAAGTGGCGGAAGAAGCGCGCCAAGGGGTCTAATACCCCTTGGTACCCCCGAGCGCGCAAACGACGCTACGTTTCACTCCGCTCATATTTGCGCGAAAAGATGCATCTTCAGCTTTTGCGAGCGCGGCTTAAAGAAAGCCACGCTCACGAAAGTAACACGCAAGCGACATTGCAAAAGCTTTTGCCATCTGCGACGCACCCCAGACTAACTAATCTTCAAACAAAAACGATTTCGCTCTCCCTGCCTGCCACGCGTGGTGGCTACACTTGAAGCACCGCACTAAAACATAATATGTAATCTCTCTTGTTCCTCTTTGTAGCGAGGCAATCGCAGGGAGGCCCCCAAGGGTTCGTCCGGGCGCGCAATGTTTGCGCCCGTGCGAAGCACGATGTTCGCGTTTAGCGAACAAGCAAACTTGCGATTTTGGCTTGCCGAAATCTGTTTTCTTGGTTCATTCTTTGCCGCGCGGCAAAGAATGAACATAAAAAACGGTACAGCTCAGCGCGCACCGCAGGTGCGCAGTATGAGCGTCCGTAGAAAAAAAGGAGAATTTCCTTGCGAAATTCTCCTTTTTGCTTGCTGTTTCATTCTTCTCCCCACCGAAAGCTGCTCGATAAGAACGTCACGGTATCACCCGAAACGGACAATAACCCCCCCTCGGTGTGACCAATGCGATCATCCTCATCCTCACTCGGTAGCTCAACCTTGCACTCACACGGCACCACGGTCGTCACAAACGGCACGTGACCGGCCAAAATCGCCAGCTCGCCCTCGCTTCCCCGCACCGTCAGCATGTACGCCTGCCCGTCAAACTGGTTGCCGTCGGGCGAGGCAATGATCAGATGAAAGGTGTTCATGCGTCCACCTGCCCCTTTGCCTTGGCAATCGCCTCGTCAATGGTGCCGACGAACAGAAACGCCGACTCGGGCAGATCGTCGTGCTTGCCCTCGATGATCTCGCGGAAGCCGCGGATGGTCTCGGACAGCGGCACGTACGTACCGGGAATGCCGGTGAATTTTTCGGAAACGTCAAAGGGCTGGGACAAAAACCGCTGAATCTTTCTCGCGCGGCTGACCAGCGCCTTGTCCTCGTCGGACAGCTCATCCATACCCATGATGGCGATGATGTCCATCAGCTCGGCGTAGCGCTGCAGAATGCGCTGGACCTCGCGGGCGACGGTGTAATGCTCCTCGCCCAGCACGTCGGGCGAGAGAATACGGCTGCTGGATTCCAGCGGATCGACGGCGGGATAAATACCCTGCGAGGCAATGCTGCGCGAGAGAACCGTCGTCGCGTCCAGATGCGCGAACGTCGTTGCGGGCGCGGGGTCGGTCAGGTCGTCCGCAGGCACGTAAACGGCCTGGATGGAGGTGATCGATCCCTTTTTGGTCGAGGTGATTCTCTCCTGCAGCGTGCCCATCTCGTTTGCCAGCGTGGGCTGGTAACCAACGGCAGACGGCATACGTCCCAGCAGAGCCGAAACCTCGGAGCCTGCCTGGGTGAAACGGAAAATATTATCGATGAACAAAAGCACGTCCTGGCCCTCGTCGTCGCGGAAATATTCCGCCATGGTAAGGCCCGAGAGCGCCACTCTCATTCTCGCTCCGGGCGGTTCGTTCATCTGACCGTACACCAGCGTGGTGTTGGCAAGAACGCCCGATTCCTTCATTTCGTTGTAAAGGTCGTTGCCCTCACGGGTGCGCTCACCGACGCCCGTGAAAACGGACAGACCGCCGTGCTCCTTGGCGACGTTGTTGATCAGCTCCATGATCAGAACCGTCTTACCAACGCCCGCGCCGCCAAACAGACCGATCTTACCGCCCTTGGCGTAGGGGCAGATGAGGTCGATGACCTTAATGCCCGTCTCCAGGATCTCGGTCGAGGTGGAAAGCTCGCCGTACTCGGGGGCGGGACGGTGAATGCCGCGGCGCTCACGCGTCAGGGGCGGGGTGCGATTGTCCACCACGTTGCCCAGCACGTTGAAGATGCGGCCCAGCGTTTCTCTGCCGACGGGCACGCTGATGGGATGGCCCGTATCGGTGACGGGGGTGCCGCGCTTAAGGCCGTCGGTCGAGGACATGGCGATGCAACGCACGACGTTGTCACCGATGTGCTGCGAGACCTCAACGGTCAGCTCGCGCTCGCCGATGGACATGGTCAGCGCGTTGTTGATGGCGGGCAAAAAGCCCTCCTCAAAGCGCACGTCGACGACGGGGCCCATGACTTGCGCCACGGCGCCCTTCGTCTGTGCGACACTTCCCTTGGCTGTATTTGACATGTGAAATACCTCCTTTTACGTGCCGCTTCCCGCGACGATCTCGGTGATCTCCTGGGTGATGGCACTCTGTCTTGCTCGGTTGTATTCAAGCTGTAATTTGTCGATCATTTCCTGCGCGTTTTTGCCTGCGCTGTCCATGGCGGTACGACGGGCGACGATCTCGCAGGCAAAGCTCTCCCTTGCTGCGCTGACCAGAATGCCCGCGACGTACTCGGGTACGGCGGCTTCAAGAATGGTCAGCTCGTCGGGCTCGTAGATCATGCCGCCGCCCACGCTCTCCTCGCTTTTTGTCAGCGGGAGAACCCAGCGCACGTCGGGCTGTTGAGACAGCATCGAAAGATAGCGCGTGCCGAGAATGCCCACGCGGCTGTACTCGCCCTCGCGGAATTTGCGGCAAAGATCAAGGGATAACCCCAGCGCCTCGCGTGCGTCAAATCCTTCGGCGCGGCAGAGCTCACCGTGAAAACGGTCGCAGGCGCGCTTGCCGATGGGGATGATATCCACGTCCTCGTATTCACGCAACGCGCGGAAAACGTTGGCGTTGTAGCCGCCCGCCAAGCCGCGGTCGCCCGCGATAACGATAAGGCAGGTCCTGCCGCCCTCGGCTTGCTTCATATAGGGACTGTTCTGACATTCGGGGCTTTGCGTCAAGGGGGCGATGGCCTGCCAGACGGCGGCTTCGTACTGCCGTCCCTTGTTCATGCCCTCCAGGGCGCGGCGCATCTTGGAGGAGGCGACCAGCCCCATCGCCCGCGTCAGATGCAGCGTGGAATCCACGCTTTTGATGCGGTTGCGCAGCTTTTTGGTATCTGCTCCCATGGCTTACCTCGCCAGCTCGCCGAGCGCCGTCTTGAGCGTCTCGACGTCGGCGGGATCAAAGTATCCCGACTCAAAGCGAACGAGCAGATCGTTGTATTTGTTTTCCAGATGCTCGTACAGGCGGAGCTCGTACTCGCCGACCTTCTTGACGGGCACGTCGTTGAGATAGCCGTTAATTACGGCGTAGACGATGGCCACCTGACAGCCCACGCGGACGGGGGCGTTTCTCTTTTGCTTGAGCACCTCGACGATTCTCTCACCAAGCGCCAGTCTTGCCTTGGTATCGGCGTCCAAATCGGAGCCGAACTGGGCAAACGCCTGCAGCTCGCGGTACTGTGAGTAGAGCAGCTTGAGCTCACCCGACACCTTCTTCATGGCCTTGAGCTGTGCCGAGCCGCCGACGCGGCTGACCGAGATACCGGGGTTGATCGCAGGCATGACGCCCGCGTGGAACAGCTCGGTCTCGAGGAAAATCTGACCGTCGGTGATGGAAATGACGTTGGTGGGAATATAGGCCGACACGTCGCCCGCCTGCGTTTCGATGATGGGTAGTGCGGTGATCGAGCCGCCGCCGTATTCGGGGGCGACGCAGGCCGCACGCTCCAAAAGTCTTGAGTGCAGGTAGAATACGTCACCGGGATACGCCTCGCGTCCGGGCGGGCGGCGAATGAGCAGCGACAGCGCGCGGTAAGCGACGGCGTGCTTGGACAGGTCGTCGTAGATGATCAGAACGTCCTTTCCCTGCTCGCGGAAATATTCCGCCATAGCGCAGCCCGCGTAAGGCGCGACGTACTGCAAGGGCGCCGACTCGGAGGCCGAGGCGGACACGACGATGGTGTAGGGCATCGCACCCGCGCGCTCCAGCTCGCTCACCAAGCTGACCACGGACGAGCTTTTTTGTCCGATGGCGACGTAGATGCAGATAACGCCCGTATTTTTCTGGTTCATGATGGTATCAATGGCGATCTCGGTCTTACCCGTCTGGCGGTCGCCGATGATCAGCTCACGCTGACCGCGGCCGATGGGGATCATACTGTCGATGGCCTTGATGCCCGTTTGCAGCGGCACCGACACGCTCTTGCGCTCGATGATGCCGGGCGCCTCGGACTCAACGGGGCGGGTCTCGGTCGTCAGAACGGGCCCCTTGCCGTCGATGGGCTGACCCAGCGCGTCGACCACGCGGCCGAGCAACGCCTCGCCCACGGGAACGGACAGAACCTTGCCCGTGCGCTTGACGCTCGAGCCCTCGCGGATGTCGTTCTTGTTGGACAGCAGAGCGACCGAAACCGTCTCGTCCTCCAGATTCTGCGCCAGTCCCACGCTGCCGTCCTCAAATTCGAGCAGCTCGCTGGCCATACATTCGCGCAGGCCGTATACGCGGGCGATGCCGTCACCGACGAGGATGACGGTTCCCGTTTCCTTCAGTTCCAAACGGGACTTGTAATTTTTGATCTGGTGCTTGATGATCGCACTGATCTCTTCCGGCTTTGCAATGTTTTGTTGCATATCACTCATCCCTTCATTACTTCTTTTACTTCGCGGAGCTTGGCGCGCAGCGAGCCGTCCATGATCATGCCCTCCATCTCAACGATGACGCCGCCCATGATGGACGGATCGACCTCGCAGGAAAGCAGAACGGTCGAGCCGCTCTTTTGCTCCAGCTTTTGCACGAGCGCCTGCTTTTCGTCCTCGTTCAGCGCGACGGCGCTGACGACGCGGGCGGTTACGACCGCCTGACGAACGTCCAAGAGTCGCTTGTACTCGTCCACGCATGACGAAAAAGCACGGATGCGGCCCTTTTCGCACATCAATCCGAGCAGCGACACGACGATCTCGGGCAGCGTGCCCTCAAAGCCTTCGCAAAGCGCGGCCGTGCGCTCGGACAGCGGTATGCTCGGCGAGCAGACCAGCTCCATGTATTCGGGGTTTTGTTCAAACACGGTCTTGGCGCTCTCCAGCGCCGCCATGATCTCGCCCTCGCGGCCCTCCTCGCAAGCGATCTCAAAGATGGCCTGGGCGTATTGCTTACTGATCTCCTTCATCGCTCTCACCTATCTTGTCGATGAACGAACCGATCAGGGCGCGGTGGTCGTTTTCGTTGACCTCACGCTCCAGCATTTTCTCGGCGATGGTGGTCGAAACGTCCACGATCTCCCGCTTGATACCTTCCGTTGCCTTTTTGCGCTCCAGCTCGGCCTCGCGCTCCGCCTGCTGCTTGATGCTCTCCGCACGCTCAGAGGCGTCGGAAACGATCTGCTCGGCGCGGTACTTGGCCGTGTCGGTCGCCTGCTTGAGAATGCGCTCGGCCTCGGCGTCGGCACCCTGCATCTTCTGCTCCCAGGCGTCGCGGTTGGCGTCAGCTGCGTCCTGCGCCTCTTTGGCGGCGGCGTACTGATGATCCAGCTCGGCCTGACGAGCGGCCAGCATCTTTTTGATGGGGCCGAACAGAAAGCGTTTGACCACCCAGAAGATGATGACGAGGTTGGCAAGAGACACCAAAACGTGCCAGAGATTGACCGAAATAATGTCTAACGTTTGCATAAATCCTTCTCCAATGCGGACGGTTGATTACAGACCGATGGCGCTCTTGAGAACGTTGACCATGACGTTGGGGGCAACGAAAATGAGCAGAATGGCGATAACAAGCGAGTAAATACCCGTGGTCTCGGCGATGGCACAACCCATGATCATGGTAGAGGTGACGGCGCTTTTGCTCTCGGGCTGACGACCGATGGCTTCACACGCTTTGGAAACGGCGTTACCTTCACCAATGCCGGGGCCGACGGCGCCAATGCCCATACAAATGCCTGCACCCAGTGCACAGCAGCCCAGAATGATACCGATTGCGAGTTCCATAATAATTTCCTCCTGAAAAATGATTTATATATTTTTTGTTTTTTGTTTAAAAGTTTTGGTCAAGCTTTTTCAAAAGCTTGCGCAGTGGAGGGCGCGTAGCCCTCCTCGCGCTCCGCAGAGCGCGAAACACTCCTTGGCGTTTTCTTTTTGATAACTTTTTCTTTTGCGCCTCTTGTGCCAAAAGAAAAAGTGGGTAAAAGCTTTTGCAAAGGCAACGATCAGTCCTTTTGTGCGGCTTGCGCTTCTCTCTTTGCCTTCTTGGCCAGCTTTCGGCGCTTTCGCTCCTCGTACAGGTCCTGCGGGAAGCCGCCCGAGATGTTGAGCATGGTCAGCATGGCGAAAATGTACGCCTGCATACAGCTGCTGAACACGTCGAAATACAGCGACAGAATACCGGGCAGACCGATGCGCAGAAGCGGGAAATCACCCAGCACGCCGGGCAGCCAGCCCAGCACCATGTTGGACAGTCCTCCAAGCGCCGTGGCGATCAGCACGGCGATGACAGAGCCCGAGAGCACGTTGCCGTAGTGACGGAAGGCCATGGAAATGGGCGTTGCGATCTCGCCTAAAATGTTCAGCGGAAGCAGAACGAAAATGGGCTCGGTGAAGCTCTTCATATAATTGAGCAGACCGCCCTTGAGCTTGTAGTAGGTGATCAGAATGAAGACCAGAATCGCCCAGCCTGCGACGATATTGACGTCCGAGGTGGGGGCGAACAGCCCAAGCAGGGACAGAAGACTTGACAGCGCCGACAGCGCGAGAATGCCCGCAATGAAGGGGGCAAAGCCCGAGAAAAACGGGCCCATGTTTTCGTGTACCATGCTCTCCAGCGTTTCAACTGCCCATTCGGCCAGCGCCTGGCGGCGGGTGGGAACGCCTGCACGAACGCCGTGCGTCATATAAAGGCAGATGCCCAAAATGCAGATGATAACCAAAAGCGAATTGACCTGCGCCTCGGTGACGGGGAAATCCTGAATGGGCATGGGAATGGTGAAATAGATCTGCGCGCCCGTGATGGAAATGCCCTCGGCGGGTGCGGAAAACAGCACCTTGATGACCAATCCCGCGACCAGCGGCAGGGTCATAAGGGCAATGAGCAGCGCGTCGACGATCTTGAAGCGTAATTCCTTATTCTTCATGCTCGGCCTCCTCCCTTCCCTTTTTTCTGTCCCAGAGCGGGCGGATGAGAATGGCGGCGCGGGGGAACAACAAAGGAATGAGCACTGCCCAGAGATTGAAGCAATTCGGCAGCAGCGCGCCGACCATTACGACCAGCCCAAGCGCCAAAAGGCGAAGTGAGCTGGACAGCTTCATGGTCTGCTTGGCTTCCTTTTCTTCTTTTTCCACCGCTCGGACCACGTCCATCGCCATCACGAAGAAGTTGGCAACGACGGCAACGCCCGTCAGCAGATTGCCCAGCAGCACGGTGTAATCCCACTTGCCGATGACGAGAAAAACGGACTGCAACAGGGCGCTGAAAATGAGCGTCCACAGCGCGATATATTTAGTTTCTTTGAGGACGACAGGGTCGATTTTCTTCATACATACCTCGCAAGAACGGAAAAGTATCGATAGTTAAAACTTATTATAACACAAAATCGTGAACATTTCTACTGTTTGAGTCAAGAAAAAATAAATTTTTTTAGCGCGGCGTCAAATTTGGGGCCGAAAGAGGGCTCGGCGCAGGGAAAGCATTGACATGAAAAGCAAAATGTGTTACAATACATTCGTTAAACCGCGCTGTCGGACAGCCGACGGCGGATATTGAAAGGGACGGATATGAAACGAAAAAAACGATTTTCTCTTTCTACGACGCATATCATACTTCTGAGTTTTCTTTTGGCGATCGTGCTGGGCTCGCTTTTGCTGTGGCTGCCTATCAGCGCGGCCGACGGACAAAGCGTTCCTTACGTTGACGCGTTGTTCACCGCCACCACTGCGACCTGCGTGACGGGCCTGGTCACGCTGCCCACCGTCACCACCTGGAGCGTATTCGGGCAGATCGTTCTGCTTTTGCTCATTCAGATCGGCGGTCTGGGCATCATTACCGTCATGACGGGCGTTATGCTTGCTTTGCGCCGCGAGATGGGGCTTGGCGACCGCTTGCTCATTCAGGACGCCTTTAATCTCAATACGCTGGCAGGTCTTGGTGCCTTCATCAAGCGGGTCATCCTCGGCACGCTGATCGTCGAGCTTGCGGGAGCGCTGGCGTATATGACCGTGTTCGTGCCCGATTTCGGGGCGCGGGGGATCTGGATCTCGGTGTTCAACTCGGTTTCCGCCTTTTGCAACGCGGGCATTGATATTTTCGCGCAGGACAGCCTATGCTCTTACGCCACGAATCCCGTCGTCAATCTCGTGACGAGCTTGCTGATCGTTCTCGGCGGTCTCGGCTATATCGTCTGGTGGGACGTCATCCGCGTCCTTCGTGACAAGGAAGCGCGCGGCCGCGGCCGCTTACGCCGCCTGACGCTGCACAGCAAGATTGCGCTGACCGCCACCGCCGCCTTTATTTTTGGCGGTGCGGTGCTGATTTTCCTGTTTGAATACGACAATCCGCTGACTATTGGCAATATGTCACTGTTTGATAAGATTCAGGTGTCGCTGTTCCAGTCGATCACGACGCGAACGGCGGGCTTTGCCTCCGTTCCTCAACAGAACCTGACGAGCGGCGCGTCGGTCGTGTCGCTTCTTCTGATGTTCATCGGCGGCTCCCCCGTGGGTACCGCGGGCGGTGTCAAGACGGTGACGATGGTCGTGCTGATCGCCTCGGCGATATCGACCGTCAAAAACAAAAACGAGGTCTCGCTGTTCCATCGCACGCTGCCCGAGACCGCCATCCGCAAGGCCGTCGCCGTGACGGGAACCTCGTTCGCCATCTTGCTGATCTCGACGCTGCTGCTCTCCTTCGTCACCCCCGCCGACACGCTGGACGTGCTGTATGAAACGGTCAGCGCGACCGCCACGGTGGGACTATCCCGCGATCTGACCTCCTCGCTGAACGTGTGGGGAAAGATCATCGTCCTTGTCACCATGTATCTCGGGCGCGTCGGCCCGATCTCGCTTGCCTTTGCCTTTAACGTCAAGCATCAAGTGCAAAATATTGTAAAAAATCCCGTTGAGGAAATCAGCGTCGGATGAGAAAGGATCTATCATGAGCATTCATAAGTCATACGCAGTTTTCGGATTGGGGCGCTACGGTACGGCCGTTGCCCGCGAGCTGGTCAAGAACGGCGCGGAGGTGCTGGCCGTTGATCTTGAGGAGTCGCTCGTCAACACCGCGGCGGCGGATATTCCCGTTTGCAAATGCGCCGACGTGACCGACGTCGAGGTCCTGCGCCAGCTGGACATTGCCAAATTCGACGTGGTCATCATCGCCATGGCGGGAAATCTGGAGGCCAGCGTGATGGCGACGGCGCTGTGCCGTGAGCTGGGCGTCAAGACCATCATTGCCAAGTGCGCCAACGAAATGCACCAGAAAATACTCAGCCGCGTCGGGGCGGATCAGGTGGTCATTCCCGAGAGCGAATCGGGCGCGCGCCTTGCCAAAAACCTGCTTTCCTCGGGCTTCGTGGATATCATCGAGCTGACCAACAACGTCTGCATGGTCGAGCTGGACGTCCGTCCCGAGTGGGTGGGAAAGAATTTGCTTGAGCTGAATCTGCGCAAAAAATATTCCGTGAACGTCGTGGCGATCCGCCGCGGCAAGGGCGTCAGCACGGACATCGATCCGAACGAGCCGCTGAGCGAGGACATGGAGCTGATCGTGATCGCCAATACGGCCAAACTGAGTAAGCTGAAGTGAGGAGCTTTTTTCCGTTTTTTTCTTGACAGCCCCAAGGCGGCTGTGATATAATAAAAAAAAAGGGGTTTTTACGACTATGTCTACTGAAAACATCTACAAGATCCGTGCCAAGAACAGAGATCTCTTTTTGCGCGTGAGCGAGGGGCATTTCGCCACCAGCCACAGCCATATCAACTATTACATCGACGTCTCTGCCCAAAAGGCAAGACTGTCCGAGGCAACCGCCGTGGCGCGTGACCTTGTTTCGTATTATAACAATACCATCGTCGATACCATCCTTTGCCTGGACGGTACCGAGGTCATAGGCACGTGCCTGGCCAACGAGCTGACCAAGGGCGATTTTATGAACATGAACGCCCATCAGACCATCTACGTCGTCACGCCCGAGCATACCACGGGCAGCCAGCTCATCTTCCGTGACAATACCGCCCCCATGATCGCAGGCAAGCACGTGCTCATCCTTGCCGCGTCGGTCGCAACGGGCTATACCGTTCTCTCCGCGGCCGAGGCCATCAACTACTACGGCGGCATCGTGACGGGCATCGCCTCCATTTTTGCCACGCTGACCGAATGCGGCGGCCATAAGGTCCGCTCCGTCTTCAGCACGAGCGACCTCGACGGTTACGCCAGCCACCCCTCGCACGAGTGCCCGCTGTGCAAGAAGGGCGTTAAGATCGACGGTCTGGTCAACAGCTTCGGTTTTTCCAAACTTTGATATTCAGGGGACTTGTTTTCGCAAGTCCCTTTTTTCTATATTCCTATTGACAAAAAACGACGGCGGGAGTATAATGATTTTCGTAGGGTGTACAAGCCCAAACCCAAAAAACACAGGAGAAAATGCTATGAAAAAGTTTTTTGCCGAGTTCAAAAAATTCATCACCCGCGGCAACGTCGTGGATATGGCCGTCGGTGTTATCGTCGGTAGCTCCTTCACTGCCATCGTCAACGCGCTGAGCAACAATATTCTCAAGCCGCTGATCAACTACCTGCTGGCTCTCATCTTCGGTGCCAACTCGCTCAGCGAGGTCTACACCTTTTTGCAGAAGGGCTACAAGGACGTGCTGGACGAAGCAGGCAACGTGATCGGTCAGGAGCTGGATCTGGCGCAGTCCATTTACATTGACTGGGGCGCGTTCATCAATGCGATCATAAACTTCTTCCTCATTGCGCTGGTGCTGTTCACCATCGTCAAGATCATCAACGGCGTCCGCAGCAACCAGAAGAACTGGGTTGACGGTCTGGACGATTACATCCCCTCCCGCGAGGAAAGAAAAGAGATGAAGAAGCGCGGCATCAAGATGTCCGACAAGGTTGCCGTTGCGGCGTACTATGCCGAAAAGGCTGCTGAGATCGAGGCTGAAAAGGCCGCTGCCGAGGAGAAGGCAAGACAGGAAAGACTTGCCAACCCTACGACGGAGGATCTGCTCAAGGATATTTTGAAGATTTTGAAGAATTCGGATCTCGGATCGTAAGTGATTGATAGAAAAACAAGCTTCCGCTACGGTGGGGGCTTGTTTTTTGTTTGGCTGTGGTTTGAGCGACTTCTCCTTTTGACGTTCGCACTGTGCCTGCGGCACGCGCTCGCTGTGCGGCTTTGATGCCACTTCTTGGCGCGCCCCAAGAAGTGGCGGAAGAAGGACGCCAAAGGGCCTAATGCCCTTTGGAAACCCCGAGCGCGAAAAGTCGTTCCGCTGTCGCTCCACTCATTTTTTCGCAAAAGCAAGCATCTTCAGCTTTTGCGTTGGCGTTTTTATTGAAAACGCCAACACGGAAGTCGCACGCAAGCATAAAAGCAAAAAGTTTTTGCTATCTGCTACGCCCCCAGCTCAACAAAATTTCAAACAAAAACGATTTTGCTTTCCCCGCCTGCCACCAAAACGGGCTGTCGAGGCGCCAGCCCCTACCGAGAAAGAAAAAACTTTTTCTTCCTCCGCCTGCCGCGCGTGGTGAAAAAGCGGCGAGAGATGTAGAAAAAACATATATGTTTTTCTCCTCTATTCGCTTTGAAGCGCGGCACGGAGTGAAGAGAGGAGAGATCGCCTGCTTGCAGTAGGAAGCGGATCTTTGATCCGCTGACGCAAAAATTGCAGACGCCACAACGCCTTTTGGTAACCACCAAAAGATAGTGAAAGCGAAAAGTCTTGCGGGTTTCTTAAGGGCATTAGGCCCTTAAGTCCTCTTTCTTGGTTCGTTCTTTCTCGGATGAGAAAGAATGAACATCTACGCTACACAGATCAGCACGCACCGCAGGCGCGCAGTATGATCGTCCGTAGAAAAAGTTGTAAAAAGTCTGGCAATTTCTTTTGCGCGCAGCAGTACGCGCGCGGGTAGGAGAAGTTGTTCAAAATCCCCCATATTTATATCTTTTTCATGTTGACTTTTTCTCGAAAATAGAGTACAATAGTCGTATCTTGTAAAAAAGAAAGAGGAATACTATGAAGCTTACGAAAATTCTCTCCCTTCTGCTCGCGTTGCTCATGCTCGTCAGCATGATCGCCTGCACCCCCGAGACCCCTGACACCCCCGACGATGAAAAGCCCGACGTCGATCAGCCCGGTGATGAAAAACCGGATGACGAAAAGCCCGAGGACAAATATGAAACCATCACCATCGCCCAGGCGCTTGAGCTATGCGGCGAGGTCGGTAACATCACCACCGAGCGCTACTACATCCGCGCCAAGATCAAGACCATTGTCAACGCCGCCTACGGCCAGATGATCATCGAGGACGAAACGGGCGAGATCTCCGTTTACGGCACCTACAGCGCCGACGGCGAGATCAACTACAGCGCCATGGACGAAAAGCCCTACAAGGGTGACGAGGTCCTGCTTCATTGTATTCTCCAGAACTATAACGGCACCAAGGAAGTCAAAAACGCCCGTCTGATCGAGTTCAAGAAGAACGACGCGGTCGTTGACCTCACTGCCTACACCACCGCCACCATCGCCGAGGCCAGAGCGGCCGCTGTCGGTGCCAAGGTCAAGGTCAGTGGCGTGGTTGCCGCCATCACCTACGCCAACGGCATGAAGCCCATCGGTTTCGTGCTGGTCGATAACACCCAGTCCATCTACGTCTACGGCGGTGACGCTACCCAGCAGGTCGCCGTTGGTAATAAGGTCGAGCTGGCCGCTTCCAAGACCTATTGGGTCCTGGGCGACGAGCAGGGCCTGGCCGATAAGTTCGGCTACAAGGGCTGTAACCAGCTCGAGGACGCGTATCTCGTTTCCAACGACAAGAAGACGGACAACGTCTTTGATAAGAGCTGGATCCAGGAAAGCACCGTCAAGGACATGCTGGAAGCGCCCGTGACCGAGGACACCACCACCATCATCCGCAAGGTCAACGCCCTGGTAAGCAAGCGCCCCGGTAACGGCTTCACCAACTACTATTTCAACGATCTGGACGGTACGACGGGTACCTACACCTACACCCAGTGCAACGGCTCTGATTTCTCTTGGCTGGACCAGTTCGATGGCAAGATCTGCACCGTCTATCTCATGATCCTCAACGCCAAGTCCACCCAGTCGGGCTGCGTCTATCGCTTCCTGCCCGTCGCTGTCGAGGACAACGGCTATACCTTTGATAAGAACGGCGCGGCTGAGTTTGCGGTCAAGTACCACGGCCTGACCCAGTTCCTGCCTACCTATTCGGGCAATCCCGCGCTCGAGATGACCACGAGCGTTTCCTCCGAGCTGCTTGGCTTTGAAAACGCAACGCTGAGCTACAGCTCCGACAACGAATCTGTCGTCAAGTTCGTTCCCGTCGGCGACAAGCTGATCATGAACTGCCTGGGCGCAGGCAAGGCGACCGTCACCGTCAAGGGCGCGTACGGCGGCAAGGAATACAGCGAGACGTTTGAGATTTCCGTAGTGCTCAACGAGGACGTCGATTACGTCAACGTTGCAGGCGCCATCGCCGCCAACAAGGGCGACACCGTGACCGTCAAGGGCATCGTTGGTCCTTCTCTGGTCAACAAGACCGGCTTCTACCTTATCGATGAAACGGGCGTGATCGCCGTTCAGACGGATGCCGAGACCATGGCAACGCTGCAGATCGGTCACGAGGTGATCCTTGAGGCGGTCCGTCACATCAACACCAAGGGCGGCACCAACTACTATGGCCAGACCTGCCTGAACGACGCCAAGGTCGTTTCCAATGCCTACGGCAAGCACGAGTATTCCACTGCTACCTTTGTGTCGGACAAGACGCTCAAGCAGGTTTATGATCTGAATCCCATGACCGACTATACCACGACCGTTTTCGTGCTGAAGGCGACCGTCACGGTAGAGGAGGCACAGTATTACACCAACATTTACCTGACCGATGGCAACGGTACTCAGCTGCGTCTGTATTGCTCCAATGCCGGTCAGTACGGCTGGCTCAAGGCGTTTGCGGGACAGGAGGTCACGGTTGAGGTTGCGGCTTGTAACTGGAACGATAAAAACTATTACACCGGTTGCGTGCTGGCCGTGATTACCAACGAGGGTAAGATCTGCAACGAGCTGAACTTCTCAAAATGAGATAACTGAATGATTTTACAGCGGCATCGCACGAGAATGCGGTGCCGCTGTTTTTTCGCAAACGCAAAAGCTGAAGATGCCCACCTTCGCGCAAATATGAGCGAAGTGAAACGTAGCGACGTTTGCGCGTTGCGGGAATCCAAAGGGCATTAGGCCCTTTGGCGCGTTTCTTCCGCCACTTCTTGCCGCGTAGCAAGAAGTGGCATAATAAGCTGAACAGCGAGCGCGTGCCGCAGGCACAGGGCAAGCGTCAAAAGAAGAAGTGGTGAGGAATTTCACCCCCTTCCTCCCCCCTTTTCCCCCGTGGTCATAAACGCCAAAAAACACCCCCTTTTTTTGTCACTTTCGCCATGCTTTTTTGCCGAAAAATCTCGAAAATATCATTGATTTTATCACGGAATTGTGGTACAATATCTATGCATGTATATTAATATGTAATCTTTTGCACGGACCGTGCCTGAAAAGGGGAATTACCCATGATGCTTGATCTGCAAAAAGCGAGCGTGCTCAAACGCGTCTCGGCTTTTCTTTTGGATATCATATTGCTGCTGATCCTGATTACGGGATTTGCCTTCGTTATGTCGGTCGTTACAGGCTACGACGGCTATAACGAGCGCCTGGAGGCCGTGGAGCAAACGTACGAGGAGAAATACGGCGTTTCCTTTGATATCTCGGAAGAAGAATACAACAAAATGACCGAGGATCAGCGCAAATACTTCGACGAAGCCTATGCGGAATTTGCCAAGGACGAAGACGCGCTTTACCTCTACAATATGCAGTTTAATCTGATCCTGATGATCTCCACCGTCAGCATCCTGCTCGCCTACGTCGTGCTGGAGCTGATTTTGCCGCTCGTCTTCAAAAACGGCCAGACCGTCGGCAAAAAGATCTTCGGCATCGCCCTCGTGCACACCAACGGCGTCCGCCTTTCGACTCTGGCGCTGTTCGTCCGTACCGTCCTGGGCAAATTCACGCTTGAGACCATGATTCCCGTGTATATCTTCATCATGGCCTTGTTCGGAACGCTGGGTCTGACGGGCACCATCATGCTGCTGCTCATTCTCGTGCTGCAGATCGGCGTGATCCTCATTACCAAGACCAATTCCTGCATCCACGACCTGTTGGCGAACACCGTCGCGGTCGACCTCTCCTCCCAGATGATCTTCGACTCCGTTGACGATATGAACGAATACAAAAAGAAGATCCACGCCGAGCAGGTCAAAAACGCGGACTATTGACCCGCACCCCACGTTGAGATTCAATAAATTAAAAATAAATTTTTCAATTCAAGAAAGGGTTTTTGTATGAAGGTTGTTTTGCAAAATTTGACAAAGATCTTCCCCAGCCGCAACAAGAAATCGAATGAAGAGGTTGTTGCGGTCAACGACTTTACTTTTGAGATTCCCGACGGAAAGCTCATCGGCTTGCTCGGCCCCTCCGGCTGCGGTAAGAGTACGACGCTGTATATGATCAGCGGTCTGCAGAAGCCGACGGGCGGTAAGATCTTCTTTGGCGACGACGACGTGACCGAGCTGTCGCCCGAGAACAGAGGCATTGGTCTTGTGTTCCAGAACTACGCGCTGTACCCCCACATGACGGTCATGCAGAACATCATGTTCCCGCTGCAGAACCTCAAGGGCGCCGACAAGATGGACAAGAGCACCATGATCGAGCGTGCTTATCAGGCAGCCAAGCTCGTTCAGATCGACGAGCTGATGGACCGTAAGCCCAGCGAGCTGTCGGGTGGTCAGCAGCAGAGAGTTGCGATCGCACGTGCGCTGGTCAAGATGCCTAAGGTACTGCTGCTCGACGAGCCGCTGTCCAACCTGGACGCAAGACTGCGTCTGCAGACGCGCGAGGAGATCCGCCGCATCCAGAAGGAAACGGGCATCACCACCATCTTCGTTACCCACGACCAGGAAGAGGCCATGTCCATTTCCGATATGATCGTCGTTATGAAGCTGGGCGTGCTGCAGCAGATCGGTAAGCCTCAGGAGGTTTACGACGATCCCGCAAACCTGTTCGTCGCCAAGTTCCTGGGTACGCCTCCCATCAACGTATTCAATGGTGAGGTCAAGGACGGTAAGCTGTATATCGGCGAAGAGGCCGTTTTGGACGTTGCGGGCGTTGAGGACCAGAAGGTCACCGTCGGCATCCGTCCCGAGGGCTTTGTCGTAGATGAAAACGGTCCTCTGACCTGCAACCTCAATAACGTTGAGATCATGGGCCGCGACGTCAGCGTCGTTTCGACCAACGAGTCCTCCCAGAACCCCGTCATCCGTTCTATCGTCGATTCGGATACCAAGATCGCCGCAGCAGAAACGGTACGCTTCTCGCTCAAGCCGCACAAGGTATTCCTGTTCAACGTAGAAACGGAAGAACGCATCCGCTTTTGAGGTGACGCGCTATGGTAGAAAGTAAAAACTCATGGAAAGCGTGGATCTACCTGTCGCCCGCCATCGTGCTGCTGCTCGTTTTCACCGCTTGGCCGATCGTTAACACGGTCCGCATGGCGTTCCTTGAAAACTACAGCTCCATGGGCGCCGCAGGTGGTATTACCTATCAGTTTGGCATTGGCAACTTCGTGCAGGTCCTTCAATATGATAAGTTTATCACCTGCCTGGTCAATACCATGTTGCTTTGCGTGCTGACGGTTCCGATCTCGACGCTGCTTGCGCTGATCATCGCCGTATGCCTCAACGCCATCAGACCCTTCCAGCGTCTGCTTCAGACCATTTTCTTCCTTCCCTACGTAACCAACTCCATCGCCATCGGTATGGTATTCGCCGCCATGTTCAACATGATCGGTAATAACTTCGGCGGCGAGAACGAGCTGATCATTACTGCGGGTATCGTTAACAGCGTCATCGAGTTCTTTGGCGGCGAGCCCATCAACTGGATCAACGCCGGCTCGAGCTATTTCCATAATATGTTCGTTATGGTCGTTTACATCGTGTGGAACGCCCTGCCCTTCAAGATCCTCGTCCTTCTGGGCGGCTTGCAGAGCGTCAACAAGCAGTACTACGAGGCGGCAAAGGTGGACGGTACCTCCCGTCTGCGCACCTTCACCCGCATCACGGTGCCGCTGCTCTCTCCCATGATCGCTTACGTCGTGATCACCGGCTTCATCGGTGGCTTTAAGGAATATTCCAGCATCGTTGGTATTTTCGGCGAAGATATGGGTCCCACCGGTGACCCTCGCCGTCTGAATACCATGGTTGGATTTATCTACGACTCCCTGAGCAACCACCAGGGACGTGCGAGCGCTGCCGCACTGATTCTCTTTGGTATCATCTTTATCGTTACCATGATCAATCTGTACGTCAGCAAGAAAAAGACCCATTATTAAGGAGGTGACGATATGACTGAACAAAAGACTGTAACCATGCAGGAAAGAGATATGCAAAAGGTCAACGTCCGTCAGCGCGTCGTTAAGATCGCGGTGCAGATCATGCTGTACACCTTCCTTGTCCTGATGGCTCTGATTATTCTGTTCCCCTTCTACTTTATGCTCGTCTCCTCCGTCAAGAGCCTGGCTGAGTATAAAGAGCCCATCGTGTCGTTCGCACAAACGCTTTGGCCGCGAAAGGTCATCCTTTACAACTACGTTGAGGCCTTCAAAACCGCCAACCTTGGCCGTCTGTTCCTCAACACCATGTACGTCGGTATCGTTTCCACGCTGCTCTCTCTCGTCATCACCGTGCTGACCGCCTTCGCGTTCGCACGTCTGGAGTTCAAGGGCAAGAACGCGCTGTTTGCCGCTCTGCTTGCGACCATGATGATCCCCGGTGAGCTGTTTACCATCACCAACTACGCGACGGTCAGCGCCTTGCATTGGAAAAATACCTATACGGTACTGATCGTTCCCTTCCTCGTCAGCGTCTTCTACATCTACCTGCTCCGCCAGAACTTCTTGCAGATCCCCAACGAGCTGTATCTGGCCGCCAAGGTAGACGGTACGAGCGATCTGAAATATCTGTGGAAGGTCATGATCCCGCTGGCACTCCCCTCGCTCATCTCCATCACCATTCTGAAAATGATGGGCGCGTGGAACTCCTACGTCTGGCCCCGACTGGTCGCTAACGACGAGGCATACCACCTGATCACCAACGGTCTGCGTAATGCCTTTACCGATGCGAAGGGTGAGGTCAATATCCCCGTTCAGATGGCCGCCGTTGCCATCGTATCCTTCCCGCTGTTCCTCGTCTTCATCTTCCTGCGTAAGTATATTATGAAGGGCGTTTCGAGAAGCGGTATCAAGGGTTGATCGATAATAACAGTCCCCCCGACTGATTATTATACAAATATTTTTCAAACAAAAGAAAGAGAGGATTCTAATTGTGAAAACAAGAATCGTATCGCTGGTGTTGGCCATCGTTATGGTCATGGCTTCGCTGTTTACGTTTGCTGCGTGCAACCCCAACCAGCAGGCCGGTGACGTAACCGAGTTCAATTTCGACACCGAAACTCCGGTGACTATCACCTTCTACCACACCATGGGCGAGGCTCTGCGCACCGTCCTGGACAAGTACATCGTTGAATTCAACAAGCTGTACCCCAACATCACCGTTGAGCACAAGCAGGTCGGCGGCTACGACGACGTTCGCGAGCAGATCAAGACGGAGATCACCGTCGGTGACCAGCCCAACATCGCTTACTGCTATCCCGACCACGTAGCGCTCTACAACGTTGCTCAGGCCGTTCAGACGTTGGACGATCTGATCGCTTCCACCGAGACCGTAACCCGCGCTGACGGCACCACCGAGCAGCTGGGCCTGACGCAGCAGCAGATCGACAACTTCATCGACGGCTACTACAACGAGGGTAAGCAGTTCGGTGACGGCAAGATGTACACGCTGCCTATGTCCAAGTCCACCGAGGTCCTCTACTACAACAAGACCTTCTTTGACGATCATCCCGACCTCAAGGTTCCCACCACCTGGGACGAGCTGGAGGAGACCTGCGCAAAGATCAAGGAGATCGACCCCAAGAGCATTCCTCTGGGCTACGACTCCGAGGCAAACTGGTTCATCACCATGTGCGAGCAGTACGGCTCTCCCTACACCAGCGCAACCGGTGAGCACTTCCTGTTCGATAACGAGGTCAACCGCGGCTTCGTCGCAGAGTTCCGTGAATGGTACAAGAAGGGCTACGTAACCACCCAGGAGATCTCCGGCGGTTACACCTCTGCTCTGTTCACCAAGGATCCCGCTGAGGAAGGTAACTGCTACATGTGCATCGGTTCCTCTGCAGGTGCAAACCACCAGATCCCCAAGAACGACGACGGTTCCTTCAAGTTCGAGGTTGGTATCACCTCCATTCCTCAGGTCAACGCTGAAGCTCCCAAGGTTATCTCTCAGGGTCCTTCGCTGTGCATCTTCAAGAAGGTTAACGCTCAGGAGGTTCTCGCTTCCTGGCTGTTCGTCAAGTTCCTGACCACCACCGTTGACTTCCAGGCTGAATTCGGTATGACCTCCGGCTACGTTCCCGTACTGGAAAACGTTACCGATAACGCTGTTTACGCAGAAGAGCTCAAGCACGCCAACGGTTACGAGGGCCTGGCTCTGCTGTCCACCAAGGTATGCCTTGAGCAGGTCGACGCTTACTACACCTCCCCCGCATTCAACGGTTCTTCCACCGCTCGTGACGAGGTTGGTAAGCTGATGCAGGTATGTCTGACCACCTCCGAGAGCGACGTTGCCGCTGCCATCAAGGCTGCGTTCGAGGCCGCTGTCGCTGAGTGTGAGTATCAGGCAGACTAATTTCTTATGATGATGTTTACTCATTCCACCGGGCGGGGTATCCCCGCCCGCGCGGGAGTGAAGCTGATGGCTTTGCTCCTGGCGATGCTTATGACGCTGGCTTGCGTCGTATCCTGCGGCCCCGGTAGCGAGGATCCCGCGGATCAGCGCGAGCATATCGACTACGTCGCTGACACCAAGCTGGATATGACCAGTGAAAGTCGCAAGATCGAGGCGACCGTCAAGTCGTACATCGACGGCGACACCACCCACTTTTACGTCAAGGAATCCGAAGAGTTCCCCGAGGGCGTCGTCAAGGCCAGATACCTTGCCATCGACACCCCCGAATCGACGGGTAAGCTTGAGGAGTGGGGAAAAACCGCAGCAGCGTTCACCAAAACGACGCTGAAAAATGCCGCTGCCATTATGCTGGAGTCGGATACCGACGTCTGGAATAAGGACAACAACGGCAGACACCTGCTCTGGATCTGGTACAAGAGTACGGCAGACGCCGAGTGGCGTAACCTGAACATTGAAATTCTGCAGTCCGGCTACGCGATCGCGTCCAACTCGGGTCAGAACCGCTACGGTAAGACCTGTCTTGCCGCGC
Source organism: Oscillospiraceae bacterium (assembly GCA_015064805.1). Lineage (GTDB taxonomy): Bacteria > Bacillota > Clostridia > Oscillospirales > CAG-272 > SIG644. The sequence continues at coordinate 56,338 of SVRN01000009.1, forward strand.
TGGCGCAGGCAACGGCTGAAAAGCTGTACGTCCACTCGGGCGAAAAGGACCCCACCTTCCCCTACGGTGCCGCAACCGAGATCACCATCAAGGAGCTGCGCACCAACCGCGAGGAGTACGAGGGTGTCAAGGTCGCCGTTGAGGGCATTATTTCGCAGGATACCAACGGCACGCTCTACGTCGAGCAATACGACGAAGAGGACGAGCGTTGGTACGGTATGCAGGTATTCTACGGCTACAATCTGGCAACCAGCGCCAAGAGATTCCTCAAGGCAGGCAACCGCGTTCGCATCGTCGGCACCTTCCAGTATGCCGAGGTCGTCAACGCTTACCAGATCGCAGGTCTGGAATACGACCAGATGAAGCCGGGCGATCCCGCCTATACCAGTCTGATCGAAAGCGAGCAGACCATCCCCTACACCGAGATCGTAAGTCTGTCCGACTTTATGACGGGCAAGACCGAGCTGACGGTGGGCGAAGAGAAGGTTTCCTTCGATAATAACGAGCTTGCACTTTATACCTCCGTTACCCTCAAGGGCCTGACCGTGGTTGATACCTGGACGACCCAGACGGGCGACAACGCAGGCGCGATCTCGCTGACCTGCGAAAAGGACGGCGTGCGCATCACCATCCGCACCATCAAGCTGTACGAAAACGGTGAGCTGGTCAAGGCCGAACGCTTTATGGGCAAGACGATCGACGTCGTTGGCGTCGTCGACTCCTTTACGCCCGAGGGCTCGACCGATGCGCAAAAGCAGATCAAGGTATTTACCCTGGCTGCCATTACGATTCACTGATTTATTTTTTTAATTAATTAAATCAAAATCAACAAGGAGAAAGTAAAATCATGAAAAAGTTTCTTGTAATCCTCATGGTTCTGGCGCTTTGCGTGCTGACTTTTGTCGCTTGCGAGCCCCAACAGCCTGTGGATCCTCAGCCTGAGGTTACGTATGACGCAAACGCTGCGGTAACGTACGTTTTCAACCTCTACAAGGATAGCACCACCAAGCAGGAAGACTTCGAGGTGACTGCAACCGTTCAGGTCGGCGGCATTGCTTACGACATCGAATGGACCGCCAGCGAGGGCGCAACCGTCACCAAGAAGGACGATAAGACCTATACCGTTGACATTGACGAAAAGTCCGCTACGGGCTATGAGTTCACCCTGACGGCAACCGCTAAGGCTGCTGACGGTACCACCGCCCAGAAGGCGATCAAGTTCAACGTTCCCAAGTACGAGGTTCTTTCCTTCGAGCAGTACATGGCTGCAAAGGAGGATGACACCGTTCTTATCGAAGGTATCGTCGTTGCCATCAACTCCAAGGCCGCAGGCAATACCAGAAACCATCTGTTCCTGGCAGACGCTAACGTCGTTGGCGGCTACTACTCCTACCAGATGGACGCTGACCCCGTTGCTGACCTTGGCATCGAGGTCGGTATGACCGTTTCCGTCTCCGGTCCCATTGCTCCTTACCACGGCATGCAGGAGATCAAGGGCGGTACGGCTAAGATCGTTGACGCTACCAAGAAGGAGTACGCTCCCGTTGACATCACCGACAAGTTTGCTGCAGGCGAGTCCCTGAAGAACTACGTCGGTCTGCCCGTAACCATCAAGGGCGTTGAGATCGCCGGCCAGGAGCTGGGCGGCACCTCCGATTACCTTAAGTTCAAGCTGAACGAGGAGATCTCTTACATCCGTACCTACGTTACCGACTTCCCCACCACGCTTAAGATCGTCGTGGGCGAGGACGGCACCACGAGCAGCCCCGATAAGACCACCATCGACGAGGCTCACGCAGAAAAGTTCGGCTGGAAGGCTAACGTTACCGGTATTCTGGTTCTGTACAACAGCGCACCTTACCTCATTCCTATGGACACCGGCTGCTTCGAGTACCTGGAAAAGGTTGAGAAGACCCCCGAGCAGAAGATCGCTGACACCCTGGAGGGCCTGAAGCTCGACGCAAGCTTCACCTCCGATGCAGTCGTTGAGCTGCTCGCAGCAGGCGCCGCTTATCCCGAGGTTACTCTGACCTGGACCTCCAACAGCGAGCACGCTGTCATCGCTGACGGCAAGCTGACCATCACCGTTCCCGATGCGGCTACCGAGGCTATCGTAACCGTTACCGCAACCTGCGACGGCAAGACCGCTACCAAGGAATTCAAGATCAAGCTCTCCAAGTCCGTAACTCCCGTTGCTGACATCATCGCTCTTGGCGCATCCAAGGAGCACAACACCTACACCGAGGAGAAGTACCTCGTTGCAGGTATCATTACCGAGGTTTACAACACCCAGTACGGTAACATGAAGATCACCGACGATCAGGGCAACGTCCTGACCATCTACGGTACCTACAGCGCAGACGGTGCAGACCGTTACGACGCTATGGCAAACAAGCCCGTTGCTGGCGACTACGTCGTTATCTTCGGTATCGTTGGCCAGTACAACGGTACTCCTCAGGTGAAGAACGGTTGGATCATGTCCTTCACCACTCCCACCTCCGTTAAGGATACCATCGATCTTGGCGCATCCAAGGAGCACAATACCTACACCGAGGAAAAGCACCTGGTAACCGGTGTCATCACCGAGGTTTACAACACCCAGTACGGTAACATGAAGATCACCGACGCTGAAGGCAACATCCTGACCATCTACGGTACCTACAGCGCAACCGGTGCTCTCAGATACGACGCTATGGAAAAGAAGCCCGTTGCAGGTGACACCGTTACCATCTACGGTATCGTTGGTCAGTACAACGGCACGCCTCAGATCAAGAACGGTTGGATCGTTGCTAACGTTGCAGGCGCAGGCGAAACGCCCGATCCCGATCCCGAGCCCTCCGACGATCCCGCTCCCGATTCTACTCTGACCGTTGAGCAGGTCATCGCTCTTGGCGCATCCAAGGAGCACAACACCTACACCGAGGGCAAGTACTACGTCACCGGTGTGATCACCGAGATCTACAACACCCAGTACGGTAACATGAAGATTACCGACGATAAGGGCAACATCCTGACCATCTACGGCACCTTCGACGCAACCGGTGCAAACCGCTTCGACGCTATGGCTAACCAGCCTGCTGTTGGCGACACCGTTACCATCTACGGTATCGTTGGTCAGTACAACAATACCCCCCAGATCAAGAACGGTTGGATCACCGAACAGAAGCCTGCCGCTCCTGAGGCGCCCTCCTTCATCGAGGTTCCGATCGACAGCGATAAGTGGGATCAGTGCAAGCTGAAGCTGGACTTCCAGGGAATGCCCATGTCCCAGCACAGAAACTGGGCTGCAGGCAGCTCCCTCCATGTAGGCGCCTTCATGTATCGCTACGGTGAGATCACTGCCGTCGGCGAAGCGCCTGTCATTGATATTTCCGGTATGAAGTATATCGAATTCGACGTTTACGTTTCCCATATCGACGTGATTGCTGAGGCTCTGTTCAGCTTTGAGCTGACCTCCAGTGGAGCCTCCGATAAGGAGGAGAACTGCAAGAAGTTCTATGGTAAGGACACCGGTTGGGTTGTTGGTTGGAACCACGTGAAGTGGAATCTGAGCGATTTCACCGAGCACGGTCCCGACGGCAAGCCTATGGACGCTACCAAGTGGAACTTCATCCGTTGGTACAGCGATTCCACCATCACCGTTGGTGAAGAAAAGCTGAAGGTTGCGATTGCTAACATCAAGTTCACCAACGACGATTACGTTGAAGAGGAAAAGCCTGAGGAGCCCGAGACTCCCGAGACTCCCGAGACTCCCGCAACCGGCAACAAGGCTGACTTCAACACCTTCTACGACGGTGCGGCAAAGACCCAGTACGCAACCCATACGACGGCAGGCGGCTGGACGGTCAACAATGCGCAGGTCATCATTGGTACCAACGACGCTGACGTAGCAAACACCCAGACCGGTGTGTTCTCCTTCATCGGCGGCGCAGGCACCTCTGCTGCCGTTATTAACGGTAAGACCAGTGCAGTCGGCAGCATCGTTTCCCCCACGCTGGCAAACGGTATTGCTTCTCTGAGCTTCCAGTACGGTCATCCTTACTCCGAGGCCAATGGTGTTAACATCACCATTACCATCAAGAAGGGTGGCGAGGTTGTGGCAACCAAGGACCTTGTAATTGCAGCCGCTGAGGTTGCACAGAATACGGCATACAGCTACACCTGGACGCTGGATACGGCTGTTGATGGCGAGTTCACCATTGAGATCGTTAACAACTGCCCTACTGCTTCTTCCAAGAACAAGGACAGACTTGCTATTTGGGATATCACCTGGAGCAAGTGAGTAAAGACTTAGGTCAATAAAGAAAGGAACCGCATCTTCGGATGCGGTTCTCTTTTTTTGTTTGGCGGGAGTTTTATCGACTTCTCCTCGGGACGCGCGTACAGCTGACGCGCCGCGCTGTGCCAACTTGGATGCCACTTCTTGGTGCGCCCCAAGAAGTGGCGGAAGAAACCAGATTTCGGCAAGCCGAAATCGCAAGTTTGCTTGTTCGCGGTCGCGAACATCGCGCAAGCGCGGGCGCAAACATTGCGCGCCAAAGGGCCTAATGCCCTTTGGATTCCCGCAACGCGAAAAGTCGCGGCGCTTCGCTCTGCTCATTTTTTCGCGAAGGGTTGCATCTTCAGCTTTTGCGTTGGCGTTTTAAATAAAAACGCCGACACGGAAGGCGCACGCAAGCGAAACTGCAAAAGTTTTTGCCATCTGCGACGCACCCGAGTCAAACAAAATTTCAAGCAAAACGATTTTGTTTTCTGCGCCTGCCGCCAAAACGGGCTGTCGAGGCGCCAGCCCCTACCGAGAAAGAAAAAGCTTTTTCTTCCTCCGACTGCCGCGCGTGGTGGCAAGGCGGCGGGAGATGCAGCAGGGTAAAGATGTCTTTCTCCCCAGTCTACCTTGTAGCGCGGCACGGAAAGGGGGTGCCCAGGGGGGAACGCCTGGGCGCGTTTCTTGGTTACTTCTTGCCGCGTGGCAAGAAGTGACACGAAAAGCTGGCACACCGAGCGCGCGAAGCCATATTTCGCAAGCGAAATAGCAAGTTTTGTTCGCCCGCTAAACACGGGCGTCATGCAAGCATGAACACAAAACTAGCAGGGCGAGGCCGTAGAAGAAGTTGCTGAAAATTCAGCTAAACTCCCCCCTCCCCGTCGCCCTCTATTGACTTTTCCCCCGCCATGCTCTATAATATAAATAATGTAGAAAATCCCCGAAAAAGGAAGTTACCCATGAACGCTCTGAAAAAACTCACCCTGCTGCTCCTGGTCCTCGCCACGCTGACAAGCGCCCTGCTTGGCTGCCAGCGCCCCGACCAGCCCCAGCCCCCCGAAATCGATCTGCCCACCGCCATCGACATCATCGGCGCGGATCGCGTTTCGCTGACCCTCGGAGACGAGCTTCAATTGAGAATCGACCAAAGCGAAGAGATATTGTCCATGATCAAGTGGACAGCCACGAGCGACTGCGTCAGCGTCAGCGACAGCGGCCTCGTCACCACCAACCGCGTCGGCACCGTGCTCGTCACCGCCACACTGGGCGAGCTGAGCGACAAGGTGCTCATCACCGTCGTTGACACCACCAACCGCCCCGAGTCCGTCACCCTTACCGCAGAAAAAACCACGCTGATGATCGGCGAGTCGACCGACCTGATCGTGTCCGTCGCCCCTGCAGGCGCGGCATCGGGCGCCATTTTCAGCGTCACGAGCGGCTCTGATGTGATCACGGTTCAGGACGGCAGAGTCGTCGCCCAAAAGGAGGGCACTGCCACCGTCGTTGCGACCGTCGCAGGTGTTGCGAGCGAGGAGCTGACCATCACCGTCGCTCCTGCCGTCGACCCCTACGAGGGCATGAGCGCGGACGAGTTTTACGCCAATTACACCGTCGCGGACAGCTATCTGGACGCCTACTACCGCACCCAGCACGGCTTTATGTCGGGATCGCTGACCGTTCCCGATCAAGCACCCGTGCTCTCCGAGTATCAGCCCATGCGCGACGGTATGCTCATCCGCAACCGCGCGACGCGCTACGAGGACGACGGCAACACCTACGTCGTGGTGAATGCTTATGGGCAGGAGGTCATGGAGATCTACCGCGGTGCGGCCTACATCACGCTGGAGGAGGTTGCCGCTTACGTCTTCGCCTTCGGCGACGTGCCCGCCAACTATTCCGCTACCAAAAAGACCAAACCGACCCAGAGCGTCTGGGGCATTTACCTGCGCGTCAATCACACCCAGTTCACGGGTGATACCTCGCGCTACCCCTACGAGCCCGAGCTGCCCAACATCAGCGGCTGTGGCGGAGATTTCGTTTATTACGAGATCGACATCGGTACGACGGGCAACGACTGCGATCCCGCCTATCGCCCTGCCCTTTACAACAACGGCGTGTCCATCATCCGCGGCGCCTCCCGCATCGTCTACGCCCGCTTTGATAAGAACAACAACCACATCACCGAGCCCGACGAAAAGTTCGTCTTCTACACCTACAACCACTACAACGATTTTCAGGAATATCTGAACTATTTTGGCGGCTGGGGCGAGATGTTCGGTAATATCACGGGCGGCGGTGTGATCTCGGATAAGCAAAACTGCAATCCCACGCCCTACGTGCCCGTCTGGCGGGGAGATCTGTCCGAGGCTACGCTTCAATCTCCCACGCGCGAGCAAAACGACTACGTCGAGATCGTCTGGTGCCTGCCCGTCGAATGGACGGAGCGCAAGCACGCGTAACAGAATAGAAAAAACGCCAAGACAAGGGCTCCTTCTCATAAGGAAGTTTGATTTCTCCTTGTAGGGACCGGCGTCCTCGACGGTCCATCACAATAATTGTATTGCAGAAAACAAAGATTAACCCCGACAGATTTTTTAATCTGTCGGGGTCAAATTTATTAGCCAATATCAAAAAAGCAAGGAACTAAATGATGCGGCTTATACTTATCAATAGTTTCTACAATATGGGCTCGGATTTCTTCTAAAGAACAATGTTTCATATTTCTGTCATATATCATTGTTTCAGCCCACATATATTCGGGATTTTCTTTATCACCGTATCCTCCACCACCTAATGAATCCTTTTGCTTGTCTATCAAGACGTATTCAAACCAGAGGATCTCGTTTACAAAACCTCCACACTCAAAAAGCAATTCTACAAACTCGCTCCAGTTTCTAAATATCAAATCCGAACAAACTTTATTTTCTTCTATGTATTTTTTTATTTTGCCGTCCATAATAACACCTCGTTTATTATCGTTAATCGCCAGTTTCGCATCTGTATTACAAATACTTCGGGCAAAGCCCATGCCGCTACGGTTGCGCGTCCTAAGGCTCCCTCCGGGAGGGAGCTGGCGCCGCAGGCGACTGAGGGAGAATGCGTTACACGAAGGTTTTCACAAATCGAAAGTCACGCAGGTTCCTTCCGTCACGCTACGCGTGCCACCGCATCCGCTTGCGGATGGCATCTCGGAGGGAGGCTTTTCGTTAGTCTCATTATAACACAGATCGGCAGAGAAAACAAGTTCTCTGCCGAAAATTATGTGTCGCGGACCGTCGAGGACGCCGGTCCCTACAATTTGTAAACATCCTTATGAGAACGAGCCTAACCGTCCCGCGTTTTCTTCATTTTCCCGTCATTCTTTTGAGCACGTCCATAAACTGCTCGCTCGCTTGCAGGCGAAGGACGATCCTCTCGCCGTTTTCTTCAAACAGAAGATAGACCACGCGCGAGGCGAAAATGTCGGGGCAATAGGAATGGATGCGGTCGGCGTGATAGGCGCGGCGAACGGCCTTTTCCTCTTTGGCGGCGCACACGTCGTACTTGCAAAGGTCGCTGAGCAAAAGTCGGCAGATGGTCGTTTGCTTCTGGCCGCGTTGCTCGATTACGGCCAGCTCGTCACGCTCGTCCTTGTCCGATTTTTGGATCGTGTAGGTGTATTTGACCAGCGTGCTGCCAAGCAGCACGACGGTGACCATCATCAGCACGATGCCGATCGTCTGGAGCACCGCGCTAAAGTCGAAAAAGCGCGCGCAGGTAAAGACGGCAATGCCGCATAGACCAAATAACAGCGCCAGAATTGCGGCGGCGTGATTTTTTCTCGTGGGCGTTTCGGAAAAATAGATCATGATACTTCCTTTCGATGATCGGAATTACTTCTTTTTGGCCCGCTCGTGCACTGCATCCCAGTAGGCCGCGGCCGCGCTCTCCTGCTTGTTGGGGGCGGGCTTGTAATACTGCTTGCCTCGCAGATCGTCGGGCAGATATTGCTGGGGAACGTAATGGTCGGGATAGTCGTGCGGGTAGCGGTAGCCCTTAAAGAGGGGCGATTGCAGATGCGCGGGAACATTGACGCCCTTGCCGTCGTTGATGTCCTGCATGGCGGCGTCCAGTGCCAGGTACGCGCTGTTGGATTTGGGCGAGGTCGCCAGCATCAGCGCGGCGTTGATCAGCGGAATACGTCCCTCGGGCAGACCCAGCTCGACGGCCGATTCACAGCAGGCGCGGGTGATCATGGCCGCTTGCGGATAGGCAAGGCCGATGTCCTCCGAGGCGATGACCTGCAGGCGGCGGCAAAGAGCCAACAGCTCGCCTGCGGCGACCAGCTTGCCGACGTAAAAGGCGGTCGCATCGGGATCGGAGCCGCGAATGGACTTTTGCAGGCAGGAGAGCAGATCGTAGTGGGTGTCGTCGTTGAAATTGCCCACCGAGGTGGCAAAGGAGGTCATATCCTCCTCGGAAAGCTCGTCGTCGGCGGCAAAGAAGGTATTTTCAAGCAGGCCGATGGCGCGGCGGACATCACCGCCCGTGGCGCGGCCGATCTTCTCGAGCAGCTCGTCCGAGGCGGTCTTGGCCGTTCCCGACTCGCCGTTGAGATAGTCCAGCGCGCGGCGCAAAGCAGGCAAAATCGCCTTGGGCGACACGGGCTTGAACTCAAACAGGCTCGCGCGGGACAAAATGGCGTTGTAAACGTAGAAATGGGGGTTTTCGGTGGTGGACGAGATCAGCGTAACGCGACCGTCCTCCATATATTCGAGCAGGGATTGCTGTTGCTTGCGGTTGAAATACTGGATCTCGTCCAGATAGAGCAGCACGCCGCCCGCGCCGAAGACGTTGTCCGTTTCGGCCAGTACGGCCTTGACGTCGGCAAGGGAGGCCGAGGTTGCGTTCAGGCGGCGGAACAGCATACCCGACTGCGCGGCGATGATCTCGGCGGCGGTGGTTTTGCCGATGCCGGGAGGGCCGTAGAATATCATATTGGTGATGCGTCCGCCCTCGACCATGCGGCGGATGACACCGCGCGGGCCGAAGAGATGTTCTTGTCCGACGATATCGTCGAAGGTCTTGGGACGCAAAAGGTCAGCGAGCTGAGCGTTTCGCATGGTGGACTCCTTATTGATGTGAATATACTATATTTTACCATAGGTTTTTGGGAAATGCAAGGGGGTTTGCGGGGGATGCGGAGAGTTTAGCTGGATTTTCAACAACTTCGCCTACGGGCGCACACTGCTGCGCGCGTGCGCTGTACCGGCTTTGATGCTACTTCTTGGCGTTTCCCAAGAAGTAGCCAAGAAGGAAACCCGGCCGTTCCCTCCGGGGCCTCCCTCCATCCCTCCGGCCTTTCATGGCCGTCGGGGCTGTTTGTCTCAGCAAGCTTCCTCCATCTTGGGCGCATAAGCGCACGCCCAAGATGGGTTCGCATGGCAAAAGCTTTTGCTTTTCCGTCCTGTTTGAACTTTCGTCTATCACAGGGAGAGAGGCAAAAACTAATGTCTTTTGCTAAAGCGGAGTCCGAGCGACTCCCGTGAGTGCGACTTTGTTTAAGTCGCGCTCGCAAAAGCTGAAGATGCTCGCTTTTGCGTCGTGCTGCGCGCTTGCGCGCCCGCAAAGACGCACTGCGGGAATCCAAAGGGCATTAGGCCCTTTGGCGCGTTTTTTCGTCCTTTTTGTCGCGTGACAAAAAGGACAACACACATACACCGCCGCGCGTTGTGCGGCGGCAAACAAGAGAAGAAGATGTAGCAATTTTAATTTTTATCATTCAAGCCCACAAATTTTGCAAAAAACCATGACAAAACGCAAATTATCTGCTATAATATAGGCAGTAAATCCCACCTTCTAAAAAGAAAGGATATTTGATATGAAAAAAGTCGTTACGTTTGGTGAGCTGATGCTCCGCCTGGCCCCCGAGGGCTATAACCGTTTCGTTCAGTCCGAGAGCTTTGGCGCCACCTTTGGCGGCGGCGAGGCCAACGTGGCCGTTTCCCTTGCCAACTACGGCCTGGACGCCGCATTCGTGACCAAGCTCCCCGAGCATGAAATCGGTCAGATGGCCGTCAACTCTCTGCGCAAGTATGGCGTAGACACCTCCAAGATCGTCCGCGGCGGCGACCGCGTCGGTATTTACTACCTGGAAAAGGGCGCCAGCCAGCGTCCCTCCAAGGTCATTTACGACCGCGCTTACTCCTCCATCTGGACGGCTCAGCCTTCCGATTTCGATTGGAACGCCATTTTTGAGGGCGTGGATTGGTTCCACTTCACGGGCATTACCCCCGCGCTCAACTCGACGGTCGCTCACATTTGTCTGGAGGCTTGTCAGGCTGCAAAGGCAAGAGGCATCACCGTTTCCTGCGACCTCAACTACCGCAAGAAGCTGTGGACGCGGGACGAGGCTCGCGCAACCATGACCGAGCTGATGCCCTACGTTGACGTTTGCATCTCCAACGAGGAGGACGCGCACGACGTCTTTGGCATCGACGCCGAGAACACCGATATCAACGCGGGCAAGGTCAACCACGAGGGATATAAGAGCGTAGCAAGACAGCTGATGGACAAGTTTGGCTTCAAGAAGGTTGCCATTACGCTGCGTTCGTCGATCAGCGCCAACGACAACGACTGGGCAGGTATGCTGTACGACGGTGAGAACTACTGCTTCTCCAAGTCGTATCACATGCACATCGTTGACCGTGTTGGTGGTGGTGACAGCTTTGGCGGCGGTCTGATCTACTCCCAGCTGATGGGTTACTCGACGCAGGACTCCATTGAGTTTGCCGTTGCGGCAAGCTGCCTGAAGCACTCGATCGAGGGTGACTACAACATGGTGAGTGTAAGTGAAGTAAAGTCGCTGGCAGGCGGTAATGCGAGCGGCAGAGTACAGAGATAAGAAGAATATAGCAAAACGGGAACTCGTTAAGAGTTCCCGTTTTGTGTTGGGGGAGGTTGGATTTTTAACAACTTTTCCTTTTGACGCTCTCACTGTGCGGCTTTGCCGCACGCGCTCGCTGTGCAAGTATGGATGCCCTTTCTTTGTCGTTTCACAAAGAAAGGGCGAAAGAAACGCGGGCATCTAATTCAGTTTTTATGGGAAAGTGAAATTACCCGCTCCCGAAGAATTTTGCAAGCAAAATTCTTCCCATAGAAAAATAAATTTTATTCTGGGCCTAATGCCCTTAAGAAACCCGCAAGACCTGTTTCTTTCGCTATCTTTTGGTGGTTACCAAAAGGCGTTGTGGCGTCAGCAATTTTTGCGTCAGCGGATCAAAGATCCGCTTCCTATTGCAAGCAGGCGATCTCTCCTCTCTTCACTCTGCGCCGCGCTACAAAGAGAAAGACGAGAAAAACATATATGCTTTTTCTGCATCTCTCGCCGTATAGCCACCACGCGCGGCAGACGAAGAAAGAAAAAGTATTTTCTTTCTCGGTAGGGGCTGGCGCCTCGACAGCCCGTTTTGGTGGCAGGCGGGGAAAGCAAAATCGTTTTTGCTAAAAAGTTAGTTGAGCTGGGGTGCGTAGCAGTTGGCGAAAATTTTTGCTTTCTTGTTTGCGTGCGCCCTTCGTGTTGGCGTTTTTATTTAAAACGCCAACGCAAAAGCTGAAGATGCTTGCTTTCGCGAAAAAATGAGTGGAGCGACAGCGGAACGGCTTTTCGCGTTGCGGGAATCCAAAGGGCATTAGGCCCTTTGGC